>NZ_JBJGZH010000004.1:0-236299 GCF_054050415.1 Geodermatophilus sp. SYSU D01180 | reverse complement strand
AAACCACCAGCCCCCCGCCCCCCCCCGCGCGGGGGGGGGGCCCGGGGCCCGTTCCGCGCCCTGGGGTGCCCGGGGTCAGACGGTCTCGGGCACCCGGAGATGGGCGACCACGAGATCCATCTCGGCGACGTCGAGGATGTCGATGCCCATCGTGTCGACTGCGCCCTCCCGCAGCCTGCGCGCCTGGTCCCGCGTCCCCTCCAGGTGCGCACGGTCCTCGAACACGACCGTGCCGACGGCGCGGGCGCTGTCCCGGTCGACGAGCAGGCTCAGGCTGCAGAAGCCGGGCAGCTCCTGGAGCCGCGGCATCAGGGTGGTGCGGTACACCTCGAGGATCTGGTCGACCCGGGCCGGGTCGCCGCGGCTCCAGGTGAGCCGTGCGCAGGCGCCGTCCCCGGCGGTGTGCTCGCGGTGCAGGACGGCGATCTCCCACTCCTGCACCTCGAGATCCTCACCGGTCCCGAAGCGCTCCCTCAGGTGCTCGCGCATCGGGTGCACGCGCTCGGCGCTGGCCCGCATCGCCTCCTGGTCCTCCCACGCCGACGTCGCGATGCAGCGGCCGGACTCCCGGTCGCACAGCATCGACAGGCCGACGCAGCCGTCCATGTCCTGCAGGGCCGGCCACACCTCGTCGCGTACGTAGGCGATCGCGTCGTCGAGCGAGCCGGGGTTGGCGCGGATGGTGGTGGATCGGGCGTACATGCCGCCCCCCTCTCGGACCGGCGGCGGTGCCCCTGCGGCATCGCCGCGGGTCGAGCGTCCTCCCGCGCCCGACGGCGGACAAGGTCCCCGACACCGTGCGGGGCCCCGGCCCGCCGGCCGGAGGGCCGGGGCCCGGTGCCTCAGGTGTTGTCCGACCGGCCGGTCAGCGCGTCGCGGAGCCGGTCCACCATCCCGACGCCCGGTCCCACGGTCTTGTGGAACAGCGCGCTGTGCGGCGCCGACGGGTGCGGCCGGGTGGGCGCGGCCTTCTTCGCCGCCTCCACCTTCCGGCCGATCTCCACGAGCTGGTCCGGGCTCAGCCGGGCGCGCAGCTGGGGGAACTGCTCGGTCTCCTCGTCGGAGACGTGGTGGCGCAGCACCTGCTCGAGGCGGCCGAGGGTCTCCAGGAACCGGGGGTCGGCGGAGTCGACGTCCTCGAGCTCCTTCATCACCTCCACCAGCTGCTGGTGTTCCTGGATGTCGTCCTGGACCGCGGCCTCGCCGTCGGGCAGGTGCTCGCGCACGGCCGGGTAGACGAACATCTCCTCGGCGACCGAGTGCCGCATCAGCTCGGCGATCACGGTGTCGGCCATGTCCCGCCGCTCGGCGGGGTCGGCGGCGGGGATGCGGCCGACAAGGTCGAGGACCTCGTGGTGGTCGGTGGTGAGGATCTCGACGACGTCCTGGTTGCCCGTACTCGCGGTCATCGGGTGCCTCCGGGGGCCGGAGCGCTGCCGGGCGGCGGCTCACCCGGTCCCGGCGGTCCTACCCGGGTGGCGCTGCCCACACCCCCCGCAGCGGCCCCGGAGAGGCGTGTACAGTGGGTCCTACCGACGCGGGGTGGAGCAGCTCGGTAGCTCGCTGGGCTCATAACCCAGAGGTCGCAGGTTCGAATCCTGTCCCCGCTACCACGGCACGAGGGCCCCGGAGCAGACGCTCCGGGGCCCTCGTCGCGTCCTGGGGTCGTCGGCGGGGACAGCGGTCGCCGGCGGGAACAGGGCGGACCCCCGCCGGGTTGCGGAACGGCATGGAGCCGACGGTGCAGGACGCCCCCGAGTCCGAGCGTTACGAGATCCGCGACGGCGACCGCCTGCTGGGGCTGGCCGCCTACTCCCGCCGGGGTGCGCAGGTGGTCTTCACCCACACCGAGATCGACCCCGACGCCGAGGGGTCCGGGCTGGGCGGCAGGCTCGTCCGGGCGGCCCTGGACGACGTCCGGTCGCGCGGGGAGACGGTGGTCCCGCGCTGCTCGTTCGTCCGCGGCTGGATCGAGCGGCACCCCGAGTACGGCGACCTGGTCGACCGCGGCGACGCCTGACCCGCCGGCGGCCGCGCGGCACGTGCGCGGGTGTGTTGCCTGTCACACGGCGTCCTCTCTAGGTTGACGGTCACTGCTGACCGTTCGGCGAGGAGGTCGTCCGTGAGCGTCGAGGCCCCGATCCCGCAGACGGAGCCCGGTGCGGAGGTCGTCGACCCCGCCGGCGTCGACCTGTCCGGCGTCGACCTGTCCGGCGTCGACCTGTCCGGCGTCGACCTGTCCGACCGGGACTGGTGGACCCGCCCGCCGGCCGAGCGGCACGCGGCCCTGGACCGGCTCCGCCGGGAGCGCCCCTTCGCGTTCTTCGCCGAGCCCGACCTCCCCGGCATCCCGGCCGGCCCGGGCTACCACGCCGTCACCCGCTACGCCGACCTCGAAGCGATCAGCTCCCGGCCGGCGGTGTTCTGCTCCGGCGAGGGCGCGGTGTCGATGCAGGACGTCCCGGCCGAGCTGAACGAGTTCTACGGCTCGCTGATCAGCATGGACGACCCGCGGCACGCCAAGATCCGCCGGATCGTCTCGAAGACGTTCACCCCGCGGATGCTCGAGCGGACCCTGGACTCGGTACGTGCCGTCGTCGACGACGTCCTGGCGCGGGCCCGGGCGACGGCCGAGGCGAACGGCGGCGTCGTCGACGTCGTCGCCGACATCGCCGCACCCATCCCGCTGCGGGTCATCTGCGACATGATGGGCGTCCCCGAGGCCGACCGGCCGGCGGTGCTGGCCAACTCGAACGTCATCCTGTCCGGCGGCGACCCCGAGCTCATCGAGAACGACGACCCGCTGACCGCCTTCCTCACCGCCGGCATGGAGATGGCCGCGCTGATGGAGCGGCTGGCCGCCGAGCGGGTGACCGAGCCCCGCGACGACCTCACCACCGCGCTGGTCACCACCGAGGTCGACGGCGAGCGGCTGTCCCACCAGGAGATCGCCTCGTTCTTCATCCTGCTGCTGGTGGCCGGCAACGAGACGACCCGCAACGCCATCTCCCAGGGCCTGCTGGCGCTGTCGGAGTGGCCGCAGGAGCGGGCGCGGTGGGCCGCCGACCCCTCGCTGGACCGCACCGCCGTCGAGGAGGTCGTGCGCTGGGTCAGCCCGGTCACCTGGATGCGCCGCACCGCCACGCAGGACGGCGAGGTCGGCGGGCACCGGTTCACCGCCGGGGAGAAGTTCCTGCTGTTCTACGCGGCGGCCAACCGCGACCCCGAGGTCTTCGCCGACCCGCAGCGCTTCGACGTCGGCCGCGACCCCAACCCGCACGTCGGGTTCGGCTCGAAGGGTCCGCACTTCTGCCTCGGCGCGCACCTGGCCCGCCGCGAGCTGCAGGTGACCTTCCGGGCGATCTTCGACCAGCTGCCCGACCTCGAGGTCACCGGCCCGCCCGACCGGCTGGCGTCCTCGTTCGTCAACGGCCTCAAGCGGCTGCCGGCCCGGCTGGGCGGGACCCGCTGATGCGGGTCGCCGCGGACCGCGAGCTGTGCGTGGGCTCGGGGCAGTGCGAGCTGCTCGCCCCGGACGCCTTCGAGGTCGACGACGACGGCGCGGTGCGGGTGCTGCAGGAGACGCCGGACGACGGGGACGCCGCGCGCGACGCCGTGCAGCAGTGCCCGACCGGGGCGCTGTCGATCGCCGACTGAGCGCTCTCAGGCGGAGAGCGCGGCCCCGGTGCCCGGCGCGGTGAGGTCGGCGGCCAGCCGGTCGAGCGGGACGTCGAGCGCGCGGGCCAGCGCGGCGACGGTGAAGAACGCCGGGGTGGGCACCCGCCCGGACTCGATCTTCCGCAGCGCCTCCAGGCTCACCCCGGAGGCGGCGGAGACCTCGGCGGGGGAGCGGTCGCCCCGGGCGGCCCGCAGCAGGGCGCCCAGCCGGCGGCCGCGCTCGCGCTCCTCGGGGCTCAGCGGCGGTCGTACCATGGCGTGATAGTAATACCGGGATACCAATCCCGGGAGGACCACGATGATCGAGCTGCGCACGCCGGGCGAGCTGGAGGCCATGCGGGCCGCCGGGGCGGTGGTGGCCGACATGCTCGCCGCCGTCCGCGCCGCGGCCGCCCCCGGCGTCCGGCTGACCCGCCTGGACGCGGTGGCCCGCGACGTCCTCGCCGACGCCGGCGCCACCTCGCCGTTCCTCGGCTACGCCCCGCACGCGACCACCCCGCCGTTCCCGGGCGTGGTCTGCCTGTCGGTCAACGACGTCGCCCTGCACGGCATCCCGACCACCCGGGAGCTCGAGGACGGCGACCTGCTGAGCGTCGACGCCGGCGCCACGCTGGACGGCTGGGTCGGCGACTCGGCGGTCACCTTCCCGGTCGGCACCGCGCGCCCGGAGGACCTCGCGCTGGTGGCGACCGCCGAGCGCGCGCTGGCGGCGGGCATCGCGGCGGCCGTCGTCGGCAACCGGGTGGGCGACGTCTCGGCGGCGATCGGGGCGGTCGGCCGGGCGGGCGGCTGCGGCATCAACACCGACCAGGGCGGGCACGGCGTCGGCCGCACCATGCACGAGGCGCCGCACGTGCCCAACGAGGGCCGGGCCGGCCGCGGCGTGCCGCTGCGCGCCGGGCTGGTGATCGCGATCGAGCCGTGGTTCCTCGCCGGCGGCAGCGACGACTACCGGGTGGACGCCGACGGCTGGACGCTGCGCAGCGCCGACGGCAGCCGGGCCGCGCACGTCGAGCACACGGTCGCGGTCACCGAGGGCGGCCCGAAGATCCTGACCCTTCCGCGCTGACGCTCAGGCCAGCGCCTGCTCCAGGTCGGCGAGCAGGTCGTCGACGTCCTCGATGCCCACCGACAGGCGCACCAGGTCGCCCGGCACCTCCAGCGGCGAGCCGGCCGCGCTGGCGTGCGTCATCCGGTGCGGGTGCTCGATCAGCGACTCGACCCCGCCCAGCGACTCGGCCAGCGTGAACAGCCGCGCCCGCTCGCAGACCCGCAGCGCCGCCTCCTCGCCGCCGGCCAGCCGGAACGACAGCATCCCGCCCGAGCCGGACATCTGCTTGACCGCGATGTCGTGGCCGGGGTGGTCGGGCAGGCCGGGGTAGAGGACGCGGGACACCCCGGGATGCCCGGTGAGGTACTCCGCGATCCGGGCGGCGTTGGTCTGGTGCCGCTCCATCCGCACGCCGAGGGTCTTGATCCCGCGCAGCACCAGCCAGTCCGACAGCGGGCCGGACACCCCGCCCATGGCGTTCTGGTGGTAGGCCAGCTGCTCGGCGAGGTCGGCGTCGCGGACGACGAGCGCGCCGCCCACGACGTCGGAGTGCCCGCCGAGGTACTTCGTCGTCGAGTGCACGACGACGTCGGCGCCCAGGGTCAGCGGCCGCTGCAGGTAGGGGCTGGCGAAGGTGTTGTCGACGACGAGCAGCGCGCCGGCCTCGTGGGCGACCTCGGCGGTGAGCGCGATGTCGGCGATGGTGAGCAGCGGGTTGGTCGGCGTCTCGCACCAGACCACGCGGGTGGCGCCGGGCCGGATCGCCGCGCGCAGGGCGTCGGCGTCGTTGAGGTCGACGGGGGTGTGCTCGACGCCCCAGCGCGAGACGACCCTCGAGATGAGCCGGAACGTGCCGCCGTAGGCGTCGCCGCCGAGGACGACGTGGCTGCCCGGCTGGCACACGGTGCGCAGCAGGGTGTCCTCGGCGGCCAGGCCGGAGGCGAACGCCAGGCCCGCGGTGCCCTCCTCGAGGGAGGCCAGCAGCTGCTGCAGGGCGTCGCGGGTCGGGTTGGCGCTGCGGGCGTACTCGTAGCCGTTCCGCAGCCCGCCCACGCCGTCCTGCTTGAAGGTGGTGGCCAGGTGCAGCGGGACGACGACGGCGCCGGTCGCCGGGTCGGGGTCCTGACCGGCGTGGATGGCGCGGGTGTCGAAGCCGTCGAGCCCGGTCACCGGGTCACCCCCGCCAGGTGGCCGAGCACGTCCTGCCGGGTGACCACGCCCGCGGGCTTGCCGTCGACGTGCACCACGAGCGCGTCGGCCTCGCCGAACTCGGCCACCGCGGCGCTGACCGGCTCGCCGGAGCCGATGATCGGCAGCGGCGCGGACATGTGCCTCTCCACCCGGTCCGACAGCGAGGCACGGCCGGCGAACAGCGCGTCGAGCAGCACCTTCTCGTCCACCGAGCCGACGACCTCGCCGGCGGTCACCGGCGGCTCGGCCCGCACGACCGGCATCTGGCTGACGCCGTACTCGCGCAGGATGTCGATGGCGTCGCGGACCGTCTCGTTCGGGTGGGTGTGCACCAGCACCGGCGTCGCGCCGTCCTTGGCGGCGAGCAGCTCGCCCACCGTCTCGCCGGTGGCGACGTCGAGGAAGCCGTAGTCGGCCATCCACCGGTCGTTGAAGATCTTGTTGAGGTAGCCGCGGCCGCCGTCGGGCAGCAGCACCACCACGACGTCGTCGGGACCCAGCTCCTCCGCCGCCCGCAGCGCGCCGGCGACGGCCATCCCGCAGGAGCCGCCGACCAGCAGCCCCTCCTCGCGGGCCAGCCGCCGGGTCATGCGGAAGGAGTCGGCGTCGGAGACCGGGACGATCTCGTCGGCGACCGAGCGGTCGTAGGCCTCGGGCCAGAAGTCCTCGCCGACGCCCTCGACCAGGTAGGGCCGGCCGGTGCCGCCGGAGTACACCGACCCCTCGGGGTCGACGCCGACGACCCGGACCCCGCCGTCGCTGACCTCCTTGAGGTAGCGGCCGATGCCGCTGATCGTGCCGCCGGTGCCGACCCCGGTGACGAAGCAGGTCACCTTCCCCTCGGTCTGCTCCCAGATCTCCGGGCCGGTCGTCTCGTAGTGCGAGCGCGGGTTGGCCGGGTTGGCGTACTGGTCGGGCTTCCAGCCGCCGGGGGTCTCGCGGGCCAGCCGGTCGGAGACGGAGTAGTACGACCGCGGGTCGGACGGGTCGACGGCGGTGGGGCAGACGACGACCTCGGCGCCGTAGGCCCGCAGCACGTTGATCTTGTCCTGGCTGACCTTGTCGGGGCACACGAAGATGCAGCGGTAGCCGCGCTGCTGGGCGACCAGCGCCAGGCCGATCCCGGTGTTGCCGCTGGTCGGCTCGACGATCGTCCCCCCGGGCTCCAGCTCCCCGCTGGCCTCGGCGGCGTCGACCATCCGCACGGCGATCCGGTCCTTCACCGAGCCGCCGGGGTTGAGGTACTCGACCTTGGCCAGCACCAGCGGCGCGTCCGGGCCGAGGTCGGCGGTGACCCTCGACAGCCGGACCAGCGGGGTGCCGCCGATCAGGTCGACGACGGACTCGGCGTACTGCACGCGGACCTCCTCGCCGGCGCTCCGGGCGGGCGCCGTGTGTCCCATCCCACCACTCCGCCGGCTTCCCGGCCGCGCCGCCGTCCCGTCCGCCCCCGGGCCGCCGCCCGCCGGCGACGGGTTCCTGACCGGGTCCGTCCGCTCAGGACGCGTGTCGCCGCCCGCCGGCCCGGGCAGGGCTGCGGCATGACCGCGCCCCTCCCGTCCGCGCCGCTGGCCGGCGGCGGCAGCATGCCGCTGCTCGGCTTCGGCACCTGGCAGATGACCGGCAGCACCTGCTACGACGCCGTCCGCACCGCCCTGGACGCCGGCTACCGGCATCTGGACACCGCGACGATGTACCGCAACGAGGCCGAGGTCGGCCGGGCGCTGCGCGACTCCGGCGTCGACCGGGACGAGGTCTTCGTGACCACCAAGCTGCCGCCGCGCGAGGCGGGCCGGGCCGACCGCACGCTGGCGGCGTCGCTGGACGCCCTCGGCCTCGACGCGGTCGACCTGTGGCTGGTGCACTGGCCGCCCGGCAGCTCCGACGAGGGTCTGTGGGAGCGGTTCGTCGCCGCCCGCGAGGACGGGCGGGCACGGGCGGTCGGGGTCAGCAACTACTCCCTGGACGCGGTGGACCGGCTGACCCGGGCGACCGGTGTGACTCCGCAGGTGAACCAGGTGAGCTGGGCGCCGGCGCTGTACGACCCGGCGGTGGAGGACGGGCACCGGGAGCGCGGCGTCGTCCTCGAGGGCTACAGCCCGTTCAAGAACACCGACCTCGGCGACCCGGTGCTGCGGGAGGTCGCCGACGCGCACGGCGTCACCCCGGCGCAGGTGGTGCTGCGCTGGCACGTCGAGCACGGCGTGGTGGTGATCCCGAAGTCGGCCACCCCGGAGCGGATCCGCGCCAACCTCGAGGTCGGCGGCTTCGCGCTGTCGGCCGAGGAGGTCGCCCGCGTCGACGGCCTGGCGCGCGGCTGAGCCCTACCCGGCGTCCGGGGCCGGGGCGACCGGGCGCCGGGGCTCGCCGGCCAGCGCCGGCCGGACGTCGATCATCGGGGCCACCAGCCCCGTCGTCGGCCGGGTCACCGGGGTGAGGGAGGGCGCCGATGTCCGCCGCCGCCGGGAGCGCAGGGCGGTGAGCAGGTCCAGCGCCGCCAGCACCGAGGCGCCGACGACGACGTTGCGCAGCCGGCGCTCCCGCTCCCCGCGCCGGTTCTGCAGGGCGACGCCCATGACGGCCAGGTCGACGGCGTCGCCGGCGACGCGGGTCCACGCCCAGCCCGGCCGGCCGGCGAGCAGGCCGGCGGCGTGCGCGAGCTCCCGGGCGCCGACGGCGGTGACCACCGGCAGCGCGACGGGGGAGTCGTCGACGCCTGCGAAGCGGGCGACGGCCGCGGGCGAGGCCAGCATCGAGGTGCCGAGGCCGAGGCTGGCCAGGCCGAGCAGTCGGGCCGTGCGGCGGGCGGGGCGCGCGCTCATGGGGTCCTCCCGGGTTCGGTCGTCCGGGCGGCTACCCGGGCACCCGGACCGGAAACGGCCGGTGGCGGGGCCGCTCGCGGCGGGACGAGGATGCGGGCATGACCTCTCCTGCGTCTCCCCGGACCCTCGGCCGGGACGGCCTGGTCGTCTCCGCCCTCGGCCTGGGTTGCATGGGCATGAGCCAGATGTACGGCGCCGCCGACCGCGACGAGTCGATCGCCACCGTCCACCGCGCGCTCGACCTCGGGATCACCTTCCTCGACACCTCCGACGTCTACGGCGACGGGCACAACGAGGAGCTCGTCGGCGAGGCGATCCGGCACCGGCGCGACGAGGTGCAGCTGGCGACGAAGTTCTCGCTGAGGCGCAACGACCGCGGGGGCATGGACATCGACGGCCGGCCGGAGAACGTGCGCGCCTGCGCCGAGGCCAGCCTGCGCCGGCTCGGCGTCGACGTGATCGACCTCTACTACCAGCACCGGGTGGACCCGCGGGTGCCGATCGAGGACACCGTCGGGGCGATGGCCGAGCTCGTGCAGCAGGGCGAGGTCCGGTACCTGGGCCTGTCGGAGGCGTCCGCGGCGTCGGTCCGCCGGGCGGTGGCCGTGCACCCGATCGCGGCGCTGCAGAGCGAGTGGTCGCTGTGGACGCGGGACCTGGAGACGGAGGTGCTGGGTGTCGCGCGCGAGGCGGGCATCGGCATCGTGCCGTTCAGCCCGCTCGGTCGCGGCTTCCTCACCGGCGCGATCACCAGCCCCGACGACTTCGCCGACGACGACTGGCGGCGCACCCACCCGCGGTTCACCGGGGAGGCGTTCGCGGCGAACCTGCGCCTGGTCGACGCCGTCCGCGCGCTGGCCGCGGAGAAGGGCTGCACGCCCGGGCAGCTGGCGCTGGCCTGGGTGCTCGCGCAGGGCCCCGACGTCGTCCCGATCCCCGGTACCAAGCGGCGGTCCTACCTGGAGGAGAACGCCGGCGCGCTCGCCGTCGAACTGTCGGCCGACGACCTCGCGCGGCTCGGCGAGATCGCCCCGCCGGGGGTCGCCGTCGGCGGCCGGTACGCCGACGCCGGGTACGCCTACGGCGACAGCCCGGAGCGCGCCGCGTGAGCGACCCGGCCTGCGGCGTCGCGCACGGGGCGCCGGCCGCCCCGGCGACCGACCGGGTGCTGGTCGCGGTGTTCGCCTCGCCGGTCGCGGAGGTGCTGCTGCGCTGGGGCGCCGAGCTCGGCTTCCGCACCGCGCTGGTCGACCCGGCCGGCGGGGACGGCGCCCGCACGCTGGCCGACCTCGAGGACCCCCTCGACCTCGACCGGGCCGACGTCGTGGTCACCGACCACCACCGTCCCGAGCTCGGCGAGGTGCTGCGCGACGCGCTGGCCCGCCGGGTCCGCTGGGTCGGCGTCATGGGCAACCCGCGGCACGAGGGCCCCCACGTGGCGGCGCTGGCCGCGCTCGGCGTCCCGCCGGAGGAGGTGGCCCGGGTGCACCGGCCGATCGGGCTGGACATCGGCTCCCGGGCGCCGGCGGAGATCGCGCTGAGCACGCTGGCCGGGCTGCTGGCCGACCGCACCGGCCGCTCCGGCGGGTTCGCGCACGGCCCACGGTGAGCGCCGTCCTGCTCGGTGCCGATCTCGGCACCAGCGGGCTCAAGCTCGTCGCGCTGGACGAGGACGGCGGCACCGTCGCCGAGGCCGAGGCCGGCTACCCCGTGGACAGCCCGCACGAGGGCTGGGCCGAGTGCGCCGTCGGCACCTGGCGGGCGGCGTTCGACGACGCCCTGGCCCGGCTGCTGCCCGCGCTGGGCGGCCGGCCGGTGGACGGGCTGGGCCTGTCCGGCCAGATGCACGGCACGGTGCTCGTCGACGACGCCGGCGCCGCGCTCGCGCCCGCGGTGCTGTGGCCGGACCGGCGGGCCGCCGCGGAGGTCGGCCGGTGGCGGGCGCTGCCGGCTCCCGACCGCGCCGCGCTGGCCAACCCGCTGGTGCCGGGCATGACCGGCCCGGTGCTGGCCTGGCTGGCGGCGCACCGGCCCGGCCTGGTCGACCGCGCCGCCGCCGTCCTGCTGCCCAAGGACGCCCTCCGCGCCACACTGCTGCCCGGCACCGACCCGCGCGTCACCGACCGCAGCGACGCCTCGGCCACGCTGCTGTGGGACGTCGTCGCCGACGGCTGGTCCGCCGCCGCGCGGGCCGCGGCCGGGGTGCCGCCCGGCCTGCTCCCGGCGGTGCGGCCCTCGGCGGAGGTGGCCGGGACGGCGGTGCTCGGCGGGGCGGAGGTCCCGGTCGTCGTCGGCGGCGGGGACACCCCGCTGGCGCTGCTCGCGGCCGGCACGACGAGCGGGCTGCAGGTCAACCTCGGTACCGGCGCGCAGGTGCTGCGGCCCGGCTGGACGCCCGTACCGGCCGACGACCCGCCGGTGCACGGCTACGCCGACGCCGAGGACGGCTGGTACGCGATGGCCGCGCTGCAGAACGGCGGCTCGGCGTGGACCTGGGTGGCCGGCGTGCTCGGCGTCCCGCCCGCCGCGCTGTTCGACCTGGCCGCGACGTCGCCGCCGGGGGCCGGGGGAGCGGTGTTCCGGCCGTTCCTCACCGCCGAGCGCGGCGGGGTGGCCGGGCCCGGGGACCGCGCCGGCTGGTCCGGCCTGGGCGCCGGCACCACCCGCGCCGACCTCGCCCGGGCCGCCGTCGAGGGGGTGCTGTCCGCCGTCGCCGCGGCGGCCGGGCTGCTGGGGGAGGTGCCCGACGGTCCCGTCGTCCTGACCGGGGGCGGGGGACGCGCGCCGCTGGTGCGGGAGACCCTCGCCGCCCTGCTCTGCCGGCCGGTGACGTACCTGCCGCTGCGCAGCGCGTCCGCGGTCGGGGCGGCGGTGTTGGCCGGGCGCGGCGCCGGCCTGCCGGTCGAGCCGCGGCGGGCCTGACCGGCCGCATGGAACGGAGCCGGTCCGGGCACCGTTGATCCCGGCAGGAGGGCCCAGCACGGGCCCCGGCGAGAGGAGGCACGCGAGATGGCGTCGGTGTTCGACAAGGTGGCCCAGTTCGCCCGCAGCCCGAAGGGTCAGCAGACCCTCAAGCAGGTGTCGGCCAAGGCCCAGCAGCTGGCGAAGGACCCCAAGACCAGGGCGCGGATCGACGACGCCCGCCGCCGGTTCACCGGTGGCCGCGGCACCGGCGGGGGCCCGCGGCCCACGGCCTGAGCCACGACGCGACGGCGGCCCCTCCCCGGGATCGGGAGGGGCCGCCGTCGTCACCGGGCAGCGGGGTCGGGCAGGCGCAGGTGCGCCAGCGCGGCCTCGTGCAGCGCGCCGTTGGTGGCCAGGGCGCTGCCGCCGGCCGGGCCGTCGGCGCCGGTGAGGTCGGTGAACCGCCCACCGGCCTCGCGCACGATGACGTCGAGCGCGGCGAGGTCCCACAGCGACACCTCGGGCTCGCAGGCGACGTCGACCGCGCCCTCGGCCAGCAGCACGTAGCTCCAGAAGTCGCCGTAGGCGCGGGTGCGCCACACCGACCGCGTGAGGTCGAGGAAGCCGTCGAGCAGGCCGCGCTCCTCCCAGCCGGACAGGCTGGAGTAGGACAGGCTCGCGTCGCCGAGGTCGGTGATGCCGGAGACGTGGCACCGGGTGGCCGACTCCAACCGGCGCCCGGTCCAGGCGCCGACGTCCTTGGCCGCCCACCAGCGGCGGTTCAGCGCCGGCGCCGAGACCAGCCCGACGACCGCCTCGTCGCCGTCGAACAGCGCGATCAGGGTCGCCCACACGGGCACGCCGCGGACGAAGTTCTTCGTCCCGTCGATCGGGTCGAGCACCCAGCGCCGCGGGCCGTGCCCGGTGACGCCGAACTCCTCGCCGAGCACGGCGTCGCGGGTGCGGGCCCGGGCGAGGGTGATCCGCAGCTGCTCCTCGACGGCGCGGTCGGCGTCGGTGACCGGCGTCAGGTCCGGCTTGGTCTCGACGGTGAGGTCGAGGGCCCGGAACCGCTCCATGCTGATGGAGTCCGCCTGGTCGGCCAGCACGTGCGCCAGGTGCATGTCCCCCGTGAAGTCCCGGCCCGGTGTCATGGGCACCGAACCTAGCGGGCGGTCAGTCGAAGACCGCGGCACTGACGCCGCTGGGCCCCTCGTACTCCCCGTCCGCGATCTTCCGCAGCGCGTCGAGGACCTCCTCGTCCGCCCCCTCGGCGTGCTCGAGGATCTGGTCCTTGCTCGCCGGGTAGTCCATGCCCTTGAGGGCCTTCTGGAGGTCGATGGGGCTCACCATGCCGGTGCCGCTACCCCCGCCCACGTGCTCCGATGCACGGATACCGTCGAGGCGATGGACGCGGCGACGATCGTGGGGCTCCTGGCCGACCCCACCCGGCTGAAGGTGGTGGCCGCCCTGGCGCTGGGCGCCGGGACGATCGAGGACGTCGCCGCGGCCTCGGGGCTGTCGCTCAGGGACGTCGCGCTCGCCGCCCGCCGGCTCGCCCGGGCCGGGCTGGTCCGCCGCGACGGGCACGACCTCGAGCTGCTGACCGACCGGTTCGGCGCCGCCGCCCGCGCGGCGGCCGAGGCGGCGCCCGCGCCGGAGCCGCTGTCGGACGACCCGGCCGAGTCCGCGGTGCTCGCCGCGTTCATCCGCGACGGCCGGCTGACCACCATCCCGGCGCAGCAGAGCAAGCGGCGCCTGGTGCTCCAGCACGTGGTGCGGGTGTTCGACGTCGGCGTCCGCTATCCCGAGCGCGAGGTCAACGCGCTGCTGGCGGTCTGGCACCCCGACACCGCGGCGCTGCGCCGCTACCTGGTCGACGAGGGGCTGCTGTCCCGCGCGGCCGGCCTCTACTGGCGGACCGGCGGCTGGGTCGACGTCGACCCCTGACACCTTCCTGACCGGACGCTCGTGCTCTGCACACTCCCGTAGGCAGAGCACGAGCACGCGGAGGAGACACCTAGGGCGGACTCCTTCGTGCTCTGCACACACCTGTGTGCAGAGCACGAGTACCCGGAGGACAGGTGGTCGGCCGCGGCGCCACACTGCCGGGCGTGCCCGACGCCGACGCCTTCCGCGCGCTCGCCCGGTCCTCCCCGGACCGGTGGACGACGCTGCGGTTCACCGAGCGCCGGCGCCGCGCGTGGACGTGGTCCGGGCGGCTCCGCGCCTGGCTGCGCCGGCCGGACCGCCTCCGGGTCGAGGACGCCGCCGGCCGGCTGCTCGGCGTCGTCCGGGAGTCCGGCGCCGGCGACGACCCGATGTGGCAGGACTACCGCTGGGTGGCCGAGCTGCGGCCGCGGGAGCTCGCGGACGGTCTCGACCCGGACACCGGGGCGCCTGCCGGGCCGGCGCTGACCGTCGACGGCCTGCGCGAGGTCGAGCACGCCGGCCGCCCGGCCTGGGAGGCGCTGGTCGCGCCGACCGACCGGTACGAGCCGCGCTGCGGCTGCTGCCCGCTGCTGCGCAGCCGCCGGGTCGACGAGCCCGAGTGGGGGAGCGTCCCCGACGGCGTCGAGTACCCGACCACCCACCTCGTCCGGCTCGACGTGCGGACCGGCGTCTGCGTGTGGGCGGAGGCGCTGGACGGCACCTTCGCGGGCGAGACGCACGACCTGCGCATCGAGGCGGTGGACGAGCCGCTGCCCGACGAGCTGTTCCGCCGCGCGGGGCGGGGCTAGCCGAGCCGCACGGTCCCGTCGGCGTCGACCGACCAGCCGGGGTTGTGCCCGATCTCCCAGACGACGCCGTTCGGGTCGCGCACCAGCGCGTGGAAGACGCCGCCGAAGGCGCCCTCCTCGGGCGGGGTGAGCACGGTGCCTCCTGCGGCGGCCATCCGCTCGCACAGCGCGGCGACCGCGTCGCGGTCGCCGACGTTGTGCGCCAGCGTCAGCCCGGACACCTCCGGCCGGGCGGGCCCGGTGCCGAGGTCCTGGGCGAACTTCGCCGTCTCGAAGAAGGCCAGCACCGTGCCCGGGGCGACCTGGAAGAACACGATCTCGCCGGGCACGTCGAGCAGCGGCGTCCAGCCCAGGCCGTCGACGTAGAACCGCCGCGCGGCGTCGAGGTCGGCGGTGGCCAGGGTCAGGAAGTGGACCTGCTGGTCCATGGGTGACCTCCCGTCAGTAGCCGGGGCCGAGCTGGCCCACGGCGTCGAGCAGCCGCCGCACGCTGGCCAGCCGCTCGGCGCGGCCGGGCGGGCCGTCGGCGGCCCAGGCGTCCAGCGCGCAGTCGGGGTCGTCGGCGGAGTGCCCGCAGCCGGGCGGGCAGTCGACGGCGGCCTCGGCGAGGTCGTCGAAGGCCGCGACGACGTCGTCGGCGGTGACGTGCGCCAGGCCCAGCGAGCGGATGCCGGGGGTGTCGACGATCGTGCCGCCGCCGGGCAGGTCGAACAGCACCGCCGACGACGACGTGTGCCGCCCCTTGCCGACCTTCGTCACCTCGCCGGTGGCCCGGTCGGCGTCGGGCACCAGCCGGTTCACCAGCGTCGACTTGCCCACGCCCGACTGGCCCACGAACACGCTGGTGCGGCCCTCCAGCCGCTCGAGCAGCGGGTCCAGCGGCGTCTCGCGGGACACCGGCACCGCGCCGACGTCCAGCCCGGCGTAGCGGTCCAGCAGCGCCTGCGGGCTGGCCAGGTCGGTCTTGGTCAGGCAGAACAGCGGCTCCAGCCCGCCGGCGTAGGCGGCCACCAGGCAGCGGTCGAGGAACCCCAGCGCCGGGTCGGGGTCGCTCACCGAGGTGACGACGACGAGCTGCTCGGCGTTGGCCACCACGACCCGCTCGGTGGGGTCGGTGTCGTCGGCGGTGCGCCGCAGCGACGTCGTCCGGTCCTCGATGACGACGATCCGGGCGAGGGTGTCCGGCCGGCCGCTGGTGTCGCCGACCAGCCGCACCCGGTCCCCGACGACGACGCCGTGCCGGCCCAGCTCCCGCGCGCGCATCGCGGTCACCTCGAGCGGGACGCCGTCGGGACCGGGGATGCGGACGGTCATCCGGCCGCGGTCGACGGCGATCACCAGGCCGGGGACGGCGTCGGAGTGCGCGGGCCGGGTGCGGGTGCGCGGTCGGGAGCCGCGCCGGCTGGGCCGGACCCGGACGTCGTCCTCGTCCGAGCGGCTGTCGTGGCGGCGGCTCAGGAGGCCACCCCCGCGGTCGCGGAGAGCATGCCCGCCCAGCGCTCGCGGAAGTCCGGCAGCGTCTTGGTGACCGCCTCGGGCCCGGAGACCCGCACACCGCCGACGGCCAGGCCGAGGACGGCGGCGGCGTGCACCATCCGGTGGTCGGCGTAGGAGTCCAGCAGCGCCGGCCGGAGCGGGCCCGGCTCCACCTCCAGGCCGTCGGGCAGCTGCCGCACGCGGGCGCCGACGGCGGTGAGCACCTCGTCGAGGGCCTGGATGCGGTCGGTCTCGTGGCCGCGCAGGTGGGCGATGCCGGTCAGGCGCGAGGGCCCGTCGGCCAGCGCGCACAGCGCGGCGAGCACCGGGGTCAGCTCGCCGACGTCGCCCAGGTCGGCGACCAGCGGGGCGACGCGGCCGGTGCCGGTGACCCGCAGGCCGTCCGGCGTCCGCTCGGCCTCGGCGCCCATCGCGCCCAGCAGGCGGTCCAGCTGCGCGCCGGGCTGGGTGGTGGCCGCCGGCCAGTCGGGCACGGTGACCCGCCCGCCGGTGACCAGCGCCGCGGCGAGGAACGGCGCGGCGTTGGACAGGTCGGGCTCGACGACGCGGTCGAGCGCGGCCAGGCGCCCGGGGGCGACCCGCCAGCCGCGGTCGGTGGCCCCGACGTCGACGCCGTGCTCGCGCAGCGCGGCGACGGTCATCTCCACGTGCGGCATCGACGGCACGCCGACGGCCAGGGCGAGGTCGATCCCGTCGGCGAACCGCGCGGCGGCCAGCAGCAGCCCGGAGACGATCTGCGAGGACTCGCTCGCGTCGACGGTCACCGCCCCGCCGTGCACCGCGCCCGTGCCGTGCACGGTGAACGGCGCCCGGCCGCGACCGCCGTCGTCGACCTCGACGCCGAGGTCGCGGAGCGCGGCGATCAGCCCGGCGTTCGGGCGCTCGCGCAGCCGCGGGTCGCCGTCGAGCCGGACCGGGCCGTCGGCGAGCGCGGCCACCGGCGGCAGGAAGCGCAGCACGGTGCCGGCCAGGCCGGCGTCGACCTCCGCCGGGCCGCGCAGCTCCGCGGGGGTGACCAGCCAGTCGGCGCCGTCCTCGGCGATCCCGACGCCGAGCGCGCGCAGCCCGGCGGCCATGAGGTCGGTGTCCCGGGCCCGCAGCGGGCGCACGACGCGGCTCGGGCCGTCGGCGAGCGCGGCCAGGACCAGCGCCCGCGCGGTGATCGACTTGGACCCGGGCAGCGGGACGACGGCGTCCACGGGGGTCGGGTGGTGCGGCGTCGTCCAGACCTGGCTCACGGGAGACCATCCTGCCCGGTCCGGACGACGCCGCTCACGCTCAGCCGCCGACCGGGGGAGCGGCCTGCTTCTTCGCCGGGACCGTGCGGACCAGCCGCCGGTTGGCGAACTCGAACACCGCCAGCTCGGAGAGCTCGCGGCCGTAGCCCGACCGCTTGATCCCGCCGAAGGGCAGCTCGGGGGAGGAGCCGGTGGGCTGGTTGATCCACACCATCCCGGCCTCGAGCCGGTCGGCCACCGCCCGGGCGCGGTCGAGGTCGCTGCTCATGACCGTGGCGCCGAGGCCGAAGGCGCTGTCGTTGGCCAGCGCGACCGCCTCGTCGGCGTCCTTGACCTTGTAGACGACCGCCGCGGGGCCGAACAGCTCCTCGCTGTAGGCACGCATCTCCGGGGTGACGTCGGTGAGGATCGTCGCCTCGACGAACGCGCCGGGGTGCTCGGGCCGCGTGCCGCCGGCGACCACGGTGGCGCCCTTGTCGACCGCGTCCTGGATCTGCGCGTGCAGGTCCTGCGCGGCCCGCTCGCTGGACAGCGGCGCCAGCGACGTCGACGGGTCGGCCGGGTCGCCGGGGGAGAAGGTGGAGAACGCCTGCTTGAGGCCCTCGACGAAGGGCTCGAAGAGCTCCTCGGTGACGATCAGCCGCTTGGACGCGGTGCACGCCTGGCCGGTGTTCTGCATCCGGCCCATGGTCGCGGCCTTCACCGTGGCGCCGAGGTCCTCGGCGTCGAGGACGATGAACGGGTCGCTGCCGCCGAGCTCGAGCACCGACTTCTTCAGGTGCTTGCCGGCCAGGGCGCCCACGGCGCTGCCGGCCCGCTCACTGCCGGTCAGGGTCACGCCCTGGATCCGCGGGTCGGCGATGACCTGCTCGACGTCGGCGATCCGCAGGAAGGTGTTGGTGAAGACGCCCTCGGGGGCGCCGGCGTCGGTGAACAGCTGCTCGATCGCCTCGGCGCACTGCGGGGTGATCTCGGCGTGCTTGAGGATGACGGTGTTGCCCAGCACCAGGTTCGGGCCGGCCACGCGGACCACCTGGTAGAAGGGGTAGTTCCACGGCTCGATGGCCAGCAGGACGCCGATCGGCTGCGTCTCGACGACGGCCTCGCCCTTGCCCATCAGGGGCTTGATCGGCTTGGGCTCGAGGAACGACGGGCCGTTGTCGGCGTAGTACTTGAGGATCATCGAGCAGAGGTAGAGCTCGCCCGTGGCCTCCTCGTGCCGCTTGCCCATCTCGGTGGTGATGAGCCTGGCGAGGTCCTCGCGGCGCTCGTCCATGAGCTCCGCGGCGCGGCGGACGACGCCGGCGCGCTCCTCGACCGGGCGCTGCCGCCACTCCTGGTAGGCGGCGTGCGCGGTGGCGATGATCCCGTCGATGGCCTCGGTGGGCGTGAAGTCGAACTCCTTCTCGGTCTCCCCGGTGAAGGGGTTGACCGTCGCGTAGCGCCGCTCGGCGGACTCGCTCGCGGTCTTCGGCTGCTCCTGCGGTGGGTTCTGGGTCGCGGTCACGCGCGTGATCCTCGTCTCTGCCCGTCGGGGTCTCCACCCGGGGTCCGGCAGCGCGCTCCCGCTGTCCCCGTGCCCGCCTAGAGTCGGTCCCGCGGGCCCGTCCCGGGCCGGCCCGACAGCCGGGAGGACCAGCCATGTGTGGTCGCTACGCCGCCACCCGCCGTCCCGAGGACCTCGTCGTCGAGTTCGAGGCCGTCCCCGCCGAGGGCCAGGAGCCGTTGCGGGCCGACTTCAACGTCGCGCCGACCAAGGACGTCTACGTGGTCCGCACCAAGCGCGAGCGCGACCCGGAGGGCAGCCCCACCGGCGAGGCGCACCGGGAGCTGCGCTCGGTCCGCTGGGGCCTGGTGCCCTCCTGGGCCAAGGACGTCTCGGTCGGCAACCGGCTGCTCAACGCCCGCGTCGAGTCGCTCACCGAGAAGCCGGCCTTCCGCTCGGCCGCCCGCTCCCGCCGGTGCCTGGTCCCGGCCGACGGCTGGTACGAGTGGCAGAAGAAGCTCGACTCGCCCGGCAAGCAGCCGTTCTTCATCACCCCGGCCGACGGGTCGGTGCTGGCCATGGCCGGGCTCTACGAGGTGTGGGGGAAGGGCGAGGACCGGCTCTACACCTGCACGGTGGTCACCGCGCCCGCCGTCGGCGCGCTCGCCGAGATCCACGACCGGATGCCGCTGGTGCTGCCGCGCGAGCGGTGGGCGGACTGGCTGGACCCCGCCCGCGACGACGTCGAGGCGCTGACCGAGCCGACCCCGCCGTCGGTGGTCGAGGGGCTGGAGCTGCGCCCGGTGAGCCCCGCGGTGAACAACGTCCGCAACAACGGCGCCGAGCTGGTCGCCCGCGTCGAGGGCACCAGCGCCCCGGCCGACCAGCCCGCGCTCTTCTGAGGAGCCGTCCCCTGAGCGAGCGTGCCTCCGCCGTCGTCCCCTCCGACCCGCCCGTCGAGCCGCCCGCCGGGCCCGTGCTGCCCGGCTGGGTGGCCGCGGGGGTCACCTTCCTCGCCTCCGGCGCGGTGCTGGTGCTGGAGATCGTCGGGTTGCGGCTGATCGCCCCCTACGTCGGCATCACGCTGCAGACCAACACCGCGGTCATCGGCTTCGCGCTGGCCGCCATCGCGGTCGGCGCCTGGGCCGGGGGTGCCACCGCCGACCGGCGCGACCCGCGCGGGCTGATCACGCCGCTGCTGGTGGCGGGCGGTGCGCTGGTGATCGCCGTCCTGCCGCTGGTGCGGTTCACCGGGTCGTTCCTCACCGGCCCCGACGCCGGCGCCGTGCTGCTGCTGGCCGCCGTCGCGATCGTGGTGCCGGCGACCCTGCTGTCGGCGGTGCCGCCGATGGTGGTGAAGCTGCAGCTGGCCAGCCTGGCCGAGACCGGGTCCGTGGTCGGCAAGCTGTCGGGCATCGGCACGCTCGGCGGGATCGCGGCCACGTTCGCCACCGGCTTCGTGCTCATCGCGGTCTTCCCCAGCAGCGGCATCCTCGTCGGCACCGGGCTCGTGACCGTCGTCGCCGGGATCGCCGTGCACCTGCTGCTGCGCCGCCGGTCCCCGGGCGGGGCCGGCCGGGTGCCGACGGCGCTGCTGCTGCTCGCCGTCGCCGGGTCGCTGCTGGCGGCGGTCGCACCGACGCCGTGCGAGGAGGAGACCTCCTACCACTGCGCCCGCGTGGTGGCCGACCCCGAGCGGGAGACCGGCCGGGTGCTGGTGCTGGACACGCTGCGGCACAGCTACGTCGACCTCGCCGACCCGACGTACCTGGAGTTCGAGTACGTCCGGGCGATCGCCGCGGTCACCGACGTCCTGGCCCCCGCCGGGCAGCCGCTGTCGGCGCTGCACCTGGGCGGTGGGGGTGCCACCGTGCCGCGCTACCTCGCCGATGTCCGTCCCGGCACGGAGAGCCTGGTGCTCGAGGTCGACGCCGGCGTCGTCGCGATCGACCGCGAGCAGCTGGGCCTGCAGACCTCGGAGCGGCTGCGGGTGCGGGTCGGCGACGCCCGCGTGGGGCTGGCCGCCGAGCCCGCCGACACCCGTGACCTCGTCGTCGGCGACGCGTTCGGCGGCCTGTCGGTGCCCTGGCAGCTGACCACCGTGGAGGCGCTGGAGCTGGTCGACCGGGCGCTCACCGACGACGGCGTGTACGTCGCCAACCTCATCGACCACCCGCCGCTGGGCTTCGTCCGCGCGGAGCTGGCCACGATGCGCGCGGTGTGGCCGCACGTGCTGCTGCTCGCCCGCGCCCCGGTGCTCGCCGGCGAGGACGGCGGCAACGTCGTCGCGGTCGCCTCGCACCGGCCGCTGGACGAGGCCGCGCTCGCGGAGGCGCTGCTGGCCCAGGACTCGGCCTGGCAGGTCGCCCCGGCCGAGGAGGTGGCCGCCCTCGCCGGCGACGCGCAGGTGCTCACCGACGACGCCGCGCCGGTCGATCAGCTTCTGACCCCTTACGGAGTCCCAGACTCGTAGTCGGCCCCTCGCTGGGGCCCGCCGCGAGCTTGCGAGTGGTGGGGGGCGAGGGGTCCTCTCGCGATCGGGGCGGTGCGGGCGCGGGTGAGGCGGACCAGCTCGGCCGGTGGCAGCTCCACCTGCAGCCCGCGCCGGCCGGCGCTGACCATCACCGTGGCGAACCCCAGCGCCGAGTCGTCGACCACCGTCGGCAGCGCCTTGCGCTGGCCGAGCGGGCTGATCCCGCCGAGGACGTAGCCGGTGGTGCGTTCGGCGTCGGCCGGGTCGGCCATCGCGGCCTTCCGCCCGCCGGCCGCGGCGGCCAGCGCCTTGAGGTCGAGCGTGCCGCTCACCGGGACGACGGCGACGGTCAGTGTGCCGTCGACGCGGGTGACCAGCGTCTTGAACACCCGGCGCGGGTCGGCGCCGAGCGCGGCCACCGCCGCCTCGCCGTGGCCCTGGTCGCTCGGGTGCTCGGGGTCGTAGGGGTGCAGGGTGTGCGCCACCCCGGCCTTCTCCAGGGCCCGCACCGCGGGGGTCGCCGCCACGGCCGGGCACTGTAGCCAGCGCCCGCGCGGACCGCCGCCGACTTCCCGCGACCGGGGAATGAGCCCACCGGCGGGCACCGTTGCAGGGACCGTGAGCAGCACCGTCTCCAGCGCCCGCACGCGGGCCCCGCACCGGCGGCCCCCGGGCCGGCCCGACGCCGCGCGACTAGGATCGACCGACGTGGCAGCCCGCCTCCGGGCGCCGCAGAGAGGACGGTCGGTGCCTGAGGAGACCCCGGGCGGGAACCCCGCCGTCGAGCCGGTCGAGACCCCGCGCGAGCAGGTGGTCGGGGCTCCGGTGGAGGTGCCCGAGGCCCGCGAGGGGGGCAGCCGCACCGAGGTCGCCGAGACCCGCGCGGAGCGCGACGCCCGCTTCGAGCGGGACGCGCTGCCCTACCTCGACCAGCTCTACCCGGCGGCGCTGCGGATGACCCGCAACCCCGCCGACGCCGAGGACCTGGTCCAGGAGACGTTCGTCAAGGCCTACTCCGCGTTCCACCAGTTCGCCGAGGGCACGAACCTCAAGGCCTGGCTGTACCGGATCCTGACCAACACCTACATCAACAGCTACCGCAAGAAGCAGCGGCAGCCGCAGCAGTACCCCACCGACCAGGTGCAGGACTGGCAGCTGTACGCGGCCGAGGAGCACAGCTCCAGCGGGCTGCGGTCTGCGGAGATCGAGGCGCTGGACCACCTGCCGGACTCCGACATCAAGGAGGCCCTGCAGCAGCTGCCCGAGGACTTCCGGCTGGCGGTGTACCTCGCCGACGTCGAGGGCTTCGCCTACAAGGAGATCGCCGAGATCATGGGCACGCCCATCGGCACGGTGATGTCCCGGCTGCACCGTGGCCGGCGGGGCCTGCAGAAGCTGCTGGCCGACTACGCCCGTGAGCGCGGGTTCGTCCGCGCCGGAGCCGGTGAGGAGGGGCGGTCGTGAGCACCGAGCAGGAGCGTCCGGTCGAGATCTCCTCGTGCGACGACGTCCTGTCGCACGTCTTCGAGTTCCTCGACCGCGAGACCGACGACGCCCGCCGCGCCGTCATCGCCGAGCACCTCGAGGACTGCTCCCCGTGTCTGCGGCAGTTCGGCATCGAGCAGGAGTTCAAGGCGCTGCTCCGCCGCCGCTGCGGCGGTGACCCGACGCCGTCGGGCCTGCGCGATCGGATCAAGATGCAGCTGACCACCGTCTCCTTCGAGGAGGACGGCACGCAGATCAGCGTGGAGAAGGTCAGCACCGAGGTGGTCCGGACCGACTGGTCCGAGGACGCCTGAGACACCCCGGCACACGACGACGCCCCGCCCCGGTCCTCCGGGTGCGGGGCGTCGTCGTGTCAGGCCCGTGCAGGCCGTCGTCAGGCGTTGGGGCGCTTGCCGTGGTTGGCCTTGTTCCCCTTGCGGGAGCGCCGCTTGCGTCCACGCTTGGACATCGCTGCCCTCCTCTCGTCGTCGTGGTCCGGAGTGTCCGAGGTCGTACCCAGGGTCCCACAGCGGGTGAGGAGGCCCCCGCCCGGTGGCGTGGGTGTCGGCGGCGCGGGGCACGATGGCAGGGAGACCGGGCGGACGGCCCGGCGCGGGGACGGGAGGCCGGAGAGCGTGGCCCAGCACGGGATCGACAGCGTGCTCGTGGCGGGGCGGGGGCCCGCGGCGTGCGCGGTCATCGCGGCCTGCTCCCGCCTCGACGTGAAGTCGGTGGCCGTCTACTCCGAGGCCGAGCGCTCGGCCCGGCACGTGCGCCTGGCCGACGACGCGGTGCTGCTCGGCCCGGCGCCCGCCGCGGAGTCCTACCTCGCCGTCGACCGGATCGTGGAGGCCGCCCGCCGCAGCGGCGCCCGCGCCGTGCTGCCCGTGCCGCCGGCACTGGCCGGGAACGCCGCGCTGGCCGGGGAGGTCGCCGCCGCGGGGCTGACCTGGGTCGGCCCGCCTGCCGAGGTGCTCGAGCGGCTCGGCGGCGACGGCGTGGAGCCGGCCAGCGAGCACGGCCTGCTCGCCGTCGTCACCGAGGACGGGCTGCGCTTCCCGACGGCGGTCGCCCGCGACCGGGCGGCGGGCATCGCGCGGGTGTCCTGGACGCCCGACCCTGCCGGCGACGTGCCGCCCGGCGCCAAGCGGCTGGCCGAGGTCGGCTGGCGCGGGCTGGTCACCGTCGGCGTCGCCGAGGACGGCGAGCTGGGGGAGGTCGCGGCAGGCTTCTCCCTCGACATGGCCGTGCTCGAGCGGGCGCACCGGGTGGACGCGGTCGACCTCGCGCTGGCCGCGGCGGTGGGCCGCCGCGCGCCGCGCCTCCGCGCCGCCGACGAGCACCCGCCGCGGGCCGCGGTCGCCGTCCAGTTGCGCTCGACGCTGCCGCCGGGGCGGGCCGGCCGGGTGACCGGCGCCCTGCCCTCGGCGGGCCGGCTGCGCGGCACCGCCGGGCGGACCGAGGTGGTCGCGGTCAGCGGCTACGACCCGGGCGACCGGCTCGACGGCTGGTACGACGCCCTGCTGGCCACCGTGAGCGCCGGGGCGCCCGACATCGCCACCGCCGCGCGGGCGGCGGCCGCCGCGCTGTCCGGGCTGCCCGAGACCGGCGTGCCGCACGACGGCGAGGAGGTCGGCGCGGTCCTGCACCGGCTGGCCGAGGGGGACCTCGCGCCGGGCTCCTGAGCGCCCGCCGGGCTCCGGGGGCCCGTGCTTGGATGGGGGCTCCGCTCAGCGAGGAGGTGCCGCGTGGCAGTCGAGGAGATCCACGCCGAGATGGTCTCCAGCGTCTGGAAGGTGCTGGTGAGCCCGGGCAGCGAGGTCTCCGCGGGGGACACCCTGGTGATCCTCGAGTCGATGAAGATGGAGATCCCCGTGCTCACCGAGCGCGCCGGCGTCGTGCAGGAGCTGCACGTCGTCGAGGGCGAGGTGCTGCAGGAGGGCGACCTCATCGCCACCGTCGCCGACGCCTGACCGCCGTCCCGGGCGGCTCAGCTCGCCCGGCGGGCCAGGTCGCCCAGGCGGTCCCCGAGCAGCCGGTAGACCCCCGGGTGCACGCTCATGCCGACGTGGCTGGAGTCGACCTCGACGTTCTCGGCGTCCGGGTCCAGGCACGCGTGCCAGTCGACGACCCAGTCGCTGCGCGAGTAGACCGAGAGGTACGGCACCTCGGCGGGGAAGGGGCGGGCCAGGTCCTCGGCCAGCTCCCCGGCGCACCCGCCGTCCAGGCAGTCGTCGCGGAACAGCCCCGGCATCCCCGCGCTGCCCAGCGCGGCGACCAGCCGCACCTGCGCGGCGACCAGCGGGTTGATCGCCATGTGGTCGACGTTCGGGCTGCCGAGCGTGACGATCCCGGCGACCCGGTCGGGCCGGCGCATCGCCACGAGCTTGGCGAACAGCCCGCCCCGGCTCTGGCCGACGACCGCCGCGGGCCGGCCCGTCCGGTCGGTGAACTCGACGAGGCGGCGCTCCAGGCGCTCCACCGCCAGGCGGGTGCAGTCGACGTTGACCCGGATCTGCGAGGTGCACGTCCGGTAGCCGCGGGCGCGCAGCCAGCGCTCCAGCACCGACAGCGACGGGTCCCCGGCGAGGAAGCCGGGCACGAGCAGGACCGGCAGGCCGCTGCCGTGCGGGACGCCGTGCCCCCGCCACACGGGGGAGCGGACCAGCGCGGCCGCCTCGCGCCACGGCCGCTGCGCGGCGAGCAGGGCCGCCACCGGGGACGCCCCGATCCACGGGGGAGCCTCCCGGTCCGGTGTCCGGGAGGAGCGCGCCGTCGTCTGCATGTCGGGTCCTCGCTCCCCTTCACGGTCCTCTGCAGGAGAGTGTGACGCCTGACACACTGAGCCACACCGGCCGGGGTCGCGGCACCCCGTCGTCCCCCGAGGAGGCCAGCGGACGTGAAGCAGCTGTCGGGTCTGGACGCGACGTTCCTCCACCTCGAGACGTCCGCGCAGTTCGGGCACGTCTCGAGCCTGTCCATCTACTCCCGCCCGGACGACCCGGACTACCGGCCCTACGACGCGTGGCGGACGCAGCTGGAGCAGCGGCTGCACCTGCTCGAGCCGCTGCGCCGGCGCCTGGTCGAGGTGCCCCTGGGCCTGGACCACCCCTACTGGGTCGCCGACCCCGCCTTCGACCTGGACTTCCACGTCCGGCACACGGCCGTCCCGCCGCCCGGCAGCGACGACCAGCTCGCCGCGCTGGCCGCGCGCCTGGTCTCCCGGCCGCTGGACCGGCGCAAGCCGCTGTGGCTGTCGTACGTCATCGAGGGGCTGGCCGACCGCCGCTTCGCCGTCCTGACGATCGTCCACCACGCCACCATCGACGGGGCGTCGGGCGTGGAGCTGATGACGCTGATGCTCGACGACACCCCCGAGGGCAACCGGACGCCGCCCGGGGCCGAGCCGTGGACGCCGGAGCGGCCGCCGGGCGACCTCGAGATGCTCGCGCGCGGCGCGCTCGGCCTCGCGCGCAAGCCCGCGCGCGGGGTCCTGCTCGCCGCGTGGAGCGCCCGCGAGATCGGCCGGGCCACGCGCAACCCCGTGTTGGTCCGCGCGGCGAACGACGTCCGGCGCAGCCTGCGCGGGCCGCTGGGCACCGTGCTCAACCTCGGCCGGAACCGCCCCGAGGAGCCCGACCGGCCGCCGCCGGTGCCCAGCGTCCGGCCGCCGCGCACGCCGTTCAACGGGCCCATCACCCCGCACCGGAAGCTCGCCATCCGGTCGACGTCGCTCGAGGTGGTCAAGCAGGTCAAGTCCGCGCTGGGCGCCACGGTCAACGACGTCGTCATGGCGGCGTGCGCCGGCGGCCTGCGCACCTGGCTGGAGCGGCGCGGGGCGCTGCCGTCGGACCCGCTGGTGGCGCTGGTGCCCGTCTCGGTGCGGACGGGGGAGGAGACCGACCGCTGGACCAACCGGGTGTCGATGCTCTCGGCGGTCCTGCCGACCGACGAGCCCGACCCCGTCCGGCGGGTCCGCCGCGTGCACGAGGCGATGAGCAGCAGCAAGGAGATCTTCTCCGCGCTGCCCGCCGAGCGGCTCACCGACTTCGCCGAGTTCCCGCCGCCGGCGGTGTTCGCGCGGGCGATGCGGCTCAGCGCCCGGCTGCGGCTGGGCTCCCGCCTGAGCCCGGGCAACCTCGTCATCTCCAACGTGCCCGGTCCGCGCACGCCGCTCTACGCCGCGGGCGCGCGGCTGGAGCACTACTTCCCGGTCTCGACGATCGTCGAGGGGCAGGGCCTGAACATCACGGTGCAGAGCTACCTCGACCGCCTGGACTGGGGCCTGGTGTCGTGCGCCGAACTGCTCCCGGACGTCGACGTGCTGCTCCGCGACATCCTCGACGACCTGGACGCCCTCGCCGCCGCGGCCGGGGTGCAGGTGCCCGCGCCGGAGGCGCCCGCGCCCGCGCCGCGCCGTCCCGCCCGGTCCCGCAGCAGCGGTCCGGCCCGCGCCCGGCGCTGAGGGGAGCCGGTCAGAGGTCGCGGGCGTAGACCAGCAGGTCGATGCCGGGGCGCGGCGCCCAGTCCCGCTCGGGGAGCCGGGTGAAGCCGAGCCGGGCGTAGAGCCGGTGCGCGGCGGCCATCACCGGGTCGGTCGAGAGCACCATCCGCCGCTTGCCGGCCGCGCGGGCGCGGTCCAGGCACTCGGTCACCAGCAGCTCGCCGACGCCGCGGCCGCGCGCGGCCGGGTCGACGACGAGCATCCGGAACGCCGCCTCCGCCGGCGACTCGGTGACCTCGCCGAAGTCGCCGTCGAGCACCAGCGCCACCGCGCCGACGACGCGGTCCCCGTCGCGGGCGACCAGCAGCTGCGACCGGGAGGCCCGGCCCTCGACGTCGGCCAGCTGCGGCAGGTACGCGTCGGAGGCCAGCCGCTCGGCGCGGTAGACGCCGACGGTGAGCGCCGCGATGGCCGGGAAGTCGGCGGGGACGGCGTCGTCGACGGTCGCGGGCGGGGGGACGAGGGAGGGGGCGGCCACGGGTGTCCAGCCTAGGACGGCGCCCGCCCTACCCTCGGGGACGATGAGCACCCTCTCCGAGCGCCTGCACCGCGGCGCGGCGACGGCCCCGTCGCAGGTCGACCACGCGCGCCGCCTGGTGGCCGACTGGCAGCTGCTGGCCGACCTGGCCTTCGCCGACCTCACCCTGTGGGTGCCGCTGCGCACCGGCGCGTGGTGGTGCGTGGCCCAGGTGCGCCCGCTCACCGCGCCGACCAGCCAGCCCGAGGACCTGGTCGGCAGCGAGGTCGACGGCCCCGACGCCGACCCGTTCCGGCTGGCGCACCGCGAGGGCCGGCCGGTGACCGAGGGGGAGCCGGACTGGTCGGGCACCAGCCCGCGGCGGCGCGAGGTCATCCCGGTGCGGCACGACGGCGTCGTCGTCGCGGTGCTGGCCAAGGACACCAACCTCGCGGTGACCCGGTCGCCGTCGACGCTGGAGCTGACCTACCTCGACATCGCCGCCGACCTCTGCCTCATGGTCTCGGCCGGCACCTTCCCGCCGGAGAAGCTGCTCGACGCCGAGATGAGCCCGCGGGTGGGGGACGGGCTGGTGCGCCTGGACGCCGCCGGCCGCGCCGTCTACGCCAGCCCCAACGCCCTGTCGGCCTACCGGCGGCTCGGGGTGACCGGGGACCTGTTCGGCACGGACCTGGCCCGGGTGACGCGGGCGGCGTCGTCGGACCGGGTGGCGGGGGAGGCGGTCGCGGCCACCATCGCCGCCGCGGTGGCCGGGCGGTTCCCCGACCCGACCGACGTCGTGGGGCGGTCGGCGACGCTGCTGGTGCGCGCGCTGCCGCTGCAGGCGCCGGGCGCCGAGGAGGGCGCGCTGGTGCTGGTCCGGGACGTCACCGACCTGCGCGACCGCGACCGGGCGCTGCTGACCAAGGACGCGACGATCCGCGAGATCCACCACCGCGTGAAGAACAACCTGCAGACGGTCGCCGCGCTGCTGCGGCTGCAGGCCCGGCGGATGACCGAGCCGGCCGCGCGGGCGGCGCTGGAGGAGTCGGTGCGGCGGGTGGCCTCGATCGCCGTCGTCCACGAGACGCTCGCGGGCAGCCGGGAGGACGTGGTCGACGTCGACGACGTGCTCGACCAGGTGCTGCCGATGCTCGGCGACCTGACCTCGATCGGCCCGGCGGCGCGCACCCGGCGGGTGGGCGCGTTCGGCGAGCTGCCGGCGGCCACCGCGACGCCGCTGGTCATGGCTGTCACCGAGCTGCTGCACAACGCCGCCGAGCACGCCTTCCCGGCCGACGGCCAGCCCGGCGCGATCGAGCTGGCGGCCGAGCGCGACGGCGACGACCTGGTGGTGCGCGTCCGCGACGACGGCCAGGGACTGCCGGAGGACTTCGACCCGGCGCTGAGCGACGGCCTGGGCCTGCAGATCGTGCGGACGCTGGTGACCAGCGAGCTCGGCGGGTCGCTGCTCATGCGGACGCCGGAGGAGCCGCCCGGTCCCGGCCGGCCGGGTACCGAGGTCGTCCTCGAGCTGCCCGGTGCGGGACGGCCCCGCCGGTAGGGAACGGCACCCGGCCGCGGTGTCGTCCGGCAGGACGACGATGTCGTCGACACGGCGCGAGGCCGGTCCCCGCTCGGGGGACCGGCCTCGCGCCGTTGCTCAGCCGGCGGGTGCCGGCAGCTGCTCCGTCAGGCGCGGACGCGGGTGCGGGACTGACGGCGCTTGAGAGCACGCCGCTCGTCCTCGGACAGCCCGCCCCACACGCCGGAGTCCTGACCCGAGCGCAGAGCCCAGTCGAGGCAGGACTCGACGACCGAGCAGCGGCGGCAGACCGCCTTCGCCTGCTCGATCTGCACGAGGGCCGGACCGGTCGTCCCGATGGGGAAGAACAGCTCCGGGTCCTCGTCCCGGCAGAGCGCGCGGTGGCGCCAGTCCATGTCTGTGCACTCCTCGGTGTCGACTACATTGCTTGCGAATCGCTGACATCGGGCCGCTCGCGCGGGCGCGACACCGGTTGCCCAGCGCCTCGTTCCAGCGACCGCCCACCGCTTGTTACCGGCAGGTTGCGTTCCTCTCGCGATGTTTTCACCTGAGGAACACGTGTCAAGCGCACCGGGGCCCTGGGTCGACCCCTCGTGAGCAAGCTCACCACGGGCGTGCTAGGGGCGCCACTCGGCGGTGGAGTGGTGCTTGACACGGGCCCCCCGGGCGTGTCCCCGGGACGCCGCGCGGCCCTCGCTCAGGCGATGACGGACAGCGCCGACGGCACCGACCGCACGCGCAGCCCGGTCGCCGTCCCGAGGTGGTCGCCGTCGAGCTGCCAGCCCTGCGGGCGCGACGCCCGCAGCTCGAAGCCGGCCAGGTCGTGCAGGCGGTGCACGCCGCGGCCGCGCGCGTCGGGGCGGCGGGCCAGCACCTGCCGGGTGGTGTGCAGCATCCGCAGCACGCCCATCCGGCCGAGGGCGAAGACGTCGAGGCCGGCCTCGAAGGAGGCCTCGGGGCTCGGGTTCACCGGCCGGGAGCCCAGGTAGGTCCACGGGCTGACGTTGGAGACCAGGCAGAGGAACAGCCCGTCGAGCTCGGGGGAGCCCGGGACGCACAGCGTCACGGCGGGACGGCGGCGCTCGCGGCCGAGGACGAACGCCCGGGTGGCCTCCCGCACGTAGAGCGCCCCGGTGGAGCGGCGGCCGCGTGCCCGCTGCGCCTCCACCCGGGCGATGACGTCGGCGTCGAAACCCAGGCCGGCGGCGAAGACGAACCAGCGCGGGTCGGTCCAGCCGGGGTCGGCCACGGCGTCGACCTCGGCGACGGCGGCGGCGACGCCCGGGTCCACCCCGCGCGCGGGCGCGGTGCTGGTGCCGGTGGCGCTGGCGGTGCCGAGCGAGACGCGGCGGGTGCGCCCGGCGCGCAGCGAGTCGAGGATCTCGCCGGTGGCCTCGACCGGGTCGCGGGAGCGGCCCAGCGCGCGGGAGAACACGTTGGTCGAGCCGCCGGGGACGACGGCCAGCGTCGGCACGTGCTCGCCGGGCCCGTCGGTCAGCAGGCCGTTGACGACCTCGTTGACGGTGCCGTCCCCCCCGAGCGCGACGACGACGTCGACCCCGTCGGCCAGCGCCTGCCGGCCCAGCTCGCGGGCGTGCCCGCGGTGGGTGGTCTCGGCGAGGTCCACCTTGAGCTCGCTGGCCAGCGCGCCGACCAGCACGTCCCGGACCCGGCCGGTGGTCGTCGTCGCCGCAGGGTTGGCCACCACGAGCGCACGCATGTCGCCAGGCTAGCCAGCAGCCGGGCGCCCGACGGGCACGGACGGGACCTCCCGTGACCGGTGACGCGTAGCCTCCCTCCTGTGACGGACGAGGACGCGACCCGCCGCCCCGGCCGGGCCGAGCGGCTCCTCGGCGGCGCCGCGCAGCCCTCCGCCCGGCCGCCGCGGCCCGCCCGGCCCGAGGCCCCGCCCGCGGTCGTCCGGGCGGCGCTGGTGGCCGCGATCGAGGCGGCCCTGCTCCTCGGCGGGGCGCTGGTCATCCTGTGGCTGACCCTCACCAGCGACCCCGACAGCGTGGCCCGCGCGCTGGCCGAGGTGGTCTACGTCGGCATCTTCGGCGCCGTCCTGGCCGCGGCCGCCGTGGGCCTGCGGCGGCTGTCGGGGTGGGCGCGGGGGCCGGTCGTCGTGCTGCAGATCCTGCTCGGGCTGTTCGGCTACAGCACCGCGTTCCCCGGCGGGCAGCCGCTGCTGGGCATCCCGCTGATCGTGCTGGCGGTCGCCGAGCTGTACCTGCTGTTCACGCCCGAGGCGCGGCTGGCCTTCCTCGACCGCTAGCCGACCAGCGCGGGACGACTCGCCGCTAGACGACGAGGTCGACGACGTCGGCGATCGAGTCGAGGACCCGGCTGGGCCGGAACGGGAAGCGGCCGACGTCGGCGGCGGTGGTCGAGCCGGTGAGCACGAGGATCGTCTCCAGGCCCGCCTCGATGCCGGCGACGACGTCGGTGTCCATCCGGTCGCCGATCATGACCGTGCTCTCCGAGTGCGCGTCGATCCGGTTCATCGCGCTGCGGAACATCATCGGGTTGGGCTTGCCGACGAAGTAGGGCTTGGCGCCGGTGGCCTCGGTGATCATCGCCGCGACCGACCCGGTGGCCGGCAGCGGCCCCTCCGGCGAGGGCCCGGTGACGTCGGGGTTGGTGGCGATGAACCGCGCGCCGGTGCCGATCAGCCGGATCGCCCGCGTGATCGCCTCGAACGAGTAGGTGCGGGTCTCGCCGAGGACGACGAAGTCCGGGTCGGTGTCGGTGAGGGTGTACCCGGCCTCGTACAGCGCGGTGGTCAGCCCCGCCTCGCCGATGACATAGGCCGAGCCGCCGGGCAGCTGGGTGGACAGGAAGTCCGCCGTCGCCAGGGCCGAGGTCCAGATCGACGTCTCGGGCACCTGCAGGCCCGAGCGCGACAGCCGGGCGGACAGGTCGCGCGGGGTGAAGATCGAGTTGTTGGTCAGGACGAGGAAGCGGCGGTCCTGGTCCACCAGGCGGGCGAGGAACTCGGCGGCGCCGGGGAGGGCCTGGCCCTCGTGCACCAGGACGCCGTCCATGTCGGTCAGCCAGCACTCCGCGGGTCCGCGCTCGATGGTCACCGCGTCAGCCTGCCGCATCCCGCCGGTCGGCCGCGAAACCGGCCAGTGCCTCATCCGTGAGCCGGAACACCGTCCACTCGTCCATCGGGACCGCGCCGGCGGCCCGGTAGAACGCGATCGAGGGCTCGTTCCAGTCGAGCACCGACCACTCCAGCCGGTCGTAGCCGCGCTCGACGCAGGTGGCGGCCAGCGTGCGCAGCAGCTCCCGGCCCAGGCCGCCGCCGCGGTGCTGCGGCTGCACGTAGAGGTCCTCGAGGTAGATCCCGTGGGTGCCGCGCCAGGTGGAGAAGTTGAGGAACCACAGTGCGGTCCCGACGACGCCGCCGTCGCGCTCGGCCACGTGCCCGAACAGCGCGGGGGAGGCGCCGAACAGCGCGGTGTGCAGCTGCTCCTCGGTCAGCCGCACCTCGTGCGCCGCCTTCTCGTACTCGGCGAGCTCGCGCACCAGGCCGACCACGGCCGGGACGTCGTCGGGACGGATCGGGCGGACGCTCACGTCAGCACCTCACGGAGGCGGGCCGGCACCAGCCGGGCGAGGGGGGACAGCAGGGGGACCAGGACCGGCGCCAGCAGGTAGCCGTAGGCGAGCACGCAGCCGGTGACGACGGGGACGGTGGCGAACCCGAACACCAGCGCGACGACGGCGGCGAGCAGGCCGTAGGGCCGGCCGCTCTTCGGGCTGACCAGCGAGCGGAACGAGCGGAACCGGACGGTGCTGACCATGAGCAGCGCCGGGACGGCGACGATGAGCAGCACCCACAGCCGGTCGCGGCCCTGCATCTGGTCACCGAACGCGAACACCGAGGCCAGGACGACGCCGGCCGCGCCGGGGCTGGGCATGCCGGTGAAGTACCGCTTGTCCGCCGTCGGGTCGATGGTGGTGTTGAAGCGGGCCAGCCGGATCGCCGCGCACGCCACCCAGAGGAAGCACACGACCCAGCCCAGCGGGTCCCACTCGTCGCGGCCCTCGGAGAACAGCGTGAACGCCAGCAGCGCGGGGGCCAGGCCGAAGGACACCAGGTCGGCCAGCGAGTCGAACTGCAGGCCGAAGGCGCTCACCGCGCCGACCAGCCGGGCGACGGCGCCGTCGGTGATGTCGAACAGCACCGACAGGCCGATGAGCACCGCGGCGAGGGTGTACTGGCCGCGGATGGACACGAGGATGGCGGCGAAGCCGCACATCATGTTGCCCAGGGTGAACAGGCTGGGCAGGGTCGCGAGCGCGCGCCGGCGGCTGCCGCGCACCGACCCGCGGACGAACTCGACCGTGGCCGTGCGCCGGGTGGGGGCCGGCCGCCCCTCTCCCGAGGCGGTACTGGGCACCGCGGGCCCCTCAGCCCGCGGCGGGCCAGCGGGCGATGACGGTCTCCCCGCCGCGCACCCGCTGCCCCTTCTGCACGGTGAGCGTGCACCCGGCCGGGACGAAGACGTCCATCCGCGAGCCGAACTTCATCAGGCCGAACCGCTCGCCGGTGGCCAGCCGCCGGCCGACGCCGGTGCGCGTGACGATGCGCCGGGCCAGCACCCCGACCAGCTGCCGGAAGACGACGGTGCGCTCGCCGTCCGGGTGGTCCTCGCGCAGCCACAGCTCGCTGCGCTCGTTGCGGTGCGCCGACTCCGCGCGGTAGGCGGCCAGGAAGCTGCCCGGGCGGTAGGAGTGCTCCACCACCTCGCCGCGGTAGGGCGAGCGGTTGACGTGCACGTCGACCACGGAGAGGAAGACGCTGACCTGCTGCCAGCCGCCCTCGGGCGCGGGCTCGGGGGCCACGCCCTCCTGCGGCTCGCCGGCGACCATCACCATGCCGTCGGCGGGGGAGAGGACGACGTCGGCCGGCGGCTCCTCGCGGTCACAGGCGCGCTCGGGGTCGCGGAAGAACAGGACCATGTAGGCCGACAGGGCGAGGAACGGCCACGCGGCGAGCCGCGCCCAGCGGCGCCCGCGGGCCGCGCCGGCAGCGGCCAGCAGCGCGGCCGGGGCCAGGGGTCCGGTGATGAAGGGCCACCCGGCCCGGTCGATGCGCATCGAGGTCCGACGGTACCGGGGGCGGTCGCGCGGCCCGCCCACCCGCCGGGGAGGCCGGTGGGCGGGTCGCGGCGTCAGACGGCGGGGGTGGCGACGTTGACCAGCCAGCGGATCCCGAACCGGTCGGTGACCTGGCCGAAGGTGTCGCCCCACATCTGCTTCTCGAGCGGGACGTCGACCTGGCCGCCCTCGGCGAGCTGCTCGAACCAGCGGGTCAGCGTCTCCGCGTCGTCCCCCGACAGCGAGACCGACACCTTGTCCGGCCCGCCGGCGTCGGGGTCGTGGCCGTCGGAGGCCATGAGCTCCAGGCCGTGCTCGGTGCGCAGGAAGGCGTGCATGACGCCGTCGGCGGGGAACCGGTCGCCGCTCCCGCCGACGTCACCGAAGGTCATGACGTCGAGGTTCCCGCCGAAGACGGAGCGGTAGAGCTCCATCGCCTCGCGGGCGTTGCCGGAGAAGTGCAGGTAGGGGTTGAGCCGGACGGCCATCGGGTCTCCTCGGGTCTGGGGTGGCGGGGTGCAGACCGGCGGGTGCGGCGGGACTCATCGGTCCCGGGGACGCCGACGGCCGGTGGGCGAGGTGCCCACCGGCCGTCGGGACGTCTGCGGCCTCCCTGCAGGGTCCCGCCGCGCGCGTGCGAGGGGCGGGGGGCAGGGAGGTCCTTCCTCAGGCCGCGGCCTTGGTCTCCCAGAAGATCTTGTCGATCTCGGCGATGTAGTCGAGCAGCTTCTGGCCCTCGGCCGGGTCCATGCTGCCCTTGCCGCCGGCGGCGCCGGCCTGCTTGGTGGCCTTGTTGAACAGCTCGTGCAGCTGCGGGTACTTCTCGAAGTGCGGCGGCTTGAAGTAGTCGGTCCACAGCACCCACAGGTGGTGCTTCACCAGGTCCGAGCGCTGCTCCTTGATGAGCACGCAGCGCTGCTTGAAGACCTCGTCGTCGCTGGCCTGGTACTTCTCCTGGATGGCCTTGACCGACTCGGCCTCGATGCGGGCCTGGGCCGGGTCGTACACGCCGCACGGGAGGTCGCAGTGCGCGGTGGCCTCGACGGCGGAGAACACGCGGCTGAACAGCATGCTTGCTCCTTCGTGTGTCGATCGATCGGGTCGTCTGCGACCCTACTCGCGGTGATCAGCCCCCGTCCCGCCGAGCGGCCGTTCCCACCGCTGCCCGCGGTGTGGGTGCTCGCGCGGGTCACCGGCCCCTCGATGACGCCGACCGTCCGGCACGGTGACCGGCTGCTGGTGCGCCGGCTGCGCCGCGGCCGGGCCCGGGTCGGCGACGTCGTGCTGGCGCGCTTCCCGGCCCGCCCGGACCTGCTGGTGGTCAAGCGGGTGCACCGACTGCTCGACGGCGACGCGGTCGACGTCCGCGGGGACAACCCGCTGGTGACCGACGACAGCCGGGCCTACGGGCCCGCGGTCGCCGTGGGCCGGGTGGTGCTCCGGCTGCACCCGCGCCCCGGCCGGCTGGCCGCGGCCCCCGCCTCTTAAGCCCCCGCGCTCCGGGCCCCGGCGCGCTGCTGGGCGTACCAGGCGCGGCACTCCTCCATCGTCGGCAGGATGCCCTGCTCACGGGCCTGCGCCAGGGTGGGCGCGGCCCGGTCCTTGTCCGAGAGCCGCACCTCGACGTCGTCCGGCCACGGCAGGCCGAGGTCGGGGTCCATCGGCGAGACGCCGAACTCGCGGCCGGGGGAGTAGCCCGAGGAGACCAGGTAGGTGACCGACGAGCCGTCCTCGAGGGACAGGAACGCGTGGCCGAGGCCCTCGGCGAGGAAGACCGCGCGCGGCTCCTCCGCGTCCAGCAGGACGGCGTCGGAGACCCCGAAGGTGGGGGAGCCGACCCGGATGTCGACGACGACGTCGAGCACCCGCCCGGCCGGGCAGTACACGTACTTGGCCTGCCCCGGCGGCACCAGCGCGAAGTGCACGCCGCGCAGCACCCCGCGCGCCGAGACGCTGTGGTTGGCCTGGGCGAGCGGCAGCGCCCACCCGGTGGCGTCGGCGAGCACGTCGGCGCGGTACCACTCGGTGAACCGGCCCCGGTCGTCCCCGTGCGGCACCAGGTCGAGGACGTAGCTGTCCGGGACGGCGAGTTCTCGGATCTCCACGACCCGCACGGTAGCGACCGCGGTGCCGGCGGGCGGGGTCGGTGGCCCGGCGACGGTGGTCACATCACTACCCTGTCGAGGCCATGAGCGCAGCGACGGGCTCCGCCGGGGACAGTGCCGACCGCTTCGGCGGGGACGCGGCGTTCGCCGTGCACGAGGGCGGCAAGCTCACGGTGCGCCCGACCCGGCCGATCGAGACCCGCGAGGACCTCGCGCTCACCTACACCCCGGGCGTCGCCCGCGTCTCCAGCGCGATCGCCGCGGAGCCGGCGCTGGCCCGCCGGTTCACCTGGGCCCCACGGGTGGTCGCGGTCGTCTCCGACGGCACCGCCGTCCTCGGCCTGGGTGACATCGGCCCGGCCGCGGCGCTGCCGGTGATGGAGGGCAAGGCCTGCCTGTTCAGCGAGTTCGCCGGGCTGTCGGCGGTGCCGATCGTGCTGTCGACCACCGACGTCGACGAGATCGTCGAGGCCGTCGCGGCGATCGCGCCGTCGTTCGGCGGGGTCAACCTCGAGGACATCAGCGCCCCACGCTGCTTCGAGGTCGAGGACCGGCTGCGCGCCCGCCTCGACGTCCCGGTCATGCACGACGACCAGCACGGGACGGCGATCGTCGTCCTCGCCGCGCTGCGCAACGCGGCGCGGGTGACCGGGCGCGCGCTCGGTGACCTCCGGGTGGTCGTGGCCGGCGCCGGGGCGGCGGGGGTCGCCTGCACGAAGATCCTGCTCGGCGCGGGCATCGGGGACATCGCCGTCGCGGACTCCCGCGGGGTGCTGCACCCCGGGCGCGAGGACCTGACGCCGGTGAAGCGGTGGATCGCCGAGAACACCAACCGGGCGAGCCACGCGGGCACGATGACCGGCGCGCTCGAGGGCGCCGACGTCTACCTGGGCCTGTCCGGCGGCTCGGTGCCCGAGGCGGCGATCGCGTCGATGGCGCCCGGCTGCATCGTGTTCTCGCTGGCCAACCCGACGCCCGAGGTGGACCCGGACATGGCGGCGCGGTACGCGGCGGTGGTCGCCACCGGCCGCAGCGACCTGCCCAACCAGATCAACAACGTCCTGGCGTTCCCCGGCGTGTTCCGCGGCGCCATCGACGCCGACGCCACGGCGATCACCGAGGAGATGAAGCTGGCCGCCGCCGAGGCGATCGCCGGCGTCGTCGGCGAGGACCTGGCGCCCGGGTACGTCGTGCCGAGCCCGCTGGACCGGCGGGTGGCCACCGCGGTCGCCGAGGCCGTGGCCGCCACCGCCCGGGAGCAGGGCGTCACCCGCTGAGCGCCGCCCGGCGGGGCCGGTAGACCAGGTCGAGGACGCCGGCGAGCAGCCGCTCGGCCACCGGGCGGGGCAGCGCGGCCACCAGGGCGTGCACCGGCGCCATCCGCTCGGGCAGCCGCCCGCCGCCGACGCCGGCGACCTCCAGCAGCGCGTCGACCTCGGCCACGGTGAGCGCGGCCGGGTCGATCGTCGCCGCCGCCGCCACCAGGTCCGGGTCGGCCACCGGGCGGGGCAGCCCGGCGGCGGCCCGGGCGGCGTCGGCGAGGTCGGCGAGCAGGGCGTCCACCCGGCCGGCCGTGGCGCCGGTGACGGTGAGGTGCAGCGTGGCCGGCAGGTCCGCGCCGCCGGGCTGGGCGAACGGTGGCTGCGGCTGCAGCAGCCAGCCGCGGGCGGTGGCCTCGTCGGCGAGGTTGAGCACGTCGACGCCGTCCGGGCCGTCCTGCGCCAGCGCGACCAGCGTGGCCACCGGCGTGCCGACCACCCGCAGGCCGGGGATGGCGGCGGCGCCCTCGGCGAGCGCGATCGTGGCCGCCCGGGTGGCCCGCGCCAGCCCGGCGTACCCGTCACGGCCCAGCCACCGGTGCACCGCCCAGGCGGCGGCCATCGGCCCGGCCGGGCGGGTGCCGGCGAGCGTCGGGTTGACCACCGGGTAGCCGGGCCAGCCGGCGGTGCTGAACCAGTGCCCCTGCCGCAGCTCGGGCTCGGCGGTGAGCAGCACCGAGACGCCCTTGGGCGCGTAGGCGTACTTGTGCAGGTCCACCGACAGCGAGGTCACGCCGGGCACCGACAGGTCGAAGGGCTCGGGGACGTCGTCGAGGAAGGGCAGCACCCAGCCGCCGATGCACGCGTCCACGTGGCAGGGGACGCCCGCGGCGGCCGCCAGCACGGCCACCTCGCCGACCGGGTCGAGCACGCCGTGCGGGTAGGACGGCGCGCTGACCACGACGAGCGCGGCCCGGGCGTCCAGCGCGGCCGCCACCGCCGACGGCAGCGCTCGGCAGGTGACCGGGTCGACGGCGACGTCGGCGACCTCGAGGTCGAACAGGTGCGCGGCCTTGCGGAACGCGGCGTGCGCGGTGACCGGGAGCAGCAGCCGTGGCCGCCCGGTGCCGCCGCGTGCACGCCACCGCTCGCGGGCGGCCAGCACCGCCAGCAGGCAGCTCTCGGTGCCGCCGCTGGTGACCGTGCCGACCGTCGCCGGCCCGCCGCCGAGCAGGTCGGCCGCCGCGCCCACCAGGTCGTCCTCGATGCGGGCGACGCTGGGGAAGGCGGTCGGGTCCAGCGCGTTGGTCCACTGGAACGCGGCCTGCGCGGCGGCGGCCAGGTCCTCGACGCCGGCGAGCCCGGAGTCGTAGACGTAGGCCATCGTCGAGCCCCCGTGGGTGGGCACGTCGCCGGCCTGCAGCGCGGTGAGCTCGGCCAGCACCTCCTGCGGCGTCACGCGGGGACCTCCTGGGAACGGGCGGGGACGGGGGAGAGCCGGTAGCGGGCCAGCACCGGCAGGCTGGCGAGCACCAACAGCGCCGGGACGACGGTGAAGCCCAGCCGGACGGCGAGCACCGCGCCGCCGGACTGGACGGCGTCGCCGCCGGTGGAGGAGACGTAGCCGGCCGCGGCGAGCAGCAGCCCGAGCAGGCCCGGCCCGACGGCGAGGCCGAGCGTCTCGGCCGCCGTCCACACGCCGGTGAAGACGCCGGCGCGCCGCCGGCCGGAGGCGGCCTCGTCGGCGGCGACGACGTCGGGCAGCATCGCCAGCGGGAACATCTGCATGCCGGCGTAGCCGACGCCGACCAGCACCACGAGCGCGACCGCGAGCCCGGTCCCGCCGGTGCCGACCAGCGCCAACGCCCCGGCCCCGGCCGCGAACAGCGCCGAGGACACCAGCAGCCCGGTGCGCTTGCCCAGCCGCCGGCTGACCCGCAGCCACAGCGGCATGACCAGGATCGCCGGGCCGACCAGCGCGGCGAACAGGACCGAGCCGGCCGCGGCGTCGCCGAGCACGTGCTCGGAGTAGTAGGGGACGCCGGCGAGCATCACGCCGATCCCGAGTGCCTGGACGACGAAGCCGGTGAGCAGCACCCGGAACGGCCGGGACCGCCAGGCGACGACGAGCGTGGCGCCCAGCCGCCCCTCGCTCTCGACGCGGGTGAGGGTGGGCGCCCGCCGCGTGCCGACGACCGCGCCGATCATCCCGGCGGCCAGCAGCACCGCGACGAACACCGCCATCGCCAGGTGCCCGGCGCGCCCGCCGCCGGCCAGGTCGACCACCGCGGGCGCGCCCGCGCCGGCGAGCAGGATGCCCAGCGCCAGCGCGGCCACCCGCCAGGACATGAGCGTCGCCCGCTCGCCCGGGTCGTCGGTGATCTCGGCCGGCTGCGCCACGTAGGGCACCTGGAAGCAGCCGTAGGCGGTGGCCGCGAGCAGGAAGGTGACGGCCACCCAGGCCGCGGCCGCCGCCGGCGGGTCGCCGGGGCCGGCGAACACCAGCACGAACAGCGGCGGCAGGGCCAGCCCGCCGGCCATCATCCACGGCCGGCGCGGACCCCAGCGGCCGGTCGTGCGGTCCGAGCGGCTGCCGATCCACGGGTTGAGCAGCACGTCCCAGGCCTTGGGCGCGAACACGACCAGGCCGGCCAGCCCGGCGGCGACGCCCAGCTCGTCGGTCAGGTAGTGCAGCAGCAGCAGGCCGGGCACCGTGCCGAAGGCCGCCGTCCCGATCGAGCCGAGGGCGTAGCCCAGGTGGGTGCCCCGGGACAGGCGCGGTGCGACGGCGGTCACAGCGGGGCACCGTAGCCGCCGCCGGGGCGGCACGGTCTCGGAACCCGCCCCGCCGTCCACCGATGAGGGAGGAGTCGCCGCGCGGTCCTCCCCGTGTGGCCCCGCGACGGCGCCGGGCCCCGCCCACCCAGGAGGCGACCGTGGACCCCGACCCGAGCACCGCTCCCGCTCCCGATGCCCGCGCGGCGGCGCTGCGCACCCTCGACCGGCTCGTCGGCACCTGGACCGTCTCGGGCCCCGGCGGCCCGCGCGGCGAGGTCCGCTACGAGTGGATGGACGGCGGCAACTGGCTGGTCCAGCACGTGGACCTGCGCGGCGACGACCCCACCCGCGGCGTGGAGTACATCGGCTGGGACGAGGGCACCGGCGAGCTGCGGTCGCACTACTTCGGCGCCGGCGGGGAGCTGCTCGAGTACACCTACCGGCTCGAGGGCGACGTCCTGCGGATCTGGTACGGCGGCACCGACTCCCCGGCCCGCTACGAGGGGCGCTTCAGCCCCGACGGCACGGTCAACGAGGGCGCGTGGCGGTGGCCCGGCGGCGGCTACGAGTCCACGATGACGCGCGCCGGCTGACCTCGGCCCAGCACGGTCTCCCCGCAGTCCCCGAGGTCCTCCGGGGAGGTCGCCGCGGGGCAGTCCAGCCGCAGCCAGTCGCCGGTGCCGAACCGGTCGCGGCTGCCGTCGACGATCACCTCCAGGCCGGGGACGCCGGGCCGGGCGCGGTACCACCTGGTCACCGGGTCGCCCTCGGTGGTCGGCCGGGTGACCACCAGCTCGGCGCCGTCGGCGGCGCCGGCGGCCGGGCACGCCAGGGCGTCCGCGGCGACCCGCTCGCCCTGGCCGAGGTCCTGCACCGGGCAGGGCGGCAGCGCGGCGCGGCCGGCGACCGCCCCCGGGGTCCCGGCGGACGACGTGCACCCCGCGCACGCCAGGGCCACCAGCAGCGCGCCGACGCGGGTCACGCGCCGAGCACGGCGCGTGCGGGTCTCGGCGCGGTCTCAGCCGCCGAGGGTGACCAGGTCGGCCAGGTAGGGGTCCAGGGCCTCGCGGGCGCCGGTGTTGGCGTAGACGAACCACACCGCGACGCCGAGGAACAGCGGCGCCAGCACCGCCTTCTCCAGCGTCGTCCCGGTGCGCATCGGCGTGAGCGCCAGCCGGCGACGCCTGGCCAGCCACAGCACCGGCAGCGGCACGCCCTGCTTGGTGATGAGGTCGCCCGCGACGTGCGTGAGGACGCCCAGCCCGACCGCGTACGGCAGCCAGGTGGGCTGCGGGATGTGCGCCAGCAGCAGCCAGGCGCCGCCGAAGGAGAGCACCAGGTTCCCGACGACGGTGTTCTCCGCCCGGCCGGGGATGACGAAGTGCAGCGCCCGCAGCGCCAGCCCGATCCCCAGCGCCATGACCAGGAGGCTGGACCAGAACAGCTCGGCCGCCGCGAGGGCGAGCGCGCCGAAGGCCAGCGGCGCGAGGACGGCGTCGTGGGTGCCCCAGCGGTGCCCGCCGGCCAGCCGGCCGATCGCGCCGGAGGGCACGTCGGTCACCGGCCCCCACATGTCCGAGACCGTGGAGCCGGTGTGGTCGAGGTCGGGCAGCATGGCGAACCCGCCGACGGCGGCGACCCACGCGACCTGGGCGACGGTGCCCTCGACGGGCGCCCAGGGCAGGGTCGCCGCGCCGGCCGCGAGTCCGGACAGGGCGTGCGAGTGACCGAGCACGGACACAGCGTGCCGTCGTCCGCGGCCCGGCCGGTGCAGGCGCGCCCCGCAGCCGACGAACCGAGGCCCCCTCGCAGGATCCGGCCCCGAGCGTGCGAGGGGCTGGGGGCGAGGGGGTCCTTCGTCTAGTCGAGGTCGTCGAGGTCGTCGACGTCGTCGGTGCCGCCGCGCGCCAGCCACGTGGCCAGCCGCTCGATCGGCACCTCGAAGTCGGGGTGCTGGTCGACGAAGGCCTGCAGCTGGCCGGCCAGCCAGGCGAGGGTCACCTGCTCCTCGCCGCGCCGGTCGGCCAGCTCCTCGAGCCCGCGGTCGGTGAAGTACACCGTCAGTCGGCGAAGGCGCTCGCGATGAGCTCCTTCTGCTCCACCTCGTGGACCTTCGCCGAGCCGACCGCCGGGCTGGCCGAGGCCTTCCGGCTGACCCGCCGCAGCGTCCGCCCGCCGAGGTGCTCGGGGAGGTTGAGCGCCATGAACGACCAGGCGCCCATGTTCGCCGGCTCCTCCTGCACCCAGACCAGGTCCTGCGCGTTCGGGTAGCGGCCGACCGCCTCGGCGATCTGCTCGGCCGGCAGCGGGTAGAGCTGCTCGACCCGCAGGATCGCGGTGTCCGCGCGGCCCTCGGTCTCCCGCTGCGCGAGCAGGTCGTAGGCGACCTTGCCGCTGCACAGCAGCACCCGGCGCACCGCGGCGTCGTCGAGCGGCTCGCCGCCGACACCCGGGTCGCCGAGCACCGGGCGGAAGCCCTCGTCGGTGAAGTCCGCGACCGGGCTGACCGCCGCCTTGGCCCGCAGCAGCGACTTCGGCGTGAACACGACCAGCGGCCGGTGCACGTCGGAGAGCGCCTGCCGGCGCAGCAGGTGGAAGTAGTTGCCCGGGGTCGAGCAGTTGGCGACGGTCATGTTGTTCTCGGCGCACAGCTGCAGGAACCGCTCGATGCGGCCGCTGGAGTGGTCCGGGCCCTGACCCTCGAGGCCGTGCGGCAGCAGCATGGTGACGCCGGAGCGCTGCCCCCACTTGGCCTCGCCGGAGGAGATGAACTCGTCGATGACCATCTGGGCGCCGTCGACGAAGTCGCCGAACTGCGCCTCCCAGAGGACCAGCGCCTTCGGGTTGGCCACCGAGTAGCCGTACTCGAAGCCCAGCGCCGCGTACTCGGACAGCAGCGAGTCGTAGACGAAGAACTTCGCCTGGTCCTCGGCCAGGTGCGCCAGCGGGGTGTACTCGGCGGCGGTCTCCCGGTCGATGAGCACCGAGTGGCGCTGCACGAACGTGCCGCGGCGGGAGTCCTGACCGGCCAGCCGCACCGGCACGCCCTGCATGAGCAGCGACCCGAAGGCCAGCAGCTCGCCCATCGCCCAGTCGATGCCCCCCTCGCTGACCATCGCCGCGCGCCGCTCGAGCAGCCGCTGGAGCTTCGGGTGCGGGGTGAACTGCGGCGGCAGCGACACGTGCGCGTCGCCGATCGCCTTCATCACCTCAGGGGTGATGGCGGTGGCGACGGTCGAGACCTGCTGGGCCGGCTGGTCCATGACCGGCTGCGGCTTCGGGGTCTCGGTGGCGTCGTGGGTCTCGGCGAAGGCCCGCTCCAGCTGGTCGCGGTAGTCCTTCAGGGCCTCCTCGGCCTCGGCCAGCGTGATGTCGCCGCGGCCGACCAGCGCCTCGGTGTACAGCTTCCGGACCGAGCGCTTGCGGTCGATGATGTCGTACATCAGCGGCTGGGTCATCGACGGGTCGTCGCCCTCGTTGTGCCCGCGGCGGCGGTAGCAGACGAGGTCGATGACGACGTCCTTCTTGAACTCCTGCCGGTACTCCACCGCCAGCCGGGCCACGCGCACGCACGCCTCGGGGTCGTCGCCGTTGACGTGGAACACCGGCGCGTTGACCATCCGCGCGACGTCGGTCGAGTAGAGGCTCGAGCGCGCCGCGGCCGGGCTGGTGGTGAAGCCGACCTGGTTGTTGATGACCACGTGCACGGTGCCGCCGGTGCGGTAGCCGCGCAGCTGGGACAGGTTCAGCGTCTCCTGGACGACGCCCTGGCCGGCGAAGGCGGAGTCGCCGTGCAGCAGGACCGGCAGGACGGTGAAGCCCTGCTCGCCCTTGTCGATCATGTCCTGCTTGGCGCGCACGACACCCTCGAGGACGGGGTTGACCGTCTCCAGGTGCGAGGGGTTGCTGGCCAGCGAGACGGCGATCTCGGCACCCGGCTTGAACGGGTTCTCGAAGGTGCCCTCGGCGCCGAGGTGGTACTTGACGTCGCCCGAGCCCTGGACCGTGCCGGGGTCGATGTTGCCCTCGAACTCGCCGAAGATCTTCGAGTAGCTCTTGCCGAGGACGTTGGCCAGGACGTTGAGCCGGCCGCGGTGGGCCATGCCGATCGCGACCTCGTCGAGGCCGTGGTCGGTGCCGGCGATGAGGACCTCGTCGAGGATCGGGATGACCGACTCGCCGCCCTCGAGGCTGAACCGTTTCTGCCCGACGTACTTGGTCTGCAGGAAGGTCTCGAACGCCTCAGCGGCGTTGAGCCGGCCGAGGATGTGCTTCTGCTTCTCCCGGTCGGGCTGCTCGGCCTTGAGCTCGATGCGCTTCTGCAGCCACTCGCGCTCCTCGGGGTCGGTGATGTGCATGTACTCCACGCCGACGGTGCGGCAGTAGGAGTTGCGCAGCACGCCGAGGATGTCGCGCAGCGGCATGACCTTCTCGCCGACGAACCCGCCGACGGGGAAGGGCCGGTCGAGGTCCCACAGCGTGAGGCCGTGCTGGAGGATGTCCAGGTCGGGGTGGCTGCGGACCTTGAACTCGAGCGGGTCGGTGTCGGCCATGAGGTGGCCGTTGCGCCGGTAGGACTCGATGACCTCGATGACCCGGGCTTCCTTGTCGATCTGCCCCTCGCGGCTGACCCGCACGTCCGGCATCCAGCGCACCGGCTCGTAGGGGAGGCGCAGGGAGCGGAAGACCTCGTCGTAGAAGCCGTCCTCGCCGAGCAGCAGCTGGTGCAGCCGGCGCAGGAAGTCGCCGGACTCGGCGCCCTGGATGATCCGGTGGTCGTAGGTCGAGGTCAGCGTGATGATCTTCGAGACGCCGAGCTCGGTCAGCGCCTCGGGGCTCATCCCCTGGAACTCGGCGGGGTACTCCATCGCGCCGACGCCGATGATCGCGCCCTGGCCGGCGGTCAGCCGCGGCACCGAGTGGACGGTGCCGATGGTGCCCGGGTTGGTCAGGCTGATCGTGGTGCCGGAGAAGTCCTCGAGGGTCAGCTTGCCGGCGCGGGCGCGGCGGATGACGTCCTCGTAGGCGCCCCAGAACTGGGCGAAGTCCATCTGCTCGGCGCCCTTGATCGAGGCGACGACGAGCGAGCGCGAGCCGTCGGCCTTGGGCAGGTCGATGGCCAGGCCGAAGTTGACGTGCTCGGGCTGCACCAGGGTCGGCTTGCCGTCGACCTCGGCGAAGGCCGCGTTCATGTTCGGGAAGTCGTCCAGCGCCCGGACCAGCGCGTAGCCGATCAGGTGGGTGAACGAGACCTTCCCGCCGCGCGAGCGCTTCAGGTGGTTGTTGATGACGATCCGGTTGTCGGCCAGCAGCTTGGCGGGCACCGCGCGCACGCTCGTCGCCGTCGGCACGGTGAGCGAGGCGTTCATGTTCTTGACGACGCTGGCGGCGGCGCCGCGCAGCGGCGTCCGCTTCGGGCCGTCGGCGGCGGGGGCCGGGGCGGGCTTCGCGGCGGCCGGGGCCGGCTTCGCCGGGGCGGGCGCGGCCTTCGCCGTCTGGTCGGCGCGGTCGGCGGCCTGGTCGACCACGGTGGCCTCCGTGCGCTCGGGGACCGGGGTGGAGCGCGCCGGCGCCGGGGACGGCGTCACGGGGGCGGCGGCCGCGGGGGCCGAGGCGGCGGCGTCGGCGGCGGCCGGGCGCGCGGAGGAGCTCGCGGCGGGCGCGGGCTGCGCGGCGGCGCCGTTGCCGGCGGGGGCCGACGCCTGCTCACGGTCGTCGCTCGCGGCGACCGGGCTGCCCGGCCGGTAGTCGGCGAAGAACTCGTGCCAGGCCTGGTCCACGCTGGACGGGTCGGCGAGGTACTGCTGGTACATCTCCTCGACCAGCCACTCGTTGGTGCCGAAGCCCGCCACCGCGGAGGAGGACGAGGTGGTGGACGGCCGGGATGAGTTGTCGCGTGACACGGGGCGAGTGCCTTCTTCGTCGTCGGTGGACGTCGCTGGACCGGGGTTGGAGTCTACGCCCGTCCGGTTCTCCGGAACCGCGTGGAGCAGGCCGTCTGCGTCCCGGACACCGCTGGTCGGGGGCCGGTCAGTCGGTGGCGCCGGAGGCGACGAGCAGGTCGACGAGCGCGTCGCGGGCGCCCGCCTGACCTGCGTCGCGCCGGTGCCGGGCCGCCGCGACCCGGCCGATGTCGAGGGCGCTGGCGCCGTCGCTGGTGGTCGCGTTGACGTCGGCCCCGGCGGTCAGCAGCAGCCGCACGACCTCGGGCGCGTCGTCGCCCGGGCCGGCCGCGACCGCCTCGTGCAGCGCCGTCCGGCCGGTGTCGGGGTCCCGGCGGCCGACGGTGGCGCCGGCGTCGAGCAGGACCCGGACCAGGTCCGGGCGGCCGGCGGCGGCCGCCGCGGCCAGCGCGCCGCCGTCGGGGTCGGCGCCGCGGTCGAGCAGCAGGCGCAGCGTGCCCGCCGCCCCGCCGGCGGCGGCGAGCGTCAGCAGGTCCCAGCCGCCGGCGGCGTCGGTCAGCGGCGCCCCGGCGTCGAGCTCGGCGGCGAGCCGGCCGGTGTCGTCGAGGTAGGCGGCGGCCGCGGCGTCGACGGCCGCGCCCAGCCCGGTCAGGACGGGCACCAGCCGCGGGGCGTGCTCGACGGCGACGTGCAGCGGCGTGCGGCCGGACTCGGTGCGCGCGGCGAGGTCGGCGCCGGCCCCGACCAGCACCTCGACCACGTCCTCGCGGCCCTGCGCGACGGCCAGGTGCAGCGGCGTCCACCCGCCGTCGCCGTGGTGCTCGACCGTGCCGGTCAGCAGCCGCGGTGCGTCGGTGACGGCGCCGCGGACGGCCTCGGCGTCGCCGTCGGCCACCAGCCGGCCCAGGCGCTGCACGGTCATGCGGGTGGTCATGCGGGAGGACCTCTCGGTGCGGGGTCGGGGAGGCCGGTGCTCGCTAGCCGACGTCGCGGCGGACGGCGAGGAAGGTGCCGAGCAGGGCCGCCAGGAGACCGTAGCCGAGCAGCAGCAGGCCCCCCTGCCACGCCTCCAGCAGGTCCGGGGCCTGGAAGGTCGCCGTCAGCGCCTCCAGCGCACCGCCGGGCAGCCACTTGTAGGCGGGCGCCGTCGCCGGCACGGACCGGATGATCGGCTCGACGACGAACAGGTACACCAGCGCCCCGACGATCGCGCCGACCTCGTTGCGCAGCAGCGCGCCGATGCCCACGCCGATGACGGCGTAGACGACCAGCGCCAGCCCGCTGGAGGCCATCACCCGCAGGTTCTCGCCCGACAGCGAGGGTGCGGTCCCGCGCGCGCCGGCGTACAGGGCGACGACGACGTAGTTCACCGCCAGGACCAGCAGCGCGAAGGGCACCGCCGCCAGCGCGTACGAGACCAGCTTGGCGACGACGACGCGCCCCCGGGCCGGGGTGGTCAGGAACGTCGGCGTCGCGGTCCGGTGCCGGTACTCCTGGGTCATCCCGATGATCCCGAGGATCAGGAAGAGCACGGTCACGTTCGCCGCCGTGGCCAGCGCGAGCTGCTCGTACTGCTCCGAGCCGACCGCGGGCAGCCCGGCCTCGGCGTCGCCGGCGAACGCGGTGAACAGGACGGCGAAGCCGGCGACCATCACGCACGACCCGAGCAGCAGGCCGATCCACACGCGCGTGGTGAACAGCTTGGTCCACTCGGCGCGCACCAGCGCGGTCATCGGGCGGCTCCCTCGGCGGTCACGGCGGTCGGGTCGGCGGCGTACTGCTCCTGGCCGGCGGTGAGCCGGAAGTAGAGGTCCTCGAGGCCGGTGGTCTCGGCGCGCAGCTCGTGCAGCTCCACCCCGGCGGCGAAGGCGCGGGCGCCGACGTCGGCGGTCGTCGTCCCGGTCACGGTGACCAGCCCGTCGTCGGAGCGGGTGGCGGCGATGCCCGCCCCGGTGAGGACCGCGGCCAGCCGGTCGGCCTCGGGGCTGCGGGCCAGCACGCTGCCGCCGGACGCGCCGGCGCGCAGCTCGGCGATCGAGCCCTGCCGCACCAGCCGGCCGGCGCCGACGATGACCACCCGGTCGGCGGTCTGCTCCACCTCGGCGAGCAGGTGGCTGGAGACGAGGATCGTGCGGCCCTCGTCGTGCGCCAGGTGCCGCAGGAACCCGCGCAGCCAGAGGATGCCCTCGGGGTCCAGCCCGTTGGCCGGCTCGTCGAGCACGAGCACCGCCGGGTCGCCGAGCAGCGCGGTGGCCAGCGCGAGCCGCTGCCGCATGCCGAGGGAGTAGCCGCCGGCGCGGCGGCGCCCGGCGGCGGTCAGCCCGACCCGCTCGAGCGCCTCGTCGGCGCGGGAGACGGGCAGCCCGGCGGCCCGGCAGTACACGCGCAGGTGGTCGCGGCCGGAGCGGGCGGGGTGGAACGCGGTCTCGAGGACGGCGCCGACGGTGCGCACCGGCGCGCGCAGGGCCGCGTAGGGGACGCCGTCGAAGGTCGCGGTGCCGGCGTCGGGCGTGACGAGCCCGAGCACCATCCGCAGCGTCGTCGTCTTGCCCGCGCCGTTGGGGCCGAGGAAGCCGGTCACCGAGCCCGGCTCCACGGTGAAGCCGAGGTCGGAGACGGCCCGCACCGAGCCGAAGGTCTTGCTCAGCCCGGACACCTCGACCCGCACCGGTCCCGGGCGTCCGGGGGTCGCGCTGGTCATGGTCCTCCTCGCCGTCGGGTCCCCGTGCTGCCGCCATCCTGTCCCAGGACGGGAACGCTGCCGAGGTCCCGGGGGGACGGCGCGCCGCCGGTCGCGTCCCGGCAACCCGCCGTCCACCAGCCGTTTCCCGGCAGCCCGATCGGGTGTCCGGCCCGTGACCGGCGGCACAGCGGCGCGGCACGATCACTACAGTGCGCGCCGTGAGCGCGTATCGGACGGTCGTGGTCGGGACGGACGGCTCGGAGTCCTCGCTGCGCGCGGTGGCGCGGGCCGGTGGCCTCGCCGGCGCCTGCGGAGCGACCCTCGTCGTGGTCTGCGCCCACCTGCCCACCGAGGAGGACGACCGGGAGCTGTCCCGGGCCCGGGACGTGCTGGGGGACGAGGCCTACCAGGTGGTGGGCGCCAACCCCGCCGAGGAGACCGTGCGGCAGGCCGGCGAGGTGGCGCTGGAGGCCGGCGCCGGCGACGTGCGCACCGTCGCCGTCCTCGGGTCCCCGGTGGAGGCGCTGCTCGACGTCGTCCGGCGCGAGGACGCCGACCTGCTGGTGGTCGGCAACCGCGGGCTCAACGGCATCCGGGGCCGGCTGCTGGGCTCGGTCCCGGCCGACGCCACGCGCCGCGCGGCCTGCGACGTGCTCGTCGTCCACACGACGGGCTGACCCGGGGGCCGACGTGGACCCCGGATCCGGCCCGGACCGCGACGCCGTCCGGGCGGCGCTGGAGCGGCTGCTGCTCGGCGGCCCGCGCCGGCTGACCCGGCTGGAGGTGGCCGCGGCCGCGGGCATGCCGCCCGAGCGGACGCAGCGGCTGTGGCGCGCGCTGGGCTTCCCCGACGTCGCCGACGACGACCCGGCCTTCACCCTCGCCGACGTCGGGGCGCTCGGGACCCTGTCGGCGCTCATCGACTCCGGCTTCGTCGACCCCGACACCGAGGCCTCGATCGCCCGGGCCACCGGGCAGGCGCTGTCGCGGCTGGCCGACTGGCAGACCGACCTGCTCGCCGACGTCCTCACCCGGCAGGCCCGCGAGCTCGGCCCGGAGGCCGTCGACCCGGTCGCCGCGGCCGACGTGCTGCTGCCGCTGCTGGCCCGCACCCAGGACTACGTGTGGCGCCGGCACCTCGCGGCCAACATCGACCGGGTGCTGGCGACCGGCGAGCCCGGCGACCGCCGCGAGCTCGCCGTCGGGTTCGCCGACCTGGTCGGCTACACCACCCGCTCCCGCGGCATGGCCGCCCGTGAGCTCGGCGCGATGGTCGAGGCGTTCGAGGCGACCGCGACCGAGGTCATCGCCCGCTCGCACGGCCGGGTGGTCAAGACCGTCGGCGACGGCGTCCTCTACACCGCCGCGTCCGCGGTCGACGCGGTCGAGATCGGGCTGACCCTGCCCGAGGCGTGGGACGCCCCCGACCGGCCGCAGCTGCGGGTCGGCGCCGCCTACGGCACGGTGCTCACCCGGCTCGGCGACGTCTACTCGCCGGTGGTCAACCTGGCCAGCCGGCTGACCTCGGTGGCCCGGCCCGGGACGGTGCTGGTCGACCGCGAGCTCGCCCGCCGGCTGCGCGGGCACCCGCGGTACCGGGTGCGGCCGCTGCGCCGGGTGTCGGTGCGCGGCTACGACCACCTGCGGCCGTGGCTGGTCCGCCGCCGGCCGGTGGGGGAGGAGGACAACGCGCTCGAGGCGATGCTCGACGAGATGGCCGACGAGGTGCTCGCCCGGGACCTCGACGAGGACCTCGACGAGGACCTCGCCGGGGACGACGCCGGGGACCTGGCCGGGGACCACGACGACGGGGCGGACGACGGGGCGGACGACGGGGCAGGCGACGGGAACGCGCGCGACGCCTGACCGGGCCGCGCGCTACCGTGGGCCCGTGCTGTGACCCCCGGAACGACGTCGACCCGACCGATCCGTCCTCCCGGGAGCACCTCCATGAGCGCCACCCTCGTCGCCCGCGGCCTGGCCGCCGGCCACGGCGCACGCGTCCTCTTCTCCGGCCTCGACCTCGTCGTCGCGCCCGGTGACGTCGTCGGCCTGGTCGGCGTCAACGGCGCCGGCAAGTCCACGCTGCTGCGCACGCTGGCCGGCGAGCTGCCGGCCGGCTCCGGCTCGGTCGCGCTGAGCCCGCCGACGGCGACCGTCGGGCACCTGCCGCAGGAGCGGGACCGCCGCGAGGGCGAGACCGTCGCCGCCGCGCTGGCCCGCCGCACCGGCGTCACCGCCGCGCAGGCCGCCCTCGACGCCGCCACCGCCGACCTCGCCGAGGGCCGCCCCGGCGCCGACGACGCGTACGCCGAGGCGCTGGAGCGCTGGCTGGCCCTGGGCGGCGCCGACCTCGACGAGCGGCTGGAGCAGGTCCTGGCCGAGGTGGCCCCCGGCGTCGCCCCGGGCGCCGCGATGCCCGCGCTGTCCGGGGGGCAGGCGGCGCGGGTCGGGCTGGCCGCGCTGCTGCTGTCCCGCTACGACGTGCTGCTGCTCGACGAGCCGACCAACGACCTCGACCTGGCCGGGCTCGACCAGCTGGAGGCGTTCGTCGCCGGCACCCGCAGCGGCATCGTCGTCGTCAGCCACGACCGGGAGTTCCTCGCCCGCACGGTCACCCGCGTCGTCGAGCTCGACCTCGTCCAGCAGCTGGTGCGGGTGCACGACGGCGGCTACGAGAGCTACCTGGTCGAGCGCGAGGTGGCCCGCCGACACGCGCGCGAGGAGTACGAGGAGTACGCCGGGACGAAGGCCGAGCTCGAGGCGCGGGCGCGGATGCAGCGCAACTGGCTGGCCAAGGGCGTCCGCGACGCGGTCAAGAAGGCCAAGGACCCGGACAAGCACATCAAGGCGCACAACCGGTCGACGGCGGAGAAGCAGGGCGCCAAGGCCAAGCAGACCGAGCGGCGGATCGAGCGGCTGGAGGTGGTCGAGGAGCCCCGCAAGGAGTGGGAGCTGCGGATGACCATCGCCGCCGCGCCGCGCGCCGGGGCCGTCGTCGCCACCCTGCGCGACGCCGTGGTGCGCCGCGGGGACTTCACCCTCGGGCCGGTGGGCCTGCAGGTCGACTGGGGCGACCGGGTGGCGATCACCGGCCCCAACGGCGCGGGCAAGACGACGCTGCTCGGCGCGCTGCTCGGCCGGGTCCCGCTGGACTCCGGCGCGGCCTCGCTCGGCCCCGCGGTGCGGCTCGGCGAGGTGGACCAGGCCCGCGGGCTGTTCACCGGCGAGCGGCGGCTGCTCGACGCCTTCGCCGCCGAGGTGCCCGACTGGCCGACCGCCGAGGTGCGCACGGTGCTGGCCAAGTTCGGCCTCACCGCCGAGCACGTCCTGCGCACCGCGGCCACACTCTCGCCGGGGGAGCGCACCCGCGCGGCGCTGGCGCTGCTGCAGGCCCGCGGAGTGAACGTGCTCGTGCTCGACGAGCCGACCAACCACCTCGACCTGCCGGCGATCGAGCAGCTGGAGTCGGCGCTGGCCGCCTACCCGGGCACGCTGCTGCTGGTCACCCACGACCGCCGGATGCTCGAGGCGGTGGCCACCACCCGGCGGATCACCGTCGACGGCGGCCGGGTCAGCGAGGTCTGAGCCGGAGGACCCAGCTCAGTCGAAGGACCTCCCTGCCCCTCACCACTCGCAGGCTCGCGGTGGGTCCCTGCAGGGAGGCCGGGAGACGGAACCGGACCTAGCTGAGGTCCTGGCCCAGCGCCTCGTCCAGGCCGACGGTGGCCATGCCGGCCCACGTGTCGTCGACGTGGTGGGCCAGCACCATGAGGTCGCGCAGGTTCCCCTCGCGGTCCCGGACGTGGTCGCGCAGCAGTGCCTCGCCGGTGAAGCCCAGGTCGGTGAACAGCGCCAGCGCCGCGCCCTGCTCGGCGACCACCTCCACGACCAGCTTCGCCAGCCCGTCGCCGACCGCCGTCACCAGCGCCTGCCGGGCCAGCTGCCGACCCAGGCCCTCACCGCGCCGGGTGGGGGAGACGACCAGCCGCACCTCCCCGACGTGCGAGGACCAGCCGGGCAGCGGGCGCACCGCGACGTAGCCGGCGACCTCGTCGCCGTCCAGCGCCACGAACCGCCGTCCGCCCGCGCCGCCCGACGCCCAGGACCGGACGACGTCGGGGTCGGTGACCTCCTCCTCGATGAAGGTCAGGTCGCCCTCGGGCAGGCTCGCGAAGAAGCGCAGCAGCGCGTCGCAGTGCGCCGACTCCAGCTCGACGACCTCCACCGTCAGTCCTCCCCGATCTCGTCGCTGCGCTTCTTCAGGAAGCCGATGATCTCCGGCACGGTCGTCTTCGCCGCCGTCCGGCCGACGACCAGGCCCATGTGCCCGGCGTTGAGCCGCAGCTCGTGCTTGTCCTCGGAGCCGACCAGGTCGATCAGCGGCGCGGTCGCGTCCGGCGGGACGATGTGGTCGCGGTCGGCGCGCACGGTGAGGAACGGCAGCCGGATGTCCGACAGGTGCACCGGGTCCCCGGCGACGGTCAGCCGGTCGGTGACCATCCCGTTGTCGCGCACCAGCATCTGCACCGTCTCGCGGGCGGCCGCGCCGGGGAACGGGATGTGGTCGTCGGACCAGCCGGTCATCGCCTGGTAGGCCTGCACGTACTCGTCGCTCCAGAGCCGCTCCCAGAGCGTCACGTAGCGGGTGACCTCGGAGGTGGGGGTGAGGGTGCGGAACCCCTGGACGACGACCCGCGGCGGCACGTTGCCGTCCTCGTCGACCACGTCGTCGACGTCGAGGCCGCCGCGGAAGACGTCGGCCATCGGCCCCATCCGCGTGAAGTCGACCGGGGTGGCCAGCACGGTGAGGCTGCGGACCGGGGCGTCGGGGTGGTGGGCGGCGTAGAGCAGGGTGAGGTTGCCGCCGAAGCAGTAGCCGAACAGGTTGACCTCGTCGGCGCCGGACAGCTCGCGCACCCGCTCGACGGCGGCGGGGATGTAGTCGTCGACGTAGTCCTCGAGCCGGTTCTGCGCGTCCCGCGCGTCGGGCTCGCCCCAGTCGACCATGTAGACGTCGAACCCCGCGTCGATCAGCTGCTCGACGAAGGAGTTCCCCGGTGTGAGGTCGAGGATGTAGCTGCGGCTGATCAGGCTGAACACGATCAGCAGCGGCGGCGAGTACCTCACCTTGTCGCTGCGGTAGTGCCAGAGCTGGGTGCGGCCGCGCTCCCAGACGACGTCCTTGGGCGTCAGCCCCACGCCGGGCCGGTCGACCCCGGCGACGAGCTTGATGCCGTTACGCGCGCGGAGGGCGTTGCGCTCCACGTCGCGGCGGACGCGGTCGAGGACCGCCTGGGGACTGGGCACCGTCGGCATCGGCTTCCTCCGAGGTCGAGGGGGGCGGGACGTCCGCCGTCCGGGGACGGCGGCGCTCGTTGTCCAACTGCACGGTCAGTCGCCGGACCTCGCGGTCGAGCGCGCCGACCTGGGCGCGCAGCCGGGCGAGGTCGGTGCCGGCGGGCAGGTTGACCAGGTGCCAGGCGCGCGCGGAGACGCCGCGGGCGGTGTCCTTCGCCAGCGTCTGCGCGCGGCGCAGCAGGCCCACCCCGACGGCGAAGTACGGCGTGCGCACCAGGTTCTCCGCGTGCGGGGTCACCCGCTTCTCGGCGGCGTCGTAGGCCTGCCGCCACAGCGGGGGCCCCGGCGGTGTCGGTGACGACATCGAGTTCCTCCTCAGCGGGACCGGCTACCCGCCGGGCCTCCTACCCGCCCGCCCGGTGATCTACCGCACAGCGCCGTTACGGTCCTGGGGACGGTGCGGCGCGGGAGAGGAGACCACGGTGGCGGACAGGACGATCCTGGACATGTTCCGGCTCGACGGGAAGGTGGCGATCGTCACGGGGGCGTCGTCGGGGCTGGGCGTGGTGTTCGCCCGGGCGCTGGCCCAGGCCGGGGCGGACGTGGCGCTGGGCGCCCGCCGCGAGGACCGGATGGCCGCCACGAGGGAGGCCGTCGAGGCCGAGGGCCGGCGGGCGATCACCGTGCGCACCGACGTCGCGCGGGTGGAGGACTGCCAGGCGCTGGTCGACGCCACGATGGCCGAGTTCGGCCGGGTCGACGTCCTGGTCAACAACGCCGGCATCGGCACCGCGGTCCCGGCCACCCGGGAGAAGCCCGAGGAGTTCCGGTCGGTCATCGACGTCAACCTCAACGGCTGCTACTGGATGGCCCAGGCCTGCGGGCGGGTGATGAAGCCGGGCAGCTCGATCGTGAACATCTCCAGCATCCTGGGCCTGACGACCGCGGGGCTGCCGCAGGCCGCGTACGCGGCGAGCAAGGCCGGCCTGATCGGGCTGACGCGCGACCTCGCGCAGCAGTGGACCGGCCGCAAGGGCATCCGGGTCAACGCGCTGGCGCCGGGCTTCTTCGCCTCGGAGATGACCGACCAGTACCCCGAGGGCTACCTCGACCAGCAGATGGGCCGGGTGCTCGCCGGCCGCGCCGGCGACCCGATGGAGCTCGCCGCGGCGCTGGTCTTCCTCGTCAGCGACGCCGGCGGTTACGTCACCGGGACGACGATCCCGGTCGAGGGCGGCATGCTCACCAGCTGACCGCGTGCCGGGGCCCCGCCTCGCGCGGCGGGGCCCCGGTCAGGCTCAGCGGCCGTCCGCGCGCGCGGCCAGCGCGGTGATCCGGTCGACCAGCTGCGGCCACACCTCGCGCGGCAGGTCGTGGCCCATGCCGTCGACGACGAGCAGCTCGGCGCCGGGGATCGCGGCCGCCGTCGCCCGGCCGCCGGACACGTTGACCAGCGCGTCGTGCTCGCCGTGGACGACGAGGGTGGGGACGGCGACCCGCGCGAGGTCGGCGGTGCGGTCGGGGCTGGCCAGGATCGCGGCGAGCTGGCGGGCGACGCCGGCCGGGTTGTGAGCGCGGTCGAACGACAGCCCGGCCCGCTCCCGCAGCCCGTGCTCGTCGAACTCGAAGCCGGGGGAGCCGATGACCCGGTAGGTGTCGACCGCGCGCTGCACGGCGCTCTCCCGGTCGGTGGCCGGCGGCGCGAGCAGGACGCCGATGGCGGCCTCGGCGGGCGCGCCGACGGCGGGGTCGCCCGTCGTCGACATGATCGAGGTGAGGCTGCGCACCCTCTCCGGGTGCCGGACGGCCAGCGACTGGGCGATCATCCCGCCCATCGAGGCGCCGACGACGTGGGCGCTGTCGATGCCCAGCGCGTCGAGCAGGGCGGCGGCGTCGTCGGCCATGTCGGCGAGGCGGTAGGGCACCTTCGAGTGGTCGCCGCCCATGACGGCGAGCACGTCCGGCGCCCCGGCCTCGTCGAGGTGGGTGGACAGGCCGATGTCCCGGTTGTCGAACCGGACGACGTACAGGCCGCGCCCGGCCAGCATCCGGCAGAACTCGTCGGGCCAGCCGATCATCTGCGTGGCGAGGCCCATGACCAGCAGCAGCGGCGGGTCCCCGGCCGAGCCGAAGGTCTCGTAGGCCAGGTCGACGTCGCCGGCGCGGGTGGTCTGCACCCCGGTGTGCTCCATGCCCCTGTGTTCCATGCCGCGCACGCTAGCCCCGGACGTGCGACCGCCCGGCACCGGACGGGACCGGTGCCGGGCGGCGCGACGGGGCGGGACGGTCAGCGCTCGTTGACCTGCCGGCCGGGCCGGGCCTCGGCCAGCAGGTCCTGCAGCACGGTGTACGCCGGCTTGGGGGCGTACTGCTCGTCCATGACGGTCGCCTCGCCCTCGGCGGGGAAGAACACCGGCACCCACGAGTACTTGTCGGTGAAGCCCCAGAGGGTGAAGGAGTTGCAGTCCTCGACGGCCAGGCAGGCCTCCAGGGTCCGGCCGTAGTAGTCGGCCTGCTGCTCCAGCTGCGCGGCGGTGGGCTCGCCGCCGGGCGGGAGGACCATGCGGACGTCGAGCTCGGTGATGGCGGTCTCGAGGCCCAGGTCGTCGAACCGCTGCAGGTTCCGCTGCAGGTCGCCCGGGAAGCCGTACTGGATGCTCAGGTGCGCCTGCGCCGAGAAGCCGTCGACCGGCACGCCCTGGGCCTGCAGCTGCTGGACGAGCGTGTAGTACGCGTTGCTCTTGGCGTTGACGCTCTCCACGCCGTAGTCGTTGAAGAACAGCTTCGCCTGCGGGTCGGCCTCGTGCGCCCAGCGGAAGGCGTCGGCGATGATCCCCGGGCCCAGCTCGCGGATCCAGATGTTCTCCTGCGTCCGCAGCTGCCCCTGGTCGGTGAAGATCTCGTTCGCAACGTCCCACTGCTGGATCTGGCCCCGGTAGCGGCCGACCACCGTCTGGATGTGCTCGCGCAGGATGTCGCGCAGCTCCTCGGCCGAGAAGTCGCCCTGCTCCAGCCACGCGGGGTTCTGGCTGTGCCACAGCAGTGTGTGGCCGCGGACCACCTGGTTGTTCTGGCGGGCGAAGGCGACGATCTCGTCGGCCGGCCCGAAGTTCCACACGTCCCGCTGCGGGTGCAGGAACTCCCACTTCATCTGGTTCTCGGGCGACAGCGAGCTGAACTCCTCGCCCAGGATCTCGGTGTACTGCTCGTCGTTCGGGAACGGCGCCGGGTACCCCATCGTCTCGTGGTGGCCGCCACCGGCGACGGCGCTGCCGATCACGAGGTCCTGCGGCGCGAGGCGGCGCAGGCTGTCCTGCTTGTCGTAGCCGGGTGCGGTCGCGGTGCCCCCGCCCGCCGGCGCGGCCCAGGCCTGGGCGCCGGTGGACAGCAGGGCAGAGGCGGCGCACGTGGCGGCGGCCAGTCGGAGAACTCGCTTCACGGTGTCCCTCCAAGGACGTCCGGTGCGCGGGCACGGCCCTGTGGCCCGCGTCACTTCCGGAAGTTACCGGAACCAAATCGGTCATCCGCAAGGGGGTGGGCGGAACGGGAGCACCCGTGTCGGCCGCTCCACGGCCGTAGGCTGACCGTCGGCCCGGAGGAGGGGACGTGACGGACACCCAGCGCCATGCCGTGACGATCTCCGAGATCGCCGCGAAGGCCGGCGTGTCCGTGCCCACGGTCTCCCGGGTGCTCAACCACCGGTCCGACGTCGCGCCGCACACCCGGGAACGGGTGGAGCGGCTGCTGCGCGAGCACGGCTACCAGCGCCGCGGCCCGCACCGGGAGGAGCGGGCGGGCCTGGTCGACCTCGTCTTCGACGACCTCGACAGCCCGTGGGCGCTGGAGGTCATCCGCGGCGTCGAGCAGGCCGCGCACGCCGCCGGGGTCGGCACCGTCGTCTCCGCCGTGCACCGGCGGCGCAGCTCGGCCCGGCTGTGGCTGGACAACGTCCGGGCGCGGGCCAGCGACGGCGTCATCCTGGTCACCACCGCGCTCGACCCGGACCTGCACACCGAGCTGCGCGGGCTGCACCTGCCGGCGGTCGTCGTCGACCCGGCCGGGCTGCCCGACCTCGACGTCCCCACGATCGGCGCCACCAACTGGGCCGGCGGGGTCGCCGCCACCGAGCACCTCACCGCGCTCGGCCACCGGCGGATCGCCCACGTCGCCGGCCGGCCGGGACTGTGGTGCACCCGCGCGCGGCTGGACGGGTACCGGGCCGCGCTGGACGGCGCGGGTCTGGCGGCGGACCCGCAGCTCGTCGTCCCCGGCGAGTTCGACTACGCCTCCGGCGCGCGGGCCGCCGCGCAGCTGCTCGAGCTGGCCGACCCGCCGACCGCCGTCTTCGCCGCCAGCGACCAGATGGCGCTCGGCGTCTACGAGGCCGTGCGCCGCCGCGGCCTGCGGGTCCCCGACGACGTGAGCGTCGTCGGCTTCGACGACCTGCCGCAGGCCGCGTGGTCCTCGCCGCCGCTGACCACGGTGCACCAGCCCCTGGGGCAGATGGGGGAGCTGGCCGTCCGCACGGTGCTGCGGCTGGTCAACGGCGAGCGGCTGGAGGGGCCGAAGGTCGAGCTGGCCACGCGGCTCGTCGTGCGCGACAGCACCGCCGCGCCCCGCTGACCCGACCCGTCACGACTCGCCGTCCCGACCTCGCCGGACGTCCTCCGGCACCCGTCCGCGCTTGCCCGGGGGTGTGACGGGTGCCACGCTCGGCCGCGCTCGTTCCGGAAACTCCCGGAAGCCGAGCCGCCCGCCGATCGTCGACAGGAGCTCCCGTGCGCCGTCCCGCCCGCCTGGCCTGCCTCGCCGTCCCCGCCCTCACGGCCGGCCTCCTCCTGGCCGCCACGCCGCCGGCGCTGGCCGGTCAGCCCACCGCCGAGGTCGTGACGACGACCCGGCACGACGACCGGTCGGTCGCCCTGACCTTCGACGACGGGCCGGACCCGGACGACACGCTGGACCTGCTCGCCGTCCTGCGCGAGCACCACGTGAAGGCGACGTTCTGCCTGTGGGGTGACCAGGTGCGCGAGCACCCCGAGATCGCGCGGGCCATCGCCCGCGACGGGCACACGCTGTGCAACCACACGATGCACCACGACGACATGTCGTCCTGGACGCCCGAGCAGGTCCGCGCCGACCTCGAGGCCACCTCCGCGGTCATCCGCGAGGCGGTGCCCGGCGCGCACATCCCGTTCTTCCGCGCGCCCTACGGCAGCTGGGGGCAGACGCCGGAGGTCGCGGCGGAGCTGGGCATGCAGCCGCTGGGCTGGGCGCTGGCCATCGGCGACTGGGAGCCGCCGGGCACCGACGAGCTGGTCCGCCGCGTCGTGGACGGGGTGACCCCGGGCGCCGTCGTCCTCATGCACGACGGCGGCGGCGACCGCAGCCAGACCGTCGACGCCGTCGACCGGTTGGTCCCGCTGCTGCGCGACCAGGGCTGGCGCTTCGACCGCCCGGCGAAGACCGCCTGAACCCGCGCGGGCCGGCCCCGCCTCCGCGGGCGGGGCCGGCCCCCGGATTCCCCGGCGACACGCCGGGCCGGTGATCGCTAGGCTCCGCCGCCACGTGCCGGTCGAGGGAGCGGGGGCCGCGGTGGCGGGAGCGTCGGAGGACGAGGCGAGGGAGTTCGCCGCGGGGCTGCGGTCCCTGCTCGACTGGCTGCAGCTGTCGGGGCCCGCGGCGGGCAACGAGGTCGTCGCGCTGGTGCGGGGTGCGCTCGGCCCCGCCGGCCTCGGCCAGTCGGTCGTCGCCCGGGAGCTGCCGGCCTTCGAGCACGTCAACCTGCAGACCGCGCTCGACGCGTGGAGCGCCGCGCCCGGGCGCTCCGTGGAGGTGCGCGGCGTCGTCCTCCCGCCGCACTACGTCGGCATCGACCTGCAGCAGCTGATGACCGGGGAGGCGCTGCCCCCGGTCCGGCTGAGCGCTCCCGCGGTGGTCGACCTCCCGAACGGCCCGGGGTCGACGCTCGCCTGCCTGCGCCTGGCGCTGCTGCTCGTCACCGACGACGACGGCCGCTACGTCCTGCTGGTGCAGGAGGCGGGGGAGCACCGGCCGGCGATGAGCGTCGAGGTGGCCGGTCTGCCGGTGCAGCGGGCCCAGGCCGTCCTGGCCGAGCTCGACCGGCTGCGCCGCGAGCTCAACGTCTACCGGGGCCGGCTGGTGGAGGTGACCCCCACGCCCACCGGCCAGGTCGCGCTCACCTTCCTCGACCCGCCGGACCTCACCCGCGACGACGTCGTGCTGCCCGCGGCGGTCCTCGACCGCGTCGAACGGCACGCGCTCGGGGTGGCCGGGCACCGGGCCGGCCTGCGCGCCGCCGGCCAGCACCTCAAGCGGGGGCTGCTGCTCTACGGCCCGCCGGGCACCGGCAAGACGCACACCGTGCGCTACCTGCTCGGCCGCATGGGCGACTACACCCGGCTGCTGCTCACCGGTCGCTCGCTCGGCGTCGTCGGCTCGGTCACCGAGCTCGCCCGCGACCTGCAGCCGGCCGTGGTGGTGCTCGAGGACGTCGACCTCGTCGCCGCCGACCGCTCCTTCGGCCCCGGCGGCAGCCCCGTGCTGTTCGACCTGCTCGACGCGATGGACGGCGCGGCGCCCGACGCCGACCTGCTGTTCGTCCTCACCACGAACCGGGCCGACCTGCTGGAGCCGGCGCTGGCCGCCCGGCCGGGCCGCGTCGACGTCGCCGTGCAGGTGGACCTCCCCGACGCCGCGGCCCGCCGGCGGCTGCTGCTCCTCTACGGCCGGGCGGTGCCGCTGCGCCTGACCGACGACGACGTGACGCGCGCGGTCGACCGCAGCGAGGGCGTGACGGCGTCGTTCCTCAAGGAGCTGCTGCGCCGCGCCGTGCTCGAGGCGCTGCACGAGCAGGACCCGGTCGTCGCGGTCACGGCGGAGCACCTCGACCGCGCCCTCGACGACCTGCTCGACTCCACCCAGCAGGTCACCCGCACCCTGCTCGGCGTGGGGGCCGAGGGCGCGGTGGCGGACGGCGGCGGCCCGCAGCCCGGCCTCGCGCCGATCCAGTACGGAGGCGGCTACCGCCCCTTCCGCCCGCGCTGACCGCGAGCGCCCCGCGGTCAGCGCAGCCGGTCCGCGACCTGCCGCAGCCCCTCCCGGACCATCACCCCGTACGCGTCGTCGCCGAGCGCGCCGCTCGTGGCCTGCGCCCGGCGGAGGTGCTCGCGGGCGCGGTCGAGGTCGCCCAGCCTGCGGTGGCACTCGCTCAGGTTCAGGTGCAGCGAGGGGTACAGGCCGGCCGCCGGCAGCGTCACGCCGGCCCCCGCCAGCCGTTCGTCGGTCAGCAGGCCGGCGGCCGCCAGTGTCCGCTGGTCCCAGACCAGCTCCTGGCGCACGTCGTCCTGGACGTCGGCCATCGCGTGCGCGAGCGTGCGGGGGGTCCCCGTCCTCGCTGTCGATCTCCGCCCAGATCCCCGCGAGCAGCGCCCGGGCGGCCTCGCGCTCGCCGCCGTGGCCCAGCTGGGCCGCTCGGCCGATCCGGATCAGCGTCTCGTCCGTGACCACACGCACACGACCACCCCGGCGTGCGGAACTCATCGCCGCCGCGAGCCGGTCACCGCCGGCCGGGACGCAGAACGGCCCGGACGGGAGACCGTCCGGGCCGTTCAGTGGGAAGTGCCCCCGGCAGGATTCGAACCTGCGCACCCGCCTCCGGAGGGCGGTGCTCTATCCCCTGAGCTACGGGGGCTCGGGGCAGGAGAGAAGTTACCAGCCCTCCCCGCCCGTCCCGGCGGCGGGTCAGGGCGCCGGCAGCGGCGTCCCGCCCCGCGCGGTCAGCATGCCGACCATCGTCGTCACCTCGGCGGTCTGCGTCTCGGCGATCGAGCGGGCCAGCGTCCGCACGGCCAGCTCCGTGGCGTTCCCCGCGGCGTACTGCGCCATGTCGAAGCCGCCCTGGTGGTGGCGGATCATCAGCCGGAGGAACTCGACGTCGAACGCCGTCCCCGACAGCGACCGCAGGGCCGCCAGCTCGTCCTCGGTGGCCATGCCGGGCATCAGCGCGCCGCCGGAACCGGACGTCGCGGACATGTCGTGGCCGGCGTGCTCGCCGCCCATCCACGCCATGTGCTCACCGCCGGAGCGGGGGAGGCCCCACAGCGCGAGCCAACCCTCCATCTGCCCGGCCTGGTTGGTCTGGGTGCTGGAGATGTCGAACGCGATCTGCCGGATCTCGGGGTCGGTGCTGCGCTCGAGGGCCAGGTTGGCCATCTCCACGCCCTGCCGGTGGTGCACGGCCATGTCCCGCGAGAAGCCGGCGTCGACGGAGTCCGCCGTCGGCGTCGCCTCCTGCCCGATGCCCAGCCCCACCGCCAGCCCGCCGCCGAGCGCGACCAGCGCGGCGGCGATGACGGCCAGGAGCGCGGCCCGCACCCCCCGGCCGCGCGGGCGGGGGCCCGGCGCGGGGGTCTCCTGCCCGGAGCGGGTGGCGGTGGCGGTCACGGCGCGGTCACTCCGTCGGGGACTCGGTGGAGCCGTCGGCACCCATGGTCGGCGTGGTCGGCGCGTCGGTGGTCGCGCCCGCGCCGCGGCTCGCGTCGCCGGCCACGAGCGGGTCGCTGATGAAGGTCGGGTTCTCGCAGCTGGCGCCGACCTCGGGGTAGGCGCCCTCGACCTCGGAGTTGAAGGTGAGGAAGTCGGCGAACTGCTCGATCCGCGGGTCGTCGACGGAGTCGACCGCCAGCTGGTGGTTCCAGGACTGCAGGCTGACCGCGGAGCCCAGGCCGGCGTAGGGCGACAGCAGCCGGCCGGAGACGCCGTCGACCAGCTCGGCGAGCTTCTCGACGTCGTCGCCGGTGACCTCGTCCGGGTCGTACGTGATCCACACGGCGCCGTGCTCCATCGAGTGGACGGCGTTCTCGTGCCGGATGTCGACGTCGTAGACGGTGCCGGTGCAGTCGGCCCACTCGCCGTCGTGCGGCCCGCCGACCGGCGGCGTCTGCTCGTACTCGACCGGGGTGGTCACGTGCTCCTGGCCGGCGGCGTAGTCGAAACTCTGGATGCCGGAGATCTCGTCGAGCGCGTCGATCTTCGCCGCGTCGGACGCGCGCACCTGGACGACGGCGTAGGTGATGGCCGCGGCGGCGAACACCACGACGGCGACGGCGGCGGCGATCAGGCCCCACGGGCGCTGCTGCGTCACGACCTGCGTCGGCGGGCGGGTACGGCCGCGGCCCCCGGGGCGGCCGGCGGGCGGGCGGGCCGACGACCCGCTGCCCGACGACTTGGCCGTCGACACCGGACGGGCGCCGGACCCGGACCGGCTCGACCCGCCTCCGGCGCGGCCGGCCTCGGGCTTGCGGTCCTTGGCCACGTGCTTCTCCTCAGTGCTCGTCGAGTGGTGCGTCCGCCGGTCGTGGCGCAGCATGGGTGCGCGCCGGCGCGGCAGGCCTCCCGCCTGCCCCTCGCAGGCGAGTCTAGGTCGCGCACCTGTGCGCCCCCTGGCAACGCGGGTGCGGCGGGGAACCGGGTCGCGGCCGCTGCCTACGATGACGCGGTGACACCCGAGCAGCTGCGCGACCTCGTCCGGACCGCGGTCGCGGCGGTCGTCGAGCGCGGCACGCTCGCCGTCGCCGTCCCCGACGACGTCCTCGTCGAGCGCCCCAAGAACCCCGAGCACGGCGACTACGCGACCAACGTCGCCCTGCGCCTGGCCAAGCCCGCCGGCATGCCGCCGCGCGCGGTGGCCGACCTGCTGGCGGAGGAGCTGCGTGCGCAGCCGGCCGTGGAGCGGGTCGACGTCGCCGGCCCCGGCTTCCTCAACGTCACCCTCGCGCAGGGCGCGCTGGGGCGGATCGCCGTGCAGGCGGTCACCGCGGGGGAGGCCTACGGCCGGACCGCCACGCTGGCCGGGCAGCGGCTGAACCTCGAGTTCGTCTCGGCCAACCCCACCGGCCCGGTGCACATCGGCGGCAGCCGGTGGGCCGCCGTCGGCGACGCGATCGGCCGGCTGCTGCAGGCCAGTGGCGCCGACGTGACCCGCGAGTACTACATCAACGACGCCGGCGCGCAGATCGATCGCTTCGCCCGCAGCCTGCAGGCCGCCGCGAGGGGCGAGCCGGTGCCCGAGGACGGCTACGGCGGCGCCTACATCGCCGACATCGCCGCCGCCGTCGTCGCCGAGGTGCCCGACGTCCTCGAGGGCGACGACGACGCGCAGCGGCAGACCTTCCGGGACCGCGGCGTCGCGCTGATGCTCGACGAGATCCGCCGGTCGATGGAGGGCTTCGGCGTCGACTTCGACGTCTGGTTCTCCGAGAAGTCGCTGTACGACACCGGCGCGGTGGACAAGGCCCTGGCCCGGCTGCGGGAGCAGGGGCACGTCTACGAGTCCGACGGCGCGGTGTGGCTGCGCACCACCGACTTCGGCGACGACAAGGACCGCGTGCTGGTCAAGGCCGACGGCGAGACCACCTACTTCGCCTCCGACTGCGCCTACTACCTGGACAAGCGGGCCCGCGGCTTCGACCGGGTCGTGATCATGCTCGGCGCCGACCACTCCGGCTACGTCGGCCGGTACAAGGCGCTAGTGGCCGCGACCGGCGACGACCCGGACGCCAACCTCGAGATCCTCATCGGCCAGCTGGTCAACCTGCTGCGCGACGGCGAGCCGGTCCGGATGAGCAAGCGGGCGGGCACGATCGTGCTGCTGTCCGACCTCACCGACGCGATCGGGGTCGACGCCGCCCGGTACGCCCTGGCCCGCGCCTCGGTGGACCAGACCATCGACATCGACGTCGAGCTGTGGAGCCGCAGCACCAACGAGAACCCGGTCTTCTACGTCCAGTACGCGCACGCCCGGATCTCCTCGGTGCTGCGCAACGCCGCCGACCTCGGCCTGGCGCTGGGCGAGCCGGACGGCGTCGACACCGGGCTGCTCGCCCACGAGCGGGAGAACGACCTGCTCCGGGCGATCGGCGAGTTCCCGCGGGTGGTCACCTCGGCCGCCGAGCTGCGCGCGCCGCACCGGGTGGCCCGCTACCTCGAGGAGCTGGCAGGCACCTACCACCGCTTCTACGACGCCTGCCGGGTCCTGCCCCGCGGCGACGAGGAGGCGACGCCGCTGACCACCGCGCGGCTGTGGCTGTGCGCGGCCACGGCGGTGGTGCTGCGCAACGGCCTGGGCGTGCTCGGCGTCTCCGCGCCGGAGCGGATGTGAGGGCCCACCCGGCGGGGCCGCTCCACGGCGCCTTCGCCCCGGAGCCCTCGGCCGGGATGCCCCCGGCCGACCTCGGCGCGCTCGACCCACAGGTCTGGCCCCGCACGGCCCGCCGGGTCGACGGCGAGCTCCACCTGGGCGGCAGGCCGGTCACCGACCTCGCCCGCACCCACGGCACCCCGCTGTTCGTCCTCGACGAGGAGGACTTCCGCGGCCGCGCCGCCGACTTCGCCGCGGCCTTCGACGGCGCCGACGTGCACTACGCCTCCAAGGCGTTCCTCTGCGGCCAGGTGGCCCGCTGGATCGCCGACGACGGCCTGCACCTGGACGCCTGCAGCGGCAACGAGCTCGCCGTCGCGCTGGCCGCCGGCTTCCCCGCCGACCGGATCGCGCTGCACGGCAACAACAAGTCGCTGGTCGAGCTGCAGCTGGCCGTGGACTCCGGCATCGGCCACGTCGTGCTCGACTCCTTCGACGAGATCGACCGGCTGGTGCCCATGGCCGAGGCGCGGGTCGCCGCCGGCGGCAGCCCGGTGCCGGTGCTGGTGCGCACCACGGTCGGCATCGAGGCGCACACCCACGAGTTCATCGCCACCGCCCACGAGGACCAGAAGTTCGGCTTCTCGCTGGCCACCGGCGACGCGCTGACCGCGGCCGTGCGGGTCATCCGCGAGCCCGCGCTGCACCTGTCCGGGCTGCACAGCCACATCGGCTCGCAGATCTTCGACACCGCGGGCTTCGAGGCCGCCGCGCACCGCGTCGTCGGGCTCATGGGGCAGGTGCACCAGGCCACCGGCGAGGTGCTGGAGGAGCTCAACCTCGGCGGCGGGTTCGGCATCGCCTACCTGTCCGACGACGACCCGGTTCCCCCCGCCGACGTCGCCCGCCGGCTGCGCACCGTCGTCGCCGCCGAGTGCGACGCGCTGGACCTGCCGGTGCCGCGGCTGGCCGTCGAGCCCGGCCGCGCGATCGCCGGGCCCGGCACGGTGACGCTGTACGAGATCGGCACGATCAAGCCGGTCCGGCTGGGCGGCGGCGGCCACGGCGGGCCGCAGGTGCGCAACTACGTCTCCGTCGACGGCGGGATGAGCGACAACATCCGCACCGCGCTCTACGACGCGAGCTACACCTGCGTGCTGGCCAACCGCACCTCCGACGCCCCGCCGGCGCTGTGCCGCGTCGTCGGCAAGCACTGCGAGAGCGGGGACGTGCTGGTCCGCGACCTGTGGCTGCCCTCGGACGTGCAGCCCGGCGACCTGCTCGCCGTCGCCGCCACCGGCGCGTACTGCTGGTCGATGGCCAGCAACTACAACTACCTGCTCAAGCCGCCGGTGGTGGCCGTGCGGGAGGGCGCCGCCACCGAGATCGTGCGGCGTCAGACACTGTCCGACGTGTTCGCCCTCGACGCCGTGCTGGCCGCGACGCCCGCCCCGTCCCCGGCGATCGACCAGCCCGCGCCCGAGCACCCGGTGGGAGCCCGCTCGTGAAACCGCTCAAGGTCGCCCTGCTCGGCTGCGGCACCGTCGGCAGCGCGGTGCTGCGCCTGGTCGAGGAGCAGGCCGCCGACCTCACCGCCCGCGTCGGGCGCCCGGTGCAGGTCGCCGGGGTCGCCGTCCGCCGGCCCGACCGGCACCCCGACGTGCCCGCGGACCTGCTCACCACCGACGCGCTCGGCCTGGTCACCCGCGACGACGTGGACCTGGTCGTCGAGGTCATCGGCGGGATCGAGCCGGCCCGCACGCTGATCCAGGCGGCGATCGAGGCCGGCAAGTCGGTGGTCAGCGCGAACAAGGCGCTGCTGGCCGAGGACGGCGTCGCGCTGCACGCCGCCGCCGCCAAGGCCGGCGTCGACCTCTACTACGAGGCCGCGGTGGCCGGGGCGATCCCGCTGCTGCGCCCGCTGCGCGAGTCCCTGGCCGGTGACCAGATCCGGCGGGTGGTCGGCATCGTCAACGGCACGACCAACTACATCCTGTCCCGGATGGCCGAGACCGGGCACGGCTTCGCCGAGGCGCTGGCCGAGGCCACCGAGCTCGGCTACGCCGAGGCCGACCCCACCGCCGACGTCGACGGCTTCGACGCCGCCGCGAAGGCCGCGATCCTCGCGTCGCTGGGGTTCCACACCGCGGTCACCGCCGCCGACGTGCACCGCGAGGGCATCTCCGCGGTCACCGCCACCGACGTCGCCCGCGCCGCCGAGATCGGCTGCACGGTGAAGCTGCTGGCCATCTGCGAGCGGGTGCCGGCCAACGGGGACGGGGAGGGCGAGTCGGTCGCCGTCCGCGTGCACCCGGCGATGATCCCGACGTCGCACCCGCTGGCCGCCGTCGGCGGGGCGTTCAACGCCGTCTTCGTCGAGGCCGAGGCCGCCGGGCAGCTGATGTTCTACGGGCAGGGCGCCGGCGGCGAGCCCACCGCGAGCGCCGTGCTCGGCGACCTGGTCGCCGTCGCCCGCAACCGGGTGGCCGGCGCCGCCGGGGCCGGGCCCACCGCCTACGCCGAGCTCCCGGCCCGGCCGATCGCCGAGACGCCCACCCGGTACCACGTCAGCCTCGACGTGGCCGACGTCCCCGGTGTGCTGGCGACCGTCGCGACCGCCTTCGCCGAGCACGGGGTGAGCATCGCCACCGTCCGCCAGGACGGGCACGGCGACGCCGCCACGCTGGTCATCGTCACCCACAGCGCCCCCGACGCGGCGCTGTCGGCGACGATCGCCGCGCTCCGGGAGGTCCCCGCGGTCCGCGGGGTGACCAGCGTGCTGAGGGTGGAGGGTCTGTCATGACGGGGACACTGCGCGGTGCCGTCTCGCCGGTCTGGCCCGGGCTGATCGAGGCCTACCGGTCCCGGCTGCCGGTCAGCGCCGCCACGCCGGTGGTCACCCTCCACGAGGGCGCGACCCCGCTGGTGCCCGCCGTCGAGCTGTCCCGGCGCACCGGCTGCGAGGTGTTCCTCAAGGTCGAGGGCGCGAACCCGACCGGGTCGTTCAAGGACCGCGGCATGACGATGGCCATCACCAAGGCCCTCGAGGAGGGCTCGCGGGCGGTCATCTGCGCGTCCACCGGCAACACCAGCGCCAGCGCCGCCGCCTACGCCGCGCGCGCCGGGATGGTCTGCGCCGTCCTCGTGCCGCAGGGGAAGATCGCGCTCGGCAAGCTCGCCCAGGCGCTGGTGCACGGCGCGAAGCTGCTGCAGGTCGAGGGCAACTTCGACGACTGCCTCGCGCTGGCCAGCAAGCTGGCGATCGACTACCCGGTCAGCCTGGTCAACAGCGTCAACCAGTACCGCATCGAGGGGCAGAAGACGGCCTCGTTCGAGATCGTCGACGTCCTCGGCGACGCCCCCGACGTGCACTGCCTGCCGGTCGGCAACGCCGGCAACATCACCGCCTACTGGCAGGGCTACCGCGAGTACGAGGCCGACGGCCCGGCCACGAGGCGGCCGCGGATGTTCGGCTTCCAGGCCGCCGGCGCCGCGCCGATCGTCACCGGCCGGGTCGTGGAGAACCCGAGCACCATCGCGACGGCGATCCGCATCGGCAACCCGGCGTCGTGGACCAAGGCGCTGGCCGCCCGCGACGAGTCCGGCGGCCGCATCGACGCCGTCACCGACCGCGAGATCCTCGCCGCCTACCGGCTGCTCGCGCGCAGCGAGGCGGTCTTCGTCGAGCCCGCCTCGGCCGCCTCGGTCGCCGGGCTGCTGAAGGTGGCCACGGCCGGGGAGCTGGAGCCGGGGCAGCGCGTCGTGTGCACCGTCACCGGCAACGGGCTCAAGGACCCGGAGTGGGCGATCTCCGGCGCGCCCGCCCCGGTCACCGTGCCGGTCGACGCCGCCGCGGCCGCCGCGCAGCTGGGTCTCTGAGTGGCCGCTCGGTCCTCGGTGCGGGTCCGCGTGCCCGCGACCAGCGCCAACCTCGGTCCCGCGTTCGACTGCGCCGGCCTCGCGCTGACGCTGCACGACGTCGTCGAGTTCGCCGTCGCCGATTCCGGGCTCACCGTCGAGGTGTCCGGCGTCGGCGCGGGGGAGCTGCCCGCCGACGAGCGGCACCTGGTCGTGCGGGCGTTCCGCGCCGCGTGCGAGCGGCTGGGCTGGACCCCGCCGGGCCTGTGCGTGCGCGCGGACAACGCCATCCCGCAGGGCCGGGGGATGGGCTCGTCGGCCGCGGCCGTCGTCGCCGGGGTGGTCGGCGCGTTCGAGCTGTGCCCCGACGTCGACGTCCGGGACGACGACGCGGTGCTGCGGCTGGCCGACGAGCTCGAGGGGCACCCGGACAACGTCGCGGCCTGCCTGCTCGGCGGCGCGACGCTGTCGTGGACGACGCCCGCCGGCGCGCGGGCCGACCGGCTGCCGGTGAGCGACGACGTCGTGCCGGTGGTGCTGGTGCCGGAGGCGACCCTGTCGACGCACACCGCGCGCACGCTGCTGCCGGACCTGGTGCCGCACGCCGACGCCGCGTTCAACGCCGCCCGCGCCGCGCTGCTGGTGCACGCGCTGACCGCGGAGCCGGCGATGCTGCTCGAGGCCACCGACGACCGGCTGCACCAGCGGCAGCGCGCGCCCGCGATGCCGGACACGGTCGAGCTGGTCGACCGGCTGCGTGCGGCCGGCCACGCCGCCGTCGTCTCCGGGGCCGGGCCCAGCGTCCTCGTGCTCGGGCGGCGGCACCTCGGCGACGTCCCCGGCGACGTGGCGGTCGTGCGCGAGGTGAGCCGGATCACCCCGGACGGGTGGCGCGTGTACCCCCTCGAGGTGGACCACGGCGGCGCCCGCGTGGTGGGAGTGACGCCTGGGGTATCGTCTTCGTAACGAGGAACACTCCGCTGGTCAGCGGTGTTGTCCCGTCCGTGGGGCGAGTCCTAGGCTTGCTGCGTAGCCGCCCCTGGGGCGAGCCTCGCGCGGAACGTTGCAGACGACCTTCCTGTCGACGCTGATCCCGCTCCGCACCCACGCGATCCGCCGTCCCCCCTGCCCCGGAACAGCCGGACGGGGCGGCGCCGGGTCACCTCCTGCGCTGGTAGGCGCAGGTCACCGCAGGGAAGGACCTGTACGTGAGCGAAACCACCGACCTCGCCACCACCGGCGCCCCCGAGGGCGCTGCGGGCGAGGCACCTGCGGCCTCCGGCACGGCGGGCCGCTCCCGCCGCCGCGGCAGCGGGCTGGCCGGCATGCTGCTCCCCGAGCTGCAGCGGCTCGCGGCCGAGCTGGGCATCCCCGGTACCGGCCGCATGCGCAAGGGCGACCTCGTCGCCGCCATCTCCGCCCGCCAGGTCGGCGGCGCGACGCCGGGCAGCGTCCCGGCGCCCGGCGCCCCGGCCGACGCGGCCCCGAACGTCCCGGCCTCGCGGGGCGCCGACGCCGTCGCCGCCACCGCCACGCCGGTCGAGGCCCCCGTCACCGGGGGCGCCAACAGCGGTCCGGTGACGGCCCCCGCCGCCGCCGCCCCCGCCGAGGGCGCTCCGCGCCGCCGGCGTGCCGCCAGCCGCCCCGCCGGTGCCCCCACCGCGGAGGCGCCCGCCGCCCCCGCCGCCGAGGCCCCGGCCGCCGAGGCCCCCGCCGCTGCCTCCGCGCCGGCCGCCCCGCCCGCGGAGCGGACCGAGGGCGAGCGTCCCGCCGGTGACCGCACCGACGGCGACCGCGGCGATGGCGACCGGGCCGAGGGCGACCGGGCCGAGGGCGACCGCCCGGCCCGCAACCGGGATCGCAACCGCACCCGGGACGGCCGCGACAGCCGCGACGGCGACCGCGCCGAGCGCGGCAACCGCGACGGGCAGCGCGACGGCACCCGGGACGGCCGCGACAGCCGCGACGGCGAGCGCGGCAACCGCGACGGCAACCGTGACGGCAACCGTGACGGCCAGCGGGACGGCAACCGCGACGGCCAGCGGGACGGGCGCGGCCCCGACCGCGGCGAGCGCGCCGACCGCAACGCCCGGCCGAACGACCGCGCCGACCGGAACGACCGCGCCGACCGGAACGACCGCGCGGACAGCCGCAACGACGAGGACGACGACGACTTCGAGGGCGGCCGCGGCCGCCGCGGGCGCCGCTACCGGGACCGCAACCGCCGCAACGGCCGGGACCGCTTCGACCAGCCCAGCGAGCCGACGGTCAGCGAGGACGACGTCCTGCTGCCGGTCGCCGGCATCCTCGACGTCCTGGACAACTACGCGTTCGTCCGGACCTCGGGCTACCTGACCGGCCCCAACGACGTGTACGTGTCGCTGTCCCAGGTGCGCCGGCACGGCCTGCGCCGCGGTGACGCGATCACCGGCGCCGTCCGCCAGCCGCGCGAGGGCGAGCGCAAGGACAAGTACAACGCGCTGGTCCGCCTCGACTCGGTCAACGGCCTGGACCCCGAGCAGGCCCGCAACCGGCCGGAGTTCACCAAGCTGACCCCGCTCTACCCGCAGGAGCGGCTGCGGCTGGAGACCGATCCGCACCAGCTGACCACCCGGGTCATCGACCTGGTCATGCCGATCGGCAAGGGGCAGCGCGCGCTCATCGTGTCGCCGCCCAAGGCCGGCAAGACGATGGTGCTGCAGGCGATCGCCAACGCGATCACCACGAACAACCCCGAGTGCCACCTCATGGTCGTCCTCGTCGACGAGCGGCCCGAGGAGGTCACCGACATGCAGCGCTCGGTGAAGGGCGAGGTCATCGCCTCGACCTTCGACCGGCCGCCGTCGGACCACACGACCGTCGCGGAGCTGTCGATCGAGCGCGCCAAGCGCCTGGTCGAGATGGGCCACGACGTCGTCGTCCTGCTGGACTCGATCACCCGCCTGGGCCGCGCCTACAACCTGGCCGCCCCGGCCAGCGGGCGCATCCTGTCCGGCGGTGTCGACTCGACGGCGCTCTACCCGCCCAAGCGCTTCCTCGGGGCCGCCCGCAACATCGAGAACGGCGGCTCGCTGACCATCCTCGCGTCGGCGCTGGTCGAGACCGGCTCGACGATGGACACGGTCATCTTCGAGGAGTTCAAGGGCACGGGGAACGCGGAGATCAAGCTCGACCGCCGGCTGGCGGACAAGCGGGTCTTCCCGGCCGTCGACGTCAACGCGTCGGGCACCCGCAAGGAGGAGATCCTCCTCTCGCCCGACGAGCTGGCCATCGTCATCAAGCTGCGCCGGGTGCTGTCCGCGCTCGAGCCGCAGCAGGCGCTGGAGCTGCTGCTCGACAAGCTGCGCAAGACGCGCAACAACATCGAGTTCCTCATGCAGATCCAGAAGACGACGCTCGGCCCCGAGCGCGACTGAGCACCACCGCTGCGGCAGGGCCCGGCCGTCTGGGACACTGGACGGCCGAGCCCCGCTGCGCGCCTGGAATGACCGGCCGGCCGCCGGCGTTCACGACAACAGCACCGAGACGTCCCCGGAAGAGGCCCGCATCATGAAGTCCGGTATCCACCCCGACTACCACACCACCACGGTGACCTGTGGGTGTGGGAACACCTTCACCACCCGCAGCACCGCCCCCGGCGGCACGCTGACCGTCGAGACCTGCTCCGCCTGCCACCCCTTCTACACGGGCAAGCAGCGGATCCTCGACACCGGTGGCCGCGTGGCCCGCTTCGAGAAGCGGTTCGGCAAGCGCGGCGCCACCGCCGGCAAGTAGCACCCCCGACGGCGCCCGTCCCACCTCGCGTGGGGCGGGCGCCGTCGTCGTGTCCGCCCCACCCTCCGGCAGAAATGGCCGTTTCCGCCGCTCCCGCACGAGAGGTACCCCGATGAGCAGCCCGACCTTCGCCGCGCCCGACCGGCTGCGCGGGCTGCTCGACGAGCACGCCGCGCTGGAGACCGAGCTCGCCGACCCCGCGGTGCACGCCGACGCCGGCCGCGCCCGGCGCCTGGGCCGCCGCTACGCCCAATTGGCGCCCGTCGTGGAGACCGCCCGCGCGCTCGACGCCGCCCGCGACGACCTCGACGCCGCCCGCGAGCTGGCCGCCGAGGACCCGTCGTTCGCCGAGGAGGCCCGCGGCCTCGAGACGCGCATCGACGAGCTCACCGACCGGCTGCGCGAGCTGCTGCTGCCGAAGGACCCCGATGACGACAAGGACGTCATCCTCGAGATCAAGGCGGGGGAGGGCGGCGCGGAGTCCGCGCTGTTCGCCGGCGACCTGGTGCGCATGTACCTGCGCTACGCCGAGCGCCGCGGCTGGGCCACCGAGGTGCTCGACGCCGTCCCCGCCGAGCTCGGCGGCTACAAGGACGTCGCGATCGCGGTGAAGTCCCGCACCGACGAGGGCATCTGGTCGCGGCTGAAGTTCGAGGGCGGCGTCCACCGGGTGCAGCGGGTGCCGGTCACCGAGTCGCAGGGCCGCATCCACACCTCCGCCGTCGGCGTGCTCGTGCTGCCCGAGGCCGAGGAGGTCGACGTCACCGTCGACCCGAACGACCTGCGCATCGACGTCTTCCGCTCGTCCGGCCCCGGCGGGCAGAGCGTGAACACCACCGACTCCGCCGTGCGCATCACCCACCTGCCCACCGGCATCGTGGTCAGCTCGCAGAACGAGAAGAGCCAGCTGCAGAACCGCGAGTCGGCGTTGCGCGTGCTCCGCTCCCGGCTGCTGGCCGCTGCCCGCGAGGAGGCCGCGGCCACCGCCAGCGACCAGCGGCGCAGCCAGGTCCGCACGGTCGACCGCAGCGAGCGGGTGCGCACCTACAACTTCCCGGAGAGCCGCATCTCCGACCACCGGGTCGGCTTCAAGGCGCACAACCTCGACCAGGTCCTCGACGGCGAGCTCGACCCGGTCATCGACGCGCTCACCCGCGCGCACACCGCCGAGCTCATGGCGGCCGGGTCCTGAACACCCGCACGCTGCTCGCCGGCGCCGCCCGCCGCCTGGCCGAGGCCGGCGTCGAGTCGCCCCGCGTGGACGCCGAGCTGCTGCTCGCCCACGTCCTCGGCGCCTCCCGGACGGCGCTGCTCACCCGGGTCGACGTCGACGACGACGCCGCCGCCCGCTTCACCGCGCTGCTCGACCAGCGCGCCGCCCGCGTCCCGCTGCAGCACCTCACCGGCCGCGCGCCGTTCCGCCACCTCGAGCTCGCCGTCGGCCCCGGCGTGTTCGTGCCCCGGCCGGAGACCGAGCAGCTCGTCGAGTGGGCGCTGGCGCGGCTGGCCGGCGTGGCGTCGCCGGTCGTCGTCGACCTGGGCAGCGGGTCCGGCGCCATCGCGCTGTCCATCGCCCACGAGCACCCTGGCGCGCGGGTCACCGCCGTCGAGCGCGACCCGCAGGCGGTCGAGTGGACCCGCCACAACGCCGACCTGCGCGCCGCGGCGGGGGACCGGCCGGTCCCCGTGCTCGCCGGCGACATGACCGACCCGGGCCTGCTGCGCGACCTCGACGGCGCCGTCGACCTCGTCGTGTCCAACCCGCCCTACGTCCCCGACGGCGCGCGGGTGCCCCGCGAGGTCGCCGACCACGACCCGCCGCTCGCGCTGTGGGGCGGCCCGGACGGCCTCGACGTCGTCCGCGGCCTGCTGCGCACCGCGGCCCGGCTGCTCCGCCCCGGCGGCGGGCTCGGCATCGAGCACGCCGACGCGCAGGGGGACGCGCTGCCCGCGCTGGTGCGCGGCACCGGCGATTTCACGTCCGTCGCGGACCACCCCGACCTCGCCGGGAGGCCGCGGTTCACGACCGCCGTCCGGGCTGGGGGAGACTGACCGCCCGTGGCCGACCTCTACGACTGCACCGACCCCGAGCAGCGCGCCGCGGGTCTCGACGCCGCCGCCTCCGCGATCGCCCGGGGCGAGCTGGTCCTGCTGCCCACCGACACCGTCTACGGCGTCGGCGCCGACGCCTTCTCGCCCGTCGCGGTCTCCGGCCTGCTGGCGGCGAAGAACCGCGGCCGCGCCATGCCGGTCCCCGTGCTCATCGGCGAGGCGTCGACGATGGCCGGGCTGACGATGAGCGTGCCCCGGGTGGCGCAGCGGCTGGCCGAGGCCTTCTGGCCGGGCGGGCTGACCATCGTCGTCGAGCACGCGCCGTCGCTGGCCTGGGACCTCGGCGACGCCGAGGGGACGGTCGCCGTCCGCCTCCCCGACGACGACGTCGCCCGCGACCTGCTGCGCCGCACCGGCCCGCTCGCCGTCTCCAGCGCCAACCGCTCCGGCCGGCCCGCCGCCACGAGCGCGCAGGAGGCGGACGCGCAGCTCGGCGAGCACGCCGCGGTCGTCCTCGACGGCGGCCCGCGCGCGGGCTCGGCGGCCAGCACGATCGTCGACTGCACCGGCCCGGTGCCGCGCGTCCTGCGGGTGGGCGCGGTGCCGGTCGAGCGGCTGCGCGAGGTCGTGCCCGAGGTCACGGACTAGGGCCCGGTCGCCGGCGGCTGCGGATCCCGCTCCGTCCGGTGACGGGGGGATACCGTGGGGGTACCGCCCGTCCCGTCCGCCCGCCGTCTCGCCCCCGGGAGCACCGTCGCGATGAGCACGCCCGCCGCGCGCCCGGCCGGGACCGCGCGCGGTCCGCACGGGGGCTGAGCCGTGCGCGAGTACGCCGTCGTCCTGCTGACCGCGGGCCTGGTCACCTTCCTGGCCACGCCGGTGGTGCGGATCGCCGCGGTGCGGCTGCGGATGATGGCCGCCCCCCGCGAGCGCGACGTGCACGTCATCCCCACCCCGCGCGGCGGGGGAGTGGCCATGTACCTCGGGGTCGCGGCGGCGGTGCTGGTGGCCACCCGGCTGCCCGCGTTGCAGCGCACCTTCGACGACTCGCAGACCGCCGCCGTCCTCGTCGCCGGCGGGCTGATCTGCCTGCTCGGGGTGCTGGACGACAAGTTCGGCCTGGACGCGCTCACCAAGCTCACCGGTCAGATCGCCGCCGCCGGCGTCATGGTGCTGCTCGGCGTCCAGCTGGCGTTCCTGTTCCTGCCGGTGGCCGACATCGGGACGATCTCGTTCGGCCCGGACGTCGGCGTGCCGCTGACCATCCTGCTGACCGTCCTCACGGTCAACGCGCTCAACTTCATCGACGGCCTCGACGGGCTGGCCGCGGGCGTCTCCGCCATCGCGGCGCTGGCCTTCTTCGCCTACAGCTACAACCTCAGCCGCGTCGGCTACGACGAGGTCGCCAGCGCCCCGGCCCTGGTGACTGCGGTGCTCGCCGGCGCCTGCCTGGGCTTCCTGCCGCACAACTTCAGCCCGGCGCGCATCTTCATGGGCGACTCGGGGTCGATGCTCGTGGGCCTGATGCTCTCGGCCGCCGCGGTGAGCGCCACCGGCCGGGTCGACGCCCAGTCCTTCGACTCCGCCGCCAGCCTGCTGCCGCTGGCCCTGCCGCTGCTGGTGCCGATCGCGGTGCTCTTCATCCCGTTCGTCGACCTGCTCCTGGCGGTGGTCCGCCGGACCCGGCGCGGGCAGTCGCCGTTCTCGCCCGACAAGATGCACCTGCACCACCGGCTGCTGTCCATCGGGCACTCGCACCGCCGGGCGGTGCTGACCATGTACTTCTGGGCGGCTCTCCTGTCCTTCGGCGCGGTGGCCCTGTCGGTCACCGGCGGGACGGTCGAGCTGCTCGTCGTGATCGGGGTGCTGCTCGTCGTGGGTGTCGTCGTCGTCCTGGCCCCGCACGCCCGGCGTGCCGCCCGCGAGGCCCGGGCCGCCGAGATCGCCGAGCTGCGCCGCCGCAGCCGCGCCGCCCACCCGACCTCGCGGGCGCACCGCGCCGGGCGCCGGTCGACGGCCACCGCCCCGGCGGCGCCCGCACCGGCACCCGGGCCGGCCGCGGCGACCACCACCCCGACCGCGCCCCGTGCGGCCGGCGCCGGCCGGGGGCTCCGGTGAGCGCCCCCCGCCCGGCCGCGCAGGTCCCGTGGGACCTGTCGTTCCTCAGGGTCGGCACGCTGGTCACGGGATCGGTCGCCGTCGTCGCCGCCCTGGTCGTCGGCCTGGTGCTCGGCTGGCCCGACGCCGTCGGGGTGCTGGTCGGCGCCCTGGTCGTGACGGCGTTCTTCGTCGTCTCCGGCGTGGTCATCGCCTGGGCCGGGCGGATCAACGACACCTTCACGCTGCCGGCGGCGCTGGGCACCTTCTTCGTCAAGGCCGTCGTGCTGTTCGGGATCCTCAGCGCCCTGCCGGAGGACGGCTGGCTCGACCGCCGGACGCTGGCGTGGGCGGTGGTCGTGGGCGCGCTGCTGTGGAGCGGCGTGCAGCTGCGGTGGGTGTGGACCCGCCCGCTCTACTACGTGACGCCGCCCGCGCCACCCGGTCAGGCGACGGTCCCCCCGGCACCGGGAGGCGCCCCGACTGGCGGCTGATAGTGTCCCGGCGATGGCCGAGGACGACCCCACCCGTGGGGAGCCCCGGCCCCGACCTGCGCGACCAGCCCCTCGGGGCAGCGGTGCCGAGACCGGCTGGGCCGTCATCGGGACCATGATCTCCGGGATGGCCGTGTGGGGCGGTGCCGGGTGGTTGCTCGACCGGTGGTTGGACACACGGGTGTTCCTGCCGGTCGGGATCCTCCTCGGCATCTCGGCGGCCATCTACCTGGTCGTCAAACGGTTCGGCGGGCTGCCACCAGACCCTGGTGCACCCGGAGACGGCAACACCCCGGGCGGACGACGGAGCCGGCCCAGGACGCAGAAGGGACAACGGTGACCTCCAGCGCCCTCGCGCTCGTGGACGTGCTCGCCGCCGAGGGCGGCGGGTCCGGCGACGGCTTCCAGGCTCCCGGCCTGGGCGAGTTCTACCCGGAACCGGTCGCCGAGTTCTCGCTGCTGGGCGTGGACTTCGCGATCACCCGCATCACCATCATCCTCTGGGTCGCCACGGCGCTCCTGATCGCGTTCCTGATCGCCACCGTGCGCAAGCCGCAGATCGTGCCGGGCAAGCTGCAGTTCGTCGGCGAGAGCGGCTACTCGCTGGTCCGCGACGGCATCGCGCGCGACGTCGTCGGCCCCAAGGGGCTGCCGTTCGCGCCGTTCCTGGCCTCGCTGTTCTTCTTCATCCTCGCGAATAACCTGATGGCGATCATCCCGTTCGCGCAGATCTCCCCGATGTCGAAGTTCGCGTTCCCGCTGGTGCTGGCCGCGATCTGCTGGGTCATCTACATCTACATCGGCATCCGCGAGCAGGGCGCCGGCCGCTACTTCAAGGACATCCTGTTCCTGCCGGGCGTGCCCAAGCCGATGTACATCCTGGTCACGCCCATCGAGATCCTGCAGAACTTCGTCGTGCGGCCGTTCACCCTCGCGGTCCGGCTCTTCGCGAACATGTTCGCCGGCCACATGCTGCTGGTCGTCTTCTCGCTCGGCGCCGTGTACTTGCTCAGCCGGGACAACTTCTCGATCATCTTCGGTCCCGTCTCGGCGCTCATGGCCATCGTGATGACCTTCTTCGAGCTGCTGGTCATCTTCCTCCAGGCCTACGTCTTCACCGTGCTGATGGGGACCTACCTCAACGGCTCCATCGAAGCGGAGCACTGACCTCCGGGCCCGGCCTGCCGCACCCCGGACCGCACCACCCGCACGACCCCCGCAAGCCGCCCGGAGGACTCCGGGCGACGACACAGGAGGAAACACCCCGTCATGGATCTTCTCGCTGAGCTCACCGGCAGCATCGGCTCCGTGGGCTACGGCCTGGCCGCCATCGGCCCGGGCATCGGCGTCGGCATCGTGTGGGCCGCCTACATCCAGGCCACGGCGCGGCAGCCCGAGTCGGCCGGCCTGACCCGTACCTACGCCTTCCTCGGGTTCGCCCTCTCCGAGGCGCTCGCGCTGATCGGCTTCGTCGTCCCCTTCGTCTTCGGCACCTGATCCGCGTCTCCGGACACGGGTACCCACTCGGACAGGGACACTGAGACCATGAGCATCCTCGCAGCGGAGAGCGCGAACCCGCTCCTCCCGCCCCTCGGCGAGATCATCATCGGCCTGATCGCCTTCGCGATCGTGCTGCTGGTCCTCTTCAAGTTCGTCGCGCCGCGCTTCGAGCAGGTCTTCCGGGCGCGCCGCGAGGCGATCGAGGGCGGCATCGAGCGGGCGGAGGCCATGCAGGCCGAGGCCAAGGCCGCGCTGGAGCAGTACCGCGCCCAGCTGGCCGAGGCACGCACCGAGGCAGCCCAGATCCGGGACCAGGCCCGGGCCGAGGGCCAGCAGATCCTCGAGGAGCTGCGGGCCCAGGCGCAGGAGGAGTCGGCGCGGATCGTCGCCCGCGGCGAGGAGCAGCTGGCCGCCAACCGCCAGTCGGTCGTCAACGAGCTGCGCGGCCAGATCGGCACGCTGGCCGTCGACCTCGCCGGCCGCGTGGTCGGCGAGTCCCTGGAGGACGAGGCCCGGCGCCGCGGCACCGTCGACCGGTTCCTCGACCAGCTCGACGGCATGGCCGGCGGGGCGGCGGGCAACGGCCGCACCGGCAGCACCGTGTTCGTCCCCGGCGGCGACCGCTGATGGACGCCTCCAGCCGGGAGGCGCTCGCGGTCACCCGCGAGCGCCTCGCCGCGACCACGGCCGGTGCCGCCGGCCCGGGCCTGCTGGCCCTGGCCGACGAGCTGTTCGCCGTGGCGCGGCTGCTCGACGGCACCGTGGCGCTGCGCCGGGCCCTGTCCGACCCGGCGGCCAAGCCGGCCGACCGGGCCGGACTGGCCCGCCGGATCCTCGGCGGGCGGGTCTCCGAGGTCGCCGTCGACCTGGTCGAGACCGCCGCCCGCCAGCGGTGGTCGCGGCCGCTGGACCTGGTCGAGGCCGCCGAGATGCTGGCCACCGAGGCCTCGTTGGACGCCGCCGAGGCGCGCGGTGAGCTCGAGGGCGTCGAGGACGAGCTGTTCCGCTTCGGCCGGATCGTCGGCGGCGACCCGCAGCTGTCCCGCATCCTCTCCGACGACTCGGCACCGGCCGAGGGGCGCGCGGCGCTGCTCGACCGGCTCCTGTCGGGCCGGGTCAGCCCGGTCACCGAGCAGCTGCTGCGGAACTCGCTGACCGCCCGGCACGTGGGGAACGCGGAGAACCGGGTCGAGCGGCTGTCCGTGGCGGCCTCCGCCCGGCGCGGCCGCTCGGTCGCCCACGTGACGACGGCGGTGCCGCTGACCGTGACGCAGGAGCAGCGGCTGCGCGACGTGCTCGGCCGGATCTACGGGCGGACGATCGGCCTCCAGGTGACGGTCGACCCCGAGGTGCTCGGCGGGCTGGTCGTGCGCGTCGGTGACGAGGTCATCGACGGCAGCATCGCCAACCGGCTCGAGTCCGCCGGCCGCCGGCTCGCCGGCTGACCCGCCCCACCCCAGACCACAGACAGCACGACCCAGCAGGGAAGAGGACGCGCGCCATGGCCGAGCTGACGATCTCCGCAGACGAGATCCGCAGTGCCATCCAGAACTACGTCACCGAGTACTCCCCGGACGTGTCCCGGGAAGAGGTCGGGATCGTCACCGAGGCCGGCGACGGCATCGCCCGGGTCGAGGGCCTGCCCTCGGTCATGACCAACGAGCTGCTCGAGTTCGAGAGCGGCGTCCGCGGCCTCGCGCTGAACCTCGACGTCCGCGAGGTCGGCGTCGTCATCCTCGGTGACTTCGCCGGCATCGAGGAGGGGCAGCAGGTCCGCCGCACCGGCGAGGTCCTGTCGGTCCCGGTCGGCGACGGCTACCTCGGCCGCGTCGTCGACCCGCTCGGCAACCCGATCGACGGCGGCGGCGAGATCGCCACCACCGGCCGCCGCGCGCTGGAGCTGCAGGCCCCCACGGTCGTGCAGCGCAAGTCGGTGCACGAGCCGCTGCAGACCGGGATCAAGGCCATCGACGCCATGACCCCGATCGGCCGCGGCCAGCGCCAGCTGGTCATCGGCGACCGCCAGACCGGCAAGACGGCGATCGTCCTCGACACGATCATCAACCAGAAGCAGGCCTGGGCCACCGGTGACCCGAAGCAGCAGGTGCGCTGCATCTACGTCGCCGTCGGCCAGAAGGGCTCGACGATCGCGGCGATCCGCGCTTCCCTCGAGGAGGCCGGCGCGATGGAGTACACGACGATCGTCGCCGCTCCCGCGTCGGAGGCCGCCGGCTTCAAGTACATCGCCCCCTACACCGGCTCGGCGATCGGCCAGCACTGGATGTACGAGGGCAAGCACGTCCTGATCGTCTTCGACGACCTGTCCAAGCAGGCCGAGGCCTACCGCGCGGTCTCGCTGCTGCTGCGCCGCCCGCCGGGCCGCGAGGCCTACCCGGGCGACGTCTTCTACCTCCACTCCCGGCTGCTGGAGCGCTGCGCCAAGCTCTCCGACGACCTGGGCGCCGGGTCGATGACGGGCCTCCCGCTCATCGAGACCAAGGGCAACGACGTGTCGGCCTACATCCCGACCAACGTCATCTCGATCACCGACGGGCAGATCTTCCTCGAGACCGGTCTGTTCAACTCCGGTGTCCGCCCGGCCATCAACGTGGGCATCTCGGTGTCCCGGGTCGGCGGCTCGGCGCAGATCAAGGCGATGAAGTCGGTCGCCGGCCGCCTGCGCCTGGACCTCGCCCAGTACCGCGAGCTCGAGGCCTTCGCCTCGTTCGCCTCGGACCTGGACGCCTCCAGCCGGGCCACCCTCGACCGCGGCCAGCGTCTGGTGGAGCTGCTCAAGCAGGGCCAGTACCAGCCGTACCCGGTCGAGCGCGAGGTCGTCTCGCTGTGGCTGGGCACCACCGGCAAGCTCGACCGCGTGCCGGTGTCCGACGTCCGCCGGTTCGAGTCGGAGTTCCTCGACCACATCGCCCGGGCCGAGGGCGGCGTCTTCGACGAGATCCGCACCTCGCGGACCCTCGGCGACGACGCGGTCAGCAGCCTCGAGCGCGCCGTCGAGAGCTTCTACCAGCAGTTCACGACCTCCGACGGCACCTCGCTGGTCAACGAGCCCGAGGCCGAGGCCATGGACGCGTCCGAGCGTGGCCAGGAGCGCGTCCAGGTCAAGAAGGCCTGACCGGTGGCCGGTTCCCTTCGCGCGCTGCGGCGCCGCATCCGCTCCACGCAGTCGACGAAGAAGATCTTCTCGGCCCAGGAGCTGATCGCCGGCGCCCGCATCGTGCGCGCCCAGGCACGGGTGGAGGCGTCCAAGCCGTACGCCCGGGAGATCACCCGGGTCCTGTCCGCGCTGGCGTCGTCGGCCTCGCTCGAGCACCCGCTGCTCACCGAGCGGCAGGCGACCCGGCGGGCCGCGGTCCTGGTGGTCACCTCCGACCGCGGGTTCGCCGGCTCCTACAACGTCAACGTGCTGCGGCGGACCGAGGAGCTGCTGTCGCTGCTGCGGCAGGAGGGCAAGGAGCCGCAGGTCTACGTCATCGGCCGCAAGGGGGAGACCTTCTACTCCTTCCGCAACCGGCCGGTGGCGCAGACCTTCACCGGGTTCTCCGAGCAGCCGGCCTATCCCGACGCCCAGGAGGTCGGGCGCGTCCTCATCGACGCGTTCACCGCCGGGGCCGAAGCCGACGGTGGCCCGGGTGCCGACGGCGTGGCCGGCGTGGACGAGCTGCACATCGTCTACACCGAGTTCCGGTCGCTGCTCGCGCAGGTCCCGGTCGCCAAGCGCCTGGCGCCGCTGGAGGTCGAGGAGGTCGAGGAGTTCGACTTCGAGCGGGAGGACCGCGAGGCCGGCCGGACCGGCGACTCCGGGGTCCCCACCTCGTACGAGTTCGAGCCCTCGGCCGACGCGCTGCTCGACGCGCTGCTGCCGAAGTACGTCACCACCCGCATCTACGCGGCGCTGCTCGAGGCCGCGGCCTCCGAGTCGGCGTCGCGGCGGCGGGCGATGAAGTCGGCCTCGGACAACGCCGAGGAGCTGGCGAAGAGCCTCTCCCGCCAGGCCAACCAGGCGCGCCAGGCCGAGATCACCCAGGAGATCAGCGAGATCGTCGGTGGCGCCGACGCGCTGGTCGCAGCCAACGCCGACGACTGACCACCCCGGCCCCGCCGGCGGCGGGACACCGGACCTGAGATCCCAGGAGCACTCATGACCGTCACCGAGGACCGTCCGACCACCCAGACGACCGGCCGCGTCGTCCGGGTCACCGGGCCGGTCGTCGACGTCGAGTTCCCGCGCGACGCGATGCCCGACCTGTTCAACGCCCTGCACGTCGACGTGACCCTCGCCGACCTGGGCAAGACGCTGACCCTCGAGGTCGCCCAGCACCTGGGCGACAACGTGGTCCGCACCATCTCCATGGCCCCGACCGACGGTCTGGTCCGTGGCGCCGAGGTCCGGGACACCGGCGCCTCGATCAGCGTCCCGGTGGGCAACGAGGTCACCGGCCACGTGTTCAACGCCCTCGGCGAGTGCCTCGACAAGCCGGGCTACGGCCAGGACCTGCCGCGCTGGTCGATCCACCGGCACGCGCCGCGGTTCGACCAGCTCGAGGGCCGCACCGAGCTGCTCGAGACCGGCATCAAGGTCATCGACCTGCTCACCCCGTACGTGGCCGGCGGGAAGATCGGCCTGTTCGGCGGTGCCGGCGTGGGCAAGACCGTGCTGATCCAGGAGATGATCCGCCGGGTCGCCCAGGAGTTCGGTGGCGTGTCGGTGTTCGCCGGCGTCGGCGAGCGCACCCGCGAGGGCAACGACCTCATCACCGAGATGACCGAGTCGGGCGTCATCGAGTCCACCGCGCTGGTCTTCGGCCAGATGGACGAGCCGCCGGGCACCCGGCTGCGGGTGGCGCTGTCGGCGCTGACGATGGCGGAGTACTTCCGCGACGAGCAGAACCAGGACGTGCTGCTCTTCATCGACAACATCTTCCGGTTCACCCAGGCCGGGTCCGAGGTGTCCACGCTGCTGGGCCGCATGCCCTCCGCCGTGGGTTACCAGCCGACCCTCGCCGACGAGATGGGCGAGCTGCAGGAGCGGATCACCTCGACGCGGGGTCACTCGATCACCTCGCTGCAGGCGATCTACGTGCCCGCCGACGACATCACCGACCCGGCGCCGCACACCACCTTCGCGCACCTCGACGCGACGACGGTGCTCTCCCGGCCGATCTCGGAGAAGGGCATCTACCCGGCCGTCGACCCGCTGGACTCCACCAGCCGGATCCTCGACCCGCAGTACGTCGGGCAGGACCACTACCAGGTCGCGCAGACGGTGAAGCAGATCCTCCAGCGCTACCAGGAGCTGCAGGACATCATCGCGATCCTCGGCATCGACGAGCTCTCCGAGGAGGACAAGGTCACCGTGCAGCGCGCGCGGCGGATCGAGCGGTTCCTCTCGCAGAACATGTTCGTGGCCGAGGCCTTCACCGGTCAGCCCGGCTCGTTCGTGCCGCTGTCGGAGACCCTCGAGGCCTTCAAGGCGCTCACGGAGGGCAACTACGACCACGTGCCCGAGCAGGCCTTCTTCATGTGCGGTGGGCTCGAGGACCTCGAGCGCAACGCGGAGAAGCTCAAGCGCGGCTGAGGAAGGACCCCGTCCTCCTCACCCCTCGCACGCTCGGGGTGAGCCTCTGGACGGGGCCACACCACGTCACGGCCGGGTGTCCCTGCGGGGGGCACCCGGCCGTCGTGCGTCGGGGGCCGCCTCCCCGTGCAGGACCGGTCACGGACGGTCGGGACGGGCCAGGGCGTGGCGCGCCAGGTGGTTGACGTACCCGGCGTCGTGGGCAGGTGCCTTCCGGGCGCACCTTAAGAGCGGGAGCCTTGCTGCCGATCGGAGAGGGTGGCGCCCGGAGGGACCGGACGCGTCGTGTGGGAGAAGACCATGGAGTGGCTGGACGCGACCAGCACCGACGGCACGGTGACCCGCCTGCCGGCCGGGACCGCCGATCCAGGGTGGACCTGGCCGTCGACGTCCGTACCGCACGTGCACGACATCGCCTACGACACCGAGGAGTGGGCGCCCGCCTCGACGGTGCGCCACCCGTGGGTCCGCGTCGGTCGCTGGACCCTGCTCTACCGCCGCGCCGCCTAGACCCTCACCGGGCCTGCCGCCCGCCCGGGTGACCGCCGGACGGCCCGCGCCGGGTGTCCCGGGTCCCGCGACTAGAGTGGGCGGCGACCGTCGCCGTGCCCGCTTCCCGGCCGGCGTCCCAGCACCGCCCGTCGGTGGACCCGGAGGAGTGTCGTGGCGACCCTGCAGGTCGAGTTGGTGGCCGTCGAGCGGACCATCTGGTCCGGTGAGGCGAGCATGGTCATCGCCCGCACGACCGAGGGCGAGATCGGCGTCCTGCCCGGCCACGCCCCGCTGCTGGGCGAGCTCGCCCCCGGTGGCGTGGTCACCGTCCGCACCACCGAGGGCCCCGACATGGTCGTCGCCGCGCACGGCGGGTTCCTGTCGGTGACGCCGAAGGGCGTGTCCATCCTCGCCGAGACCGCGGAGATCTCCTCCGAGATCGACGTCGAGCGGGCCCGCGAGGCGCTGCGCCGCGCCGAGTCCGCCGGCGACGACCCGGAGGCCCTCGCCGCCGCCCGCCGCGCCCAGTCCCGCCTGCGGGCCGCCGGACAGGCCGACTGACCCGACCGGACCGCGCCCGCCCCAGCCGACGGTGACCACCGCCCTGCTCGTCCTCGCCGGGGTGCTGGTCGTCGTCCTGGTGGTCGCCTTCCTCATCCGCCGCCGGCTGCTGCTCTCCGGCCTCGGCGCGGTGACGATGTGGCTGCGCCCGGCCGGCAGCTCCCGGTGGTCGGTGGGCGTCGCCTGGTACGGGGGAGAGGCGCTGCTCTGGTACCGCGCGCTGTCGCTGTCGGTCCGCCCGCAGCAGCGGCTGTGCCGCACGGAGGTGCAGGTCGAGGGCCGGCGGCCGCCGGGCCGGGACGACGTCGCCCTGCCCGACGACGCGGTCGTCCTGACCTGCGTCACCGGCAGCGGCCGCAAGGAACTGGCCATGGACCCCTCCACGGTGACGGGGTTCCTCTCCTGGGTGGAGTCGGCCCCGCCCGTGCACTGAGGGCCGGCGTCAGCCCCGCGCGGCCCGCTGCGCGTGCACGCCGCTGTGCGCGCCGGGCTCCCACAGCACGTCGCCGTCGGGGTTGGCCTCGCGGGCGAGGATGAACAGCAGGTCCGAGAGCCGGTTGAGGTAGCGGGCGGTCTCCGGGTTGGTGCGCTCGCCGTCGGCCTCCAGCAGCGCCCACACGCTCCGCTCGGCCCGCCGGACGACCACCCGCGCCTGGTGCAGCAGCGCGGCCAGCGGCGTCCCGCCGGGCAGCACGAAGCTGGTGAGCTTCGGCAGCGCCTCGTTGTGCTCGTCGCAGGCCGCCTCGAGCCGCTCGGTGTAGGCGGCGGTCACCCGCAGCGGCGGGTGCGCGGGGTCGGGCACCACGGGCGTGGACAGGTCGGCGCCGACGTCGAACAGGTCGTTCTGCACGCTGCGCACGAGCTCGACCAGCTCCGGCGGCGGCGCCCCGAGCGCCAGGGCCACGCCGAGCACGCTGTTGGCCTCGTCGACGTCGGCGTAGGCGACCAGCCGCGGGTCGGTCTTGGCCACCCGGCTCATGTCACCCAGGTGCGTCTGCCCGGCGTCACCGGTCTTCGTGTAGATGCGGGTGAGCCGGACCGTCATGGGCCGAGCCTAGGACGCTGCCCGGAGCCGCCCGCGCACCCGCCGTAGGGTGGTCGGGTGCAGTGCTTCGAGGTGACCGGCGGCACCGCCCTCAGGGGCCAGGTACGGGTCACGGGGGCGAAGAACAGTGCCCTCAAGCTCATGGCGGCCGCGCTCCTGGCCTCCGGGCGGACGACGATCGACGAGGTCCCCGACATCCTCGACGTCGCGATCATGAGCGAGGTGCTCCGCCGCCTGGGCTGCGGCGTCAGCTACGAGCGCTCGGGGCAGCCCGGGGGCGGCGGCCGGGTCGTCGTCGACGTGCCGGAGGACCCCGCCACCGAGACCGACTACGACCTGGTCCGCAAGATGCGCGCCTCGATCAGCGTGCTCGGCCCGCTGGTCGCGCGCTGCGGCAGCGCCCGGGTGGCGCTGCCCGGCGGCGACGCGATCGGCTCCCGCGGGCTGGACATGCACATCTCCGGCCTGGAGCGGCTCGGCGCCTCGATCCACAGCGAGCACGGCTTCCTCGTCGCCTCCGCGCCGCGGCTGGTGGGCACGTCGATCTGGCTGGACTTCCCGTCGGTCGGCGCCACGGAGAACCTGCTCATGGCCGCGGTCCTGGCCGAGGGGACGACGGTCATCGACAACGCCGCCCGCGAGCCGGAGATCGTCGACATCTGCTCGATGCTCACCGCGATGGGCGCCCGCATCGACGGCGCGGGCACCTCGACGCTCACCGTCGAGGGCGTCGACGCGCTGTCGCCGGTGACCTACTCGACGGTGCCGGACCGGATCGTGGCCGGGACGTGGGCGATCGGCGCGGTGATGACCCGCGGCGACGTCGTCGTCGAGCGGGCCGTCCCCGACCACCTCGCCGTCCCGCTGGACAAGCTGGTGAGCGCCGGCGCCACCGTGGAGGTCGTCGAGAACGGCGTCCGGGTCGCCATGGACGAGCGGCCGCGCGGGGTCGACGTCGTCACCCTGCCGTTCCCCGGCTTCCCGACCGACCTGCAGCCGATGGCGGTCGCGCTGGCCGCGGTGTCCACCGGCACGGCGCTGATCACGGAGAACGTGTTCGAGGGCCGGTTCATGTTCGTCAACGAGCTGGTGCGCCTGGGCGCCGACGTGCGCATCGACGGCCACCACGCCGTCGTCCGCGGCCGGGAGCGGCTCTCGTCGGCGCCGGTGGTGGCCACCGACATCCGAGCCGGCGCCGGGCTGGTGCTCGCCGGCTTGCTGTCCGACGGCGTCACCGAGGTGCAGGACGTGCACCACGTCGACCGCGGCTACCCGGACTTCGTCGAGCAGCTGCGCGGCCTCGGCGTGCAGATCGAGCGGGTCGAGCGCCCCAGCGACCTCTAGCTAGGCCGCGGGGAAGGACGACGCCAGCGCGCGGGCCCGGTCGGCGTCCTCGGGGAAGACCAGCACGTCGGCGCGGTGCGCCTCGGGGAAGCGGACCGTCGAGCGGATCCCGGCGTCGGAGAGCACCGCCCGCAGCGCCAGCGCCGACTCGCGGCGGGACAGCGTGGCGACCCGGGTGAGCAGGCCGTCGTCGGTGGGCGCGGGGCGGCGCCGGCGCATGCCGCCGGTGGAGCTCCCGCCGAAGGCCCAGCGCATGAAGAGGGCGAGCAGCACCATGACGACGATCGCGATGACCGGTCCGGCGATGTAGCTCAGACTGCCCGGCTGCAGCACGGCGCCTCCCCTCGGCGGGCGGCGTCCGGGCCCCGACCAGCCCGGTCGCACGCGATCGAGTGTGCCACCGCGGGGCTCCCGGACCGGTGCTGCTACTCGCCGGTAACACCCTTACACTCCGCGGGCATGCCGTTCCCTTCATCGCCGAAGGAGCGCGACCGCCCCTGGGTCATGCGCACCTACGCCGGCCACTCCTCGCCGGCCGAGTCCAACGCGCTCTACCGCCGGAACCTGGCGAAGGGGCAGACCGGCCTGTCGGTCGCCTTCGACCTGCCGACGCAGACCGGCTACGACCCGGACGACGAGCTCGCCGCCGGTGAGGTCGGCAAGGTCGGCGTGCCGGTCACGCACATCGGCGACATGCGCGCGCTGTTCGACGGCATCCCGCTCGACGAGATGAACACGTCGATGACGATCAACGCCACCGCCATGTGGCTGCTCGCGCTCTACCAGGCGGTCGCCGAGGAGCACGGGCACGACGTCGCGAAGCTCGCCGGGACGACGCAGAACGACATCATCAAGGAGTACCTGTCGCGGGGGACCTACGTGTTCCCGCCCGGGCCCTCGATGCGGCTGATCACCGACATGGTCGCCTACACGGTGACGGCGATGCCGAAGTGGAACCCGATCAACATCTGCAGCTACCACCTGCAGGAGGCCGGGGCGACGCCGGTGCAGGAGATCGCCTACGCGATGAGCACCGCGATCGCCGTCCTGGACTCGGTGCGGGACTCCGGCCAGGTGCCCCAGGAGCGCTTCGGCGAGGTGGTCGCGCGCATCTCCTTCTTCGTCAACGCGGGCGTCCGCTTCGTCGAGGAGATGTGCAAGATGCGCGCCTTCACCCAGCTCTGGGACGAGCTGACGCAGGAGCGCTACGGCGTGCAGGACCCCAAGCACCGCCGCTTCCGCTACGGCGTGCAGGTCAACTCCCTGGGCCTGACCGAGGCGCAGCCGGAGAACAACGTGCAGCGGATCGTGCTCGAGATGCTCGCCGTCACGCTGTCCAAGGACGCCCGCGCCCGCGCGGTGCAGCTGCCGGCGTGGAACGAGGCGCTGGGCCTGCCCCGGCCGTGGGACCAGCAGTGGTCGCTGCGGCTGCAGCAGGTGCTCGCCTACGAGACCGACCTGCTCGAGTACGACGACCTGTTCACCGGGTCGGTCGTGGTGGAGCGGAAGGTCGCCGAGCTCGTCGAGGGCGCCCGCGCCGAGATCGCCCGGGTGCAGGAGATGGGCGGGGCGGTGGCCGCCGTCGAGTCCGGCTACATGAAGGGGCAGCTGGTCGCCTCGCTGGCCGAGCGCCGGCGCCGGATGGAGAACGGGGACGACGTCGTCGTCGGCGTCAACCGGTTCGAGGGCACCGAGCCCAACCCGCTGCTGGCCGACCTCGACGCCGCCATCCAGGTCGTCGACCCCGCCGTCGAGAACGCCGCCCAGGAGGCGGTCCGGAGGTGGCGGGCCGAGCGCGACCCGGCGCCGGTCGAGGCCGCGCTGGCCGCGCTGCGCGAGGCCGCCGGCGGCGACGTCAACCTCATGGAGGCGACCCTGCAGTGCGCCCGCGCGGGCGTGACGACGGGGGAGTGGGCCGGCGTGCTGCGCGAGGTGTTCGGCGAGTACCGCGCCCCCACGGGCGTGGCCGCGGCCACCGGCGGGGGCGAGGCCGACGAGACGCTGGCGCAGGTCCGCGAGCGGGTGCGCGCCACCGGCGAGGAGCTGGGCGGGCGGCTGCGGTTCCTGGTCGGCAAGCCCGGCCTCGACGGGCACTCCAACGGCGCCGAGCAGATCGCCGTCCGCGCCCGCGACGCCGGCTTCGAGGTGGTCTACCAGGGCATCCGGCTCACGCCCGCGCAGATCGTGTCGGCCGCGGTCGAGGAGGACGTGCACGTCGTCGGGCTGTCGGTGCTGTCCGGCTCGCACCTGCAGGTGGTGCCGGCGGTGCTGCGCGGCCTGCAGGAGGCCGGCCTGGACGACGTCCCGGTCGTCGTCGGCGGGATCATCCCCGACAGCGACGCACGCCGGCTGCGCGAGCAGGGCGTGGCCCGGGTGTTCACGCCCAAGGACTTCGGGCTCACCGACATCATGGGCCAGGTCGTCGACGTGGTCCGCGAGGCCAACGGCCTGGACGAGAAGGTGCCCGCCTCCGTGTGAGGTGCGGCCGGCCGGCGCCGCTCAGGAGATCGGCGCTGGCCGGCCGAACAGGTGGCCCTGGCCGTAGCGGACGCCACGGGAGAGCAGGGCGTCGCGCTCGGCGGTGGTCTCGATGCCCTCGGCCACCAGCGTGGCGCCGGTGTCGGCGGCGAAGGCCACCATCGCCGCGGTCATCGCCTGCCGGGCCGGGTCGACGTCGACCCCGCTCACCAGCGCGATGTCGAGCTTGATGGTGTCCGGCCGCAGCCGCAGGATGTGCCGCAGGCTCGCGTAGCCGGCGCCGGCGTCGTCGATGCTGAGCCGGATCCCGGCCGCCCGCAGCGGCGCCAGCGCACCCAGGACCGGCCCGTAGTCCGCGATCGGGCTGTGCTCCGTGATCTCCACGGTCAACGCCGTCCGCCGGACGCCGTCGAGGAGCGCCTCACCGACCTCGGGGGCGAGCAGCGCCTCGGGGGAGAGGTTGACCGCCAGCCGCAGGCGCCGCGGCAGCCGGTCCCCGGCCTCCAGCGCGGCGTGCACGGCCAGCAGCTCCAGGTCCACGCCCAGGCCGACGACGGCGGCGTCGGCGAACAGCGTCGCCGGGCCGCCCTCGCTGCCGGGGAAGCGGGACAGCGCCTCGTGCGCGACGACGGTGCCGCTGTGCATGTCGACGACCGGCTGGACGTGCACCTCCACCGCGCGCCGCTCCAGGACGTCGCAGACCCGCGCGCGCCGGGCGGCCAGCTCGGCGACGGCGGCCTCCTCGGCGGTCAGCCGCTCGCCGATCAGCTCGGCGAGCAGCTCCACCGTCCGCACCGACGAGCCGTCCAGCTGCTCCCCGGCGTCCCGGCTGATGCAGCACAGCATCCCCAGCGGGCGCCGGTCGTCGCCGCGCACCGGGGCGCCGACGTAGGAGCCGATCCGGAGCTGCCGGGTGACCGCGAGCTCGCGGGTGACCGGGTTGCGGTCGGCGCCGGTGACCACCGGCGGCAGCTGGCCGGACAGCACCCGCACGCAGAAGGACTCCTCGAGCGGCATCGACATGCCCTCGGAGACGTTCATGGCGCCGAGCTCGCCGGTGGCCGAGGCGATCTCCTGGCGGTCCTGGGTGAACACCGACAGCCAGGCGACGTCCATCCCGAGCCGGGCGCGCGCGAGGTCGAGCAGGCGGTGCACCCAGTCCTCGCCGGCGTCGTCGGTCGTCGGGTCGGCGGTCGCCACGGGCTGCGGTGCTCCCACCCGGGCAGTGTCGCCGCTGGGCGCCGTCTTGCCCAGGGGGTTGCGGAACGACTCCGTGCGTCAGACGCGGGGGCCGAAGCGGACGTCGACGCCGGGGGAGAACAGCACGCTGTCCGGCGGGCCGCCGACACCGGGCAGCCCGGCCGCGGCGAGCAGGTCGCCGTCCCAGGTCAGCAGCTCGGCGCGGTGCAGCGGCCAGGCCGGGTGCTCGTTGGGCCAGTAGCGCGTGCGGCCCCGGCTCGTCTGGTGCAGGCCCCAGCGGCCGGTGAGGAAGCGCTCCAGCGGGCCGGGCCGCTCCAGCCGCGGGCCGACGCGCACCCCGACCCGGCCGCCGGCGCCGCGCGGCCCGGGCCAGCGCCGCCGGCAGGTGTAGGTGAGCAGGTCGCCGTCACGGGTCAGGCGCATCCGCGACCACAGGTAGGGCAGCCCCGCGGCGCGGGCGACTAGCACCGGCAGCAGCCGGTCGGCGTCGAGGGACGCGAAGACGACGCCGCGCCGGCCCTGCCCGTCCACGGAGTACAGCCGCACGTTGGTCTCGAGGAACGAGCCGACCCAGGGCAGGCCGGGCGAGCCGAGGACGCCGATGCGGCGCATGCGGAAGGGCACCAGCCCCACCCAGCTGCGCCCGTCCGGGGTGGTGTCCGGCCGGGTGCCCGGCGGCAGCAGCGGCGCGACGATGTCCGGGTCGACCGCCCAGTGGAGGAACGCGACGTCCCGCCAGCCCTGGGTGAACAGCGTCCGCCCGGCGGCGCGGGGCGCGGTGTCGGTGACCTCCTCGGCGTCCACCCCTCCAGCGTCCCCAGCCGCGTTGCCGCCGACCGGCCGTCCGTGGTGAGGTCGGTCACGTGACCGCCGAGGGAGCTCCCCGCGTCGAGCGCGACGGCGACGTCGTCCGCATCACCATGTGCCGCCCGCAGCGGCGCAACGCGCTGTCCCGCGACCACCTCACCCAGCTGCTGGCCGCCGTCACCGACGCCGGCGGCAGCGACGCGGCGGGCATCGTGCTGGGCGCGGAGGGGCCGGTGTTCAGCGCCGGGCACGACTTCCGGGACGTCCTCGACCGGCCGGTGACCGAGGTGCGCAGCCTGCTCGCCCTGTGCACCGAGCTGATGCAGACGCTGCAGGACGTGCCGCAGGTCGTCGTCGCCCGGGTGCACGCGCTGGCCACCGCCGCCGGCTGCCAGCTGGTCGCCTCCTGCGACCTGGCGGTGGCCGCGGAGTCGGCCGGGTTCGCCGCCCCGGGCGGCAAGGCCGGCTGGTTCTGCCACACGCCGATGGTGGCCATCGCCCGCAACGTCGGCCGCAAGCGGGCCATGGAGCTCGCGCTCACCGGCGACGTCGTCGACGCGCGGACCGCGCTGGACTGGGGGCTGGTCAACCGGGTCGTGCCCGACGGCGAGCTCGACGCCGCCGTCGACGAGCTGATGGCGCGCGCCACCCGCGGCTCGCGGGCGAGCAAGGCCTGGGGCAAGCAGACGATGTACGCCCAGCTCGACCGGACCGAGCGGGACGCCTACGCCGTCGCCGTCGAGGTGATGGCGTCGGCCAGCCAGATCGACGGCGCCCGCGAGGGCATGCGGTCATTCCTGGAGAAGCGCCCGCCCGCCTGGACCGACTGAGCTGGACCGACCGAGGCCGGGTCAGCCGGTCAGGTCGGCGCAGCCGGTCTCGTGCGGGAGCACCGGCCGGAACGCGATCGACCAGCGGGCTCCGTCGGCGGTGACCCACGGCGTCAGCACGTTCGCCGGGGCGGCGGTCGCCAGCACGTCGGCGGCCTGCTGCCCGGTGGCGCTCACGCAGGTCAGGCCGGCGCCCAGCGGCGTGCCGGGCAGCTCGGGACCCGGCCAGGTGACGTCGGGCTGGGGGAACTCCGGGTCGCCGCCGGGATGCGGCTGGACCACCGCGGCGACCGTCTGCGGCACGTAGGACTCCGCCGGGCCCGCGCCGGCCAGGCCGGTGAGCTCGTCGACGAGGTCCTGCAGCCGGGCGCGGGCCTGCGCCTGCTCCGGGGCCAGCGACCCGTCAGGGGTCTCGGCCAGCGCGTAGACCTCGCGGACCGCGGTGCCCTCGCCGGTGGTCAGGGTGATGCGGGTGGTCGGCGCGTCGGCCACGGGCGGCTCGCCGAGGTCGGCGTCCTCCGCCACGCCGGCGTCGAGGGCGCGGTCGAGCAGGTCGCGGACGGTGGCCTCGTCGACCTCCGTCACCTGCACGTTCGGCAGCGCGGGCGAGGGCCAGATCTCGATCTGCGGGCCCTCGGTGAACACCCGGCCGTCGCCGTAGACGGTGACCAGCGGCAGCCGGGTGGCCAGGTCCTCCGGGGGCACGAAGCCGCCGGTGTGCTCCACCTGCAGCACGGGGCCCGCGGGCAGGGGGTCGGGCGACGGGGCCGCGGCGTCGGTCCCGTCCTGCGCGCACCCGGCGAGTGCCAGCGCGCCGGCCAGCAGGGCGGCCGCGCGCACCGTCGACGTCGTCGTCACGGTCCTGCGGACGCGCGACCCGGCTCGGCGGTTCCCGTCGTGACCGGACCGGTACCGTCGGCCCCCGTGCGTCTGGTCATCGCCCGCTGCTCGGTCGACTACATCGGGCGGCTGACCGCCCACCTGCCCATGGCCCCGCGGCTGCTGCTGGTCAAGGCCGACGGCTCGGTGTCTGTGCACGCCGACGACCGCGCCTACAAGCCGCTGAACTGGATGAGCCCGCCGTGCACGCTCAGGGACGAGCTGGTCGACGGGTCCGGCACCTGGACGGTCACCAACAAGGCCGGTGAGCAGCTGGTCATCACCATCGAGTCGGTCGAGCACGACTCCGCGCACGAGCTGGGCGTGGACCCCGGCCTGCAGAAGGACGGCGTCGAGGCCGAGCTGCAGCGGCTGCTCGCGCTGCACGTGGAGACCTTCGGGCAGGGCTGGTCGCTGGTCCGCCGCGAGTACCCGACGGCGATCGGCCCGGTCGACCTGCTCTGCCGCGACGCCGACGGCCGCACCGTCGCCGTCGAGGTCAAGCGGCGCGGCGAGATCGACGGCGTCGAGCAGCTGACCCGCTACCTCGAGCTGCTCAACCGCGACCCGCTGCTGGCCCCGGTCAAGGGCGTGTTCGCCGCGCAGGAGATCAAGCCGCAGGCGCGGGTGCTCGCCGGCGACCGCGGCATCGAGTGCGTGACCGTCGACTACGCCGTCCTCAAGGGCACCGACGACCCCACCCAGCGCCTGTTCTGAGACCGCTACCCACCGCGGGAGGACCCCGTCCTCCCCACCCTTCGCGAGCTCAGGGCGGGACCCTGGACGGGCCCAGGGAGGGACCTACCGGCCGGTAGCAGGCGCGCGCCGTCCGGGTGGGAGACTGCCCCGGTCAACGCACGGGAGGAGATGGCAGCGTGGCCAGAGAACTGACCGAGGTCGGCGTGGTGGGCCTGGGCACGATGGGTGCGGGCATCGCCGAGGTGCTGGCCCGTGCGGGCCTGTCCGTGACGGCCGTGGAGATCAGCGAGGACGCGCTGGTCCGGGGCCGCGGGCACGTCGAGCAGTCCACCGGGAAGGCGGTCGCACGCGGCAAGCTCGACGACGCCGAGCGCGAGGCGATCCTCGGGCGGATCCGCTTCACCACCTCGCTGGAGGACCTCGCCGCCGCGGAGCTGGTCATCGAGGCCGTCCCGGAGCGGATGGAGCTCAAGACCGAGCTGTTCGCGAAGCTGGACAAGATCTGCCCGCCGGACACCATCCTCGCGACCAACACCTCCAGCCTGTCGGTGACCGAGCTGTCGGTGGCCACCGGCCGGCCGAGCAAGGTCATCGGGATGCACTTCTTCAACCCGGCGCCGGTCATGAAGCTGGTCGAGGTCGTGCGCACCGTCGTCACCGAGCCCGCGGTCATCGAGGACGTCGAGGCCCTGGCCGAGCGGCTGGGCAAGGTCGACGTGACCATCGGCGACAAGGCCGGCTTCATCGCCAACGCGCTGCTGTTCGGCTACCTCAACCACGCGGTCTCCATGTACGAGAACCGCTACGCCAGCCGCGAGGACATCGACGCCGCCATGCGGCTGGGCTGCGGCCTCCCGATGGGCCCGCTCGCGCTCATGGACCTCATCGGCATCGACACCGCCTACGAGATCCTCGACACGATGTACAAGCAGTCGCGCAACCGGCTGCACGCCCCCAGCCCGGTCATCAAGCAGATGATGACCGCGGGCCTGCTGGGCCGGAAGTCCGGCCGCGGGTTCTACACCTACGCCGAGGAGGGCTCGGCCGAGGTGGTGCCCGACGAGCGCACCCCGGTCGCCGGCGGCGCCGCCGAGGGCGCCCGCCCGGTGTCGAAGGTCGGCGTCGTCGGCTCCGGGACGATGGCCACCGGCATCATCGAGGTCGTCGCCAAGGGCGGCTACGAGGTCGTCTTCGTCGCCCGCACCCTCGACAAGGTCGAGGCCGTGCAGACCGCGCTGCGCAAGTCGCTGGACAAGCAGGTGGCCCGCGGGCGGCTCGACGAGGCCGGCCGGGACGAGGTCCTCGGCCGGGTCACCGGGTCGGCGTCGCTGGACGACCTCGCCGACGTCGACCTGGTCATCGAGGCCGTCGTCGAGCACCTGGCCACCAAGCAGGCGCTGTTCGCCAACCTCGGCGAGATCTGCAAGCCGGGCGCGGTGCTGGCCACGACGACGTCCAGCCTGCCGGTCATCGAGTGCGCCAAGGCCAGCGAGCGCCCCGCCGACGTCGTCGGCCTGCACTTCTTCAACCCCGCCCCGGTGATGAAGCTCGTCGAGGTGGTCAGCACCATCGCCACCGCCCCCGACGTCGAGGCCACCGCGCACGCGGTCTGCGCGCAGCTGGGCAAGCACGCGGTGTCCTGCACCGACCGGGCCGGGTTCATCGTCAACGCGCTGCTGTTCCCGTACCTGAACGACGCGGTGAAGATGCTCGAGGCGCACTACGCGACCGCCGACGACATCGACGCCGCCATGAAGGTCGGCTGCGGCTACCCGATGGGCCCGTTCGAGCTGCTCGACGTCGTCGGACTCGACGTCTCGCTGGCCATCGAGCGGGAGCTGTACACCGAGTTCCGCGAGCCCGGGTTCGCGCCCGCGCCGCTGCTCGAGCACCTGGTCACCGCCGGCTACCTGGGCCGCAAGACCGGCCGCGGGTTCCGGGACTACTCCCGGCGCTGAGGTGCCCCGCAGGGGACGACGGAGCAGCGGGGGGCGGCCGGCCGGCCGCCCCCCGCTCTCGCGTCGGCGCGAGGACGTCGAGGAGGCCGCCGACGGCGACTGGGTCGTCCGCCGGCTGACCGGGGCGGCGAGCACCAAGCCCTACCGCTGCCCGGGGTGTGACCAGGAGATCCGGCCGGGCACGCCGCACGTGGTCAGCTGGCCGGCCTACGCCCGCGACTCGGACCTCGAGCCCTGGGACACCGACTCCGCCGCCGACCTGCGCCGGCACTGGCACACCGCATGCTGGCAGGCCCGCGACCGCCGGCGCTGACGAGGGCTCAGGCCGTCGCGGTGGCGAAGACGACGACGTTGTCCTCGTAGCTGCGCACCGAGCGGTCGAAGGCGCCGCCGCAGGTGACCAGCCGCAGCTGGGCGTCCGCCGTCGGCCCGTACACGGCGTCGGTGGGGAAGGCGTCCTTCGGGTGCCGCTCGACCCGGGTGACGCTGAACGCGGCGGTGCTGCCGTCGGCGCGGTCGACGAGCACCTCGTCCCCGGGGGCGAGCTCGCGCAGGTGCCAGAAGACCGCCGGGCCGCTGCGCGAGTCGACGTGCCCGGCCAGCACCGCCGGGCCGACCTCGCCCGGCGCCGGGCCGCCGGCGTACCAGCCGGCCGTCGCGGGGTCGGCCGGGGCCGCCAGCGCGCCGGCGGCGTCGAGGTCGAGGTCGACCAGCCTGCTGTCGAGGCCGACGGCCGGGGCCCGCACCCGGACCGGCCGCACGGCCGCGGGAGCGGTCCCCTGGGCGAGCGCGACCGGCCCCGGGACGGTCGCGGCCGGCGTCCCGGCGGCGGCGGCCTGCGGGGGAGCGGCGGGGGACAGCAGCGCGACCGCCCCCGCGACGAGCGCGAGGACGGCCAGCACCAGCCGCAGCAGGCCTCCCCGGCTCCAGCGGGGCGCGCGGTGCCGGGACGTGCGTGCGCGGTGGCGGGCCGGCGGCCTGCTCACCGGCGCCGGCGGCCCGCGGCGTGCCGGCCCGCAGCCGCGCCGGCCGCCGTCCGCCGCGTGGTGAGCAGGACCAGGCCAGACGCGGCGGCGAGGACGGCGGCCGCGACCGCGACGAGGGCGGGCGTGGACACGGACCCCGCCGTGCCACCGGCACCGGCCTCGACCCCGCCGACGGGGACCAGGGCGGGGCTCGCGGCGTCGAGGGCGGTCCGCACGGTCAGCCCCCCGTCGGCCCGGTCGAGCACCAGCACGCTGTACACAGACCCGGCGTCGACCTGCACCGGCAGGTCCGTGGCCTGGCCGCCCTGCGGCGTCACGGTGACCGCGGTGGCGCCCGCGGGGACGTCGACGTAGCCGGTCGTGTCCGCGAAGGCCAGGCCGGTGGCCAGGGACGGCCCGCCGGGGACGGCGACGTCGAGCGTCTGCGCGCCGGCCGCCGCCGCGACGACCCGCAGCCGCGCGGCGCCCGGCGGCGGCGGGGTGAGGTCGTCGTCGAGCACCTCGAGGCCCAGGTCGGCGAAGGGGCCGACGCCGGCCACGGTGTGCGCGCTGTCCGCGCCGACCTGCACCGTCGTCGACAGCACCGGCGGGCTCCCCGGGTCCGCGCCGGCCGCGCGCATGCTGACCGCGTAGGTGCCGGCCGGGACCGGCTGGTAGTCCGACACCGTCCCGTAGCCGACCGCGGGGAACACCTGGCCGGCCGCGGGGTCGGCCACCGAGTCGACGTAGACGTCGACGGCGGGGGTGTCGGGGGACAGGTGCGCCAGCCGGAGCAGGCCGCCGTCGTCCGCGGTCGCCGGGCCGGCGGGCAGCCCCGCCACCGCCGCGGTCATGGCCACCACCGCCAGGACCCGGCTCGTCCTGCTCACTCACGCCTCCCGGTGCAGGGTCGGACCCCGCCGTCGTCAGGTGATGACCCCACGTCTACCTCGTCGGTCCGCGGGCCACACCCGCGGGGTCCGCCGGGCGCGCCGTCAGCCGGTGGCGGCGGTCACCAGGGCCTCCGGCGCGGAGGCGTAGCGGAAGGACACGAGCACCCCGGCGTCGGTCACCTCGACGTCGTCGGGGGCGAACGGCGGGAGCTGGGCGGCGAGCCACGCCCGCAGCCGCTCGGTGGCCTCCGGGTCCCCGGGCACCGGCGCGCCGCCGACCGCGTCGACGAGCGCCCGGCGGGCCGGCGTCGCGGCGCCGTCCTCGCCGGGCAGCGCGGGGAACGACGCGACGCCGACGCCGTCGGCGGCGGCCACGGCGGCCAGCACGGTGAGCAGCCGCTCGTCGACGGCGGCATCCTGGAGGAGGGCGGTCGCGGCGCCCTCGGCCCGGGTGGTCGGGTTGGCGAGCAGCGCCCGGGCGAGCTCCTGCCGGCGGGTGACCTCCCCGGCCGTGGGCTCGCCGGGCGCGGGGTCGACGACGAGCAGCTCGCTGCCGTCCCCGTGCCGGTCGAAGCGGGCCACCACCCGCGAGCCGGCCGGCGCGGCCCCGACGACGGCGAGCAGCGTGCCGGGCGGGACGCCGTCCTCGGCCGGGCGCAGCCGGTCGGCGGGGACGCCGGCGCCGGCCAGCTCCTGCCGGACGGCGGCCGTGGCGGCCAGGTCGGTCTCCGGCGGGAGCGCGGCGCCGAGCCAGCCGGCCACCGGCTCGGCGCCGTCCGGGGGAGTCGCGTCGTCGCCCGGACCCGGCGAGCTCGCGGCGGGCGGGCGCTCGGCCGGGCCGGCGTCGTCGCGGCCGAGCGCGGCCTGCCCCAGTCCCACGCCGCCGAGGAGGACGGCCAGGCCGGCGGCCAGCAGCGTGCCGCGGACGGCGGGACGCCGCGGACCCGAGGGCTGCGCGGTGCCGGTGCCGGTTCCGTCGGCCGTGCGGGGCGGCGGGCGGTGCGTCCGGACCGGGAGTGACCGGTCCTGACGCGTCTGTCACGCGTCCTGCCTACCTCGCCGCGGTCCGCGGCGCGCGGGCAGCAGGTCAGCGGTTCCCGGGGACGGCGGGCTGGCCGCCGGTGTCGCCGCTGCGGACGGCGGGCTGCACCGCGGTCTGCGGGCCCTGGGGCTCCGGGGCGGCGTCGGGGGACGGCTGCTCGGCGCGGCCCGACCCGCCGACCTGCCGGCCCTCCTCCCGGCCCGTGGTGTGCACCGGGCGGATCTGCTGGGTCTCGCCCACGGGCCGGCCGGACGCGGACCCCTGCGCGGCCGGCGGCTGCACGGCGGGCATGGTCTGCGGCGAGGAGGGCCGCGTGGGCTGCCGGGCGGCGGCGGCCTCGCCGGCCGGGGCCTCGGCGGGCCGGGCGGGCGGGGTCGGGCGCGGTGCGGCCGGCTGCCCGCCGCTCTGCGGGCCGACGGCGCGCTGCACGGCGGTCTGCGGCCCGACGGCGGGCTGCACGAGCGTCTGCGGCTCCCCGGCGGGGCGGCCGACGGCCGGCTGCACCGCGGTCTGCGGGCCATCGGCGTCGCGGCGGGCCGCGGGCTGCTGCTCCTGCGGCGACGGCTGCGGGGCCGAGGGCGAGGGCTGCGGGGCCGAGGCCGGCGGCTGCGGGGCGGGCTGGGGTGCCGGGGCGGCCGGCCGGCGGGCGGTCTGCTGCGCCGGCTGGCCCGGGCGCTGCGCCTGCGGCTGGGGCCGGTCGGCCAGGTCCGGCAGGGTGGACAGCACCCGTCGGGCCTCGTTGAGCCGCGCGGTGAGCTCGTCGCGCACCCGGCGGACGGCGGCGGCGGAGGCCTCGGCGTCGGAGACGACGGCGGCCGCGTGCGCCTCGGCGGCGGCGACGCGCTCCTGCGCGGCCCGCACCGACTGCTGGTCGCGCTCCTCCTCGATCCGCGCGGCCTCGGCCCGGCGGGCGCGCTGCGCGATCTCGAAGTCCTCCTCGACCTTGGCGCGGCGGGCCTGCGACTCCGCGTCGAGCCGGGCGACCTTCTCCTGCGCCTTGGCGACCAGCTCGTCGGCGCGGATCTGCGCCTTGCTGGAGATCTGCTCGGCGTTCTGGCGGGCCTCGGCGAGCATCCGCTCCACCTCGGCCTGGCCCGCCGCGTGCCGCTCGAGCATCGCGCGCTCCTCGGCGGCGGTCTGCTCGCGCAGCGCCCGGGCCTCCTGCTCGGCGGCCGCGCGGATGTCGGCGGCCTCCTCCTCGGCCAGCCGGAGCATGTGCGAGATGCGCTCGCTCATGTTCTCGAACGTGGCGGGGCCCGAGTTCGCGGCCTTGCGGCGCAGCTGGTCGATCTCCGCGTGCATCGCCGACAGCTGCCCGGCCAGGTCGCTGACGCGCGCGGCCGCGGCGTCCCGGTCGGCCAGCGCGACCCGGATGTCGGCCTCGAGGCGCTCGATGGTCTCGGCCACCTGGTGGCGGTCGTAACCCCGCAGCACCACGTCGAACGAGTGCTGGGCCTCGCGCATCGGCAGCAGGTCGCGGCGGGGATCGGTCATGCGGGTCATCCTCGCAGAGTCGGGGGAGGGTCGTCAGCGTGTCGAGGCGGGTCCCGCCGTTCGGCGTGTGGCGCCCCGGGTGGTGCCGGTGGGCCCCCGGACCGCGCCCCGTCGGACAACGAGGCGGCTCCCCCCAGGGTGCCCGGACGCCGGCCGGCGTCCGGGCACCCCCGTCCAGGGGCTGCTGGGACTAGATGCCGCGGAAGCGGTTGATCGCGGGCAGGTGCCTCTCCCGCTTCTCGGCGTCCTTGACGCCGAGGCCCTCCTCCGGGGCGAGGGTCAGCACGCCGACCTTGCCCTGGTGCAGGTTGTGGTGGACGTCGTAGGCGGCCTGCCCGACCTCGTCCATCGCGTAGGTCTTCGACAGCGTCGGGTGGACCAGGCCTTTGTCGATGAGCCGGTTGGCCTCCCACGCCTCCTTGTAGTTGGCGAAGTGCGACCCGACGATCCGCTTGAGGTTCATCCACAGGTAGCGGTTGTCGTAGGAGTGCATGTAGCCGCTGGTGGAGGCGCAGGTGACGATCGTGCCGCCCTTCTTGGCGACGTAGACGCTGGCGCCGAAGGTCTCCCGGCCCGGGTGCTCGAAGACGATGTCGACGTCGTCCCCGCCGGTCAGCTCGCGGATCCGCTTGCCGAACCGCTGCCACTCCTTCGGGTCCTGGGTCTGCTCGTCCTTCCAGAACCGGTAGCCCTCGGCGGAGCGGTCGATGACCAGCTCGGCGCCCATCCGCCGCACGATGTCGGCCTTCTCCGGGCTGGACACGACGCAGACGGGGATGGCGCCGCCGTTGAGGGCCATCTGGGTGGCGTAGGAGCCCAGCCCACCCGACGCGCCCCAGATCAGGACGACGTCGCCCTGCTTCATGTCCGCGCCGTTGCGGGACACCAGCTGGCGGTAGGCGGTGGAGTTGACCAGCCCGGGGGCGGCCGCCTCCTCCCAGGACAGGTGCGCGGGCTTGGGCATGAGCTGGTTGCTCTTGACCAGCGCCAGCTCGGCGAGGCCGCCGAAGTTGGTCTCGAAGCCCCAGATCCGCTGCTGCGGGTCCATCATCGTGTCGTCGTGGCCGGCCGGGTCCTCGAGCTCGACCGACAGGCAGTGCGCGACGACCTCGTCGCCGGGCTTCCACTTGTTCACGCCCGGGCCGACCCGCAGGACGACGCCGGCCAGGTCGGAGCCGACGACGTGGTAGGGCAGGTCGTGCCGCTTGGTCAGGTCGTTCTGCCGCCCGTAGCGCTCGAGGAAGCCGAAGGTGCTGACCGGCTCGAAGATCGACGTCCAGACGGTGTTGTAGTTCACCGAGGAGGCCATGACGGCGACGATCGCCTCGCCCGGGCCCAGCTCCGGGGTGGCGACCTCCTCCACGTGCAGCGACTTGCGCGGGTCCTTCTCCTTGGTGGGCATCCCCGCGAACATGTCCTGCTCGTCCTTGCGGACGAGGACCGCCCGGTAGGACTCCGGCACCGGCAGACCGCCGATGTCGCTGAGCTGGTCGGCGAGGATGGCGTCCCTGATCTCGTCCACGTGTCTCTCCCGGGTCTTCGTCGGCTCGGAGGGGTGGTAGGGCGGGTGCGCGGCAGGTTACCGGCCGGTAACCCGCGGGTCGCGCGCAGGTCGGGGCGGCTCTGGCCCCGGGTGGTCAGTGCGGGGTGCGGGCGGGCTCGACCAGCTCGACCAGCACGCCGCCGGCGTCCTTGGGGTGCACGAAGTTGACGCGGCTGTCCGACGTCCCGCGCCTGGGGGTGTCGTAGAGCAGCCGCAGGCCGCGCTCGCGCAGGGTGGCGCTGACCGCCTCGACGTCGTCGACGCGGAAGGCGAGCTGCTGCAGCCCCGGGCCCGACCGGCCGATGAACTTGGCGATCGTCGACTCCGGCGTCAGCGGGGCGAGCAGCTGGATGCGGGTGTCGCCGGAGCCGACGGCGAGCATCGCCTCGCGGACGCCCTGCTCCTCGTTGGTCTCCTCGTGCACGGAGCGCACGCCGAAGGCCTGGGCGTAGAAGGCGATCGCCTCGTCCAGGTCGGGGACGGCGATGCCCACGTGGTCGATGGTGGTGAACAGCTCGGCGGGCAGGCCCGCGGGAGCGGTCGCGTCGTCGGTCACCGCGTCATCCTGACGCAAGACGTCTGAGACGACTCCCCCGTGTGGTCACCATCACGCTCCCGGTTCGAGAACCGATCTATCCTGACCGGCAGCCCGACCGCCGCGACCCGTCCGCCCGGCGCGGCCCGACCCGCGGTCGCCATCGACGGCGACCCGCACTGGAGGCAGCATGTCCCGCTCGGTCATCGTCAGCGGCGCCCGGACCCCCATGGGCCGGCTCCTCGGCTCCCTCAAGGACTTCTCCGCCGCCGACCTCGGCGGCATCGCCATCAAGGCCGCCCTCGAGCGGGCCGGCATCTCCGGCGACCAGGTCGACTACGTGATCATGGGTCAGGTCATCCAGGCCGGCGCCGGCCAGAACCCGGCCCGCCCGGCCGCGGTCGCCGGCGGCATCCCGATGTCGGTGCCGTCGTTCACGCTCAACAAGGTCTGCCTGTCCGGCCTCGACGCGATCGCCCTGGCCGACCAGCTCATCCGCGCCGGCGAGTTCGACGTCGTCGTCGCCGGGGGCATGGAGTCGATGACCCAGGCGCCGCACCTGCTGCCCAGCTCCCGCACCGGCACCAAGTACGGCGACGCCACGCTCGTCGACTCGATGGCCCACGACGGGCTGTCGGACACCTTCGACCAGATCGCCATGGGCGCCCTCACCGAGCGGGCGAACGAGCGCTACGGCCTGACCCGCGAGGAGCAGGACGCCTTCGCCGCGGAGAGCCACCAGAAGGCCGCCCGCGCCGCGAAGAACGGGGTCTTCGACGAGGAGATCACCCCCGTCCTCATCCCGCAGCGCAAGGGCGACCCGATCGAGTTCCGCGAGGACGAGGGCATCCGCGCCGACACCACGGTCGAGACCCTCGCCAAGCTGAAGCCGGCCTTCGCGAAGGACGGCACGATCACCGCCGGCACCGCCTCGCAGATCTCCGACGGCGCGTGCGCGGTCGTGGTCATGTCCGCGGAGAAGGCCGCCGAGCTCGGCTGCACGGTGCTCGCGGAGATCGGCGCGCACGGCGTCGTCGCCGGCCCGGACGCCACGCTGCAGAGCCAGCCGTCCCGGGCCATCCAGAAGGCCTGCGCGCGCGAGGGCATCGACCCGAAGGACCTCGACCTGGTCGAGTTCAACGAGGCCTTCGCCGCGGTGGGCATCGTCTCCACCCGCGAGCTCGGCATCGACCCGGAGAAGGTCAACCCCAACGGCGGCGCGATCGCGCTCGGCCACCCGGTCGGCATGAGCGGCGCCCGCATCGTGCTGGACCTGGCGCTGGAGCTGCGCCGCCGCGGTGGCGGGGTCGGCGCCGCCGCGCTGTGCGGCGGTGGCGGCCAGGGCGACGCGCTGGTCCTGCACGTGCCCGCGCCCGCCTCGGCGTGACGGAGTCCCCGCAGGGGACGGCTGTACGGACGCCCGGCCCCGTCGCCCCCCGCGGGCGGCGGGGCCGGCGCGCTGTCGACGTCCCCGACCTGGTCGCCCGCGCCCGCGACGGCGAGGCCCGCGCGGTGGCGCGGCTGATCTCGCTGGTCGAGGACGCCAGCCCGGTGCTGCGCGAGGTCGCCGCCGCGCTGGCCCCGCACACGGGGCACGCGCAGGTCATCGGCCTGACCGGCTCCCCGGGCGTGGGCAAGTCCACGACGACGACGGCGCTGGTGCGCGCGCTGCGGGCGGCCGGCCGGCGGGTGGGCGTGCTCGCCGTCGACCCGTCCTCACCGTTCTCCGGCGGGGCGCTGCTCGGCGACCGCGTGCGGATGCAGGACCACGCCGGCGACCCCGGCGTCTACATCCGCTCGATGGCCTCCCGCGGGCACCTGGGCGGGCTGGCCTGGGCGACGCCGCAGGCGCTGCGGGTGCTCGACGCGGCCGGCTGCGACGTGGTGCTGATCGAGACCGTCGGCGTCGGGCAGTCGGAGCTGGAGATCGCCTCGCTGGCCGACACCACGCTGGTGCTCGTGGCGCCGGGGATGGGCGACGGCATCCAGGCGGCGAAGGCCGGGATCCTCGAGGTGGCCGACGTGTTCGTCGTCAACAAGGCCGACCGCGACGGCGCCGACTCCACCGTGCGGGACCTGCGGTACGCGCAGTCCCTCGGCGGGCGGCACGCCGGCCCGGGCGCGTGGAAGCCGCCGATCCTGCGCACGGTGGCCGCCCGCGACGAGGGGATCGACCGGGTCCTCGCCGAGGTCGAGGCGCACCGGCGGTGGCTCACCGACTCCGGTGAGGGCACCCGGCGCCGCGCCGAGCGGGCCGCGCGGGAGATCGAGGCGATCGCGCTGGCCGGCCTGCGGGCGCGGATGGGCGAGGTGCACGGGTCCGCGGCCCTGGCCACGCTCGCCGGCGAGGTCGTGGCGGGGGCGACCGACCCCTACCGCGCGGCCGACCGGCTCCTCGCGCAGCTCTGACCTGCCCCGGGCAGACTGGCCCGGTGAACGGGCTGAGTCTGTGAACGGCAAGGCGGACGCCGTCGTCGTCGGGGCCGGGCCGAACGGCCTGGCCGCCGCCCTGCGGCTGGCCGCCGCCGGCCTGCGCGTGCAGGTGGTCGAGGCGGCCGGCAGGCCCGGCGGCGGGATGCGGACCGAGGAGCTCATGCGGCCGGGCTACCGGCACGACGTCTGCTCGATCGTGCAGCCGATGGCCGCGGCCGCGCCCTTCTTCCGCGAGTTCGACCTGCCCAGCCGCGGCGTGCGGCTGGTGCAGCCGGAGGTCAACTTCGCGCACCCGCTCGACGGCGGGCGGGCCGCGGTCCAGTACCGCTCGCTGGACGAGACCGCGGACGCGCTCGGGCCCGACGGCGCGGCCTACCGCCGGCTGTTCGAGCCGCTGGTGGAGCACGGGCAGGACGTCGTCGACTTCTTCCTGACCAGCCGGCTGCGGCGGCTGCCGACCCGCAGCGTGCCGCAGATCGCGCACTTCGGCCTCAACGGGCTGCCCAACGTGAGCTGGCTGGCGCACCGGTACTTCGAGACCGAGGAGGCCCGCGCGCTGCTGGGCGGGGCCGCCGCGCACGGCATGCTCGACCTCAGCCAGCCGCTCACGTCCGCGCTCGGGATGCTGCTGACGATGCTCGGCCACCACGTCGGGTGGCCGCTGGTCGAGGGCGGGTCGCAGAACCTCGCCGACGCGATGGTCACCGCCCTGGAGCAGCAGGGCGGCGAGGTGGTCACCGGGCACCTGGTCACCGACCTGCGCGAGTTCGACGGCGTCCCCGCGGTGCTGCTGGACACCTCGCCGGAGGCGTTCGTGTCCATGGCCGGCGACCGGGTCAACGAGGGCTACCGGCGGTGGGTGCGGCGGTACAAGCACGGCGCGGGCGTGTTCAAGATCGACTGGATCCTGTCCGAGCCGGTGCCGTGGACCAACCCCGACGTCCGGCGGGCCGGGACGCTGCACGTCGCCGGGACGCTGGAGGAGACGATCGCCGGCGAGCGCGCACCGAACCAGGGGAGGGCCGCCGAGCGGCCGTACGTGCTCGCCGTCCAGCCGACCGTCCCCGACCCGACCCGCGCACCCGCGGGCGGGCACGTGTTCTGGGCGTACGTGCACGTGCCGCACGGCTCCGACGTCGACATGACCGCGGCCATCGAGGACCAGGTGGAGCGGTTCGCGCCGGGGTTCAAGGACACGATCGTCGACCGGGTCACCAAGAACGCCGTCCAGATGGAGGCGTGGAACCCGATGTACATCGGCGGGGACATCTCCAACGGCCAGGCGACCCTGCGCCAGATGCTGTTCCGCCCGGTGCCGCGGTGGAACACGTACAAGACGCCGGTCGACGGCGTGTACCTCGCCTCCTCGGCCACCCCGCCCGGTCCCGCGGTGCACGGCGCGTGCGGGGACAACGCCGCGAAGGTGGCGCTGCGCGAGGTGTTCGGCGTCCGCGAGGTGCCCCGCCTGCGCCCCGCCGCCTGAGCCCGCCCGCCGGCTGCGCCGAGATGCGGCTGAGGGTCGTCGTCCGGGCCCGGATGGCGACCCTCAAGCGGGTCTCGGTGAGGCGAGCAGCGCCCGCAGCCGGGCGAGCAGGACCTCGGGACGGTGCAGGTCCGCGGCGGTGACGAAGACGACGCGCCAGCCGGCCGCGGTGAGCCGGTTGAGCCGCGCCCGGTCGGCGCGCAACTGAGCAGGATCGGCGTGCCAGGCGCCGTCGTACTCGACCGCGATGCGCTGTCCGGGCCAGGCGAGGTCGACCCGGGCGACGAACCGGGGGCCGTCACGCACCACGTGCTGGGCGACCGGCCGGGGCAGCCCGGACCGGAGCAGGAGCAGCCGCAGCCTGGTCTCCTGCGGTGACTCGGCCAGTCCGTCGCTCAGCGCCAGGACGCGCCGGACGTGGCGGCAGTCCCGGCCGGTGAGGGTCCCCGCCGCCTCCCGCGCCGACCCGAGGTCGACCAGCCCGCTGCGCAGGAACCGGTCGACGTCGACGACGGCGTCATCGAGGGGGCGCGTGCGCGCCAGGTCCAGGACCGTCCGCAGCGGCGTGGTGACCCGGGTACCCCGCCGGGTCGTCGTCTCCTCCGTGCGGAGGTCCCGTCGGGTGAGGGCCACACCGGCCACCGCGCCCGCACGGACGGGGGCCGCGACGGTGCAGGTGACGTCGTCATCGGCGTCGGCCAGGTCCACGCCCCACAGGACGGCGGCCCTGCGTCCGCTCACGACGGCGCCCGGGAGCAGCAGCCGGCTGACCGCCAGGGCGCGGACGGCGTGGTCGATCCGCGCGGTCGTGCAGGCGTGGACGTCGGGGAACACGCGCCGCCAGGCCGAGGTCCGCAGTTGCGAGCGGGTCAGGAGGCCGGCCCGGACGACTGCGGAGCCGCGGAAGACCCGGCCGGCCAGCTGTGGTGGACGGACCGGCGGCCGGGGCACGGGCGGGCATGCTGCCGCGCCGGGCCACCGCGCCGCTCGCGTCGTCCACAGCCGGGCACCGAGATGCGCCTCAGCGCGGTCATCTGTCGCCCGGAGACGACCCTGAGCCGCATCTCACCGCGGTACGGACGCCGAGCACAGGTAGCGTCGGGCGCATGGTCCGGGCGCTGGGGCTGCCGTTCGACCCGATCGAGCGCGCGGGGGAGACCTGGGAACACCGCTTCGGGCCGGCGTCGGCGATGCGCGCCGCGACGTCGGTGTTCCGGGTCCAGCAGATCCTGCTCGCCCGCTTCGACGAGGTGCTGCGCCCGCACGGGCTGACCTTCGCCCGCTACGAGGTGCTCGTGCTGCTGACCTTCAGCCGCACCGGGCAGCTGCCGCTCAAGGTGATCGGCAGCCGGCTGATGGTGCACCCGACCAGCGTCACCAACGCGATCGACCGGCTGGTCGCGGCCGGGTTCGTCGACCGCCGGCCCAACCCCGCCGACGGGCGCGGCGTCCTGGCCGGCATCACCGACCGCGGCCGGGAGGTCGTCGAGGCGGCCACCGGCCAGCTCATGGCGCTGGACTTCGGCCTGGGCGACCTGCCCGAGGCCGAGCAGGCGCAGCTGTTCGACCTGCTGCGCCGGGTCCGCCTCGGCGCCGGCGACGTCGCGGAGGTCGACCCGGCCCCGTCCGCCGAGGGCTGACACCACACCGGCCCGCCGGTGGGATCATGGACGCCATGCAGCCCACCCGTCCCGGACGCCCCGACCCGCGCGCGCAGGCCCAGCAGGCACAGCTGGCCGCCTCCCTGGCCGGTGCGGTCGACCTCGCCGCCGTCAAGGCGCGCTCCGAGGCCGCCGCTCGGGCCCAGGCCGCCCCGCCGCCGAGCGCCGCCGCGCCGGCGGGTGCCCCCGGCTCCGCCGTCGTGGACGTCACCGAGGCCACCTTCCAGACCGAGGTCCTCGACCGCTCCTTCCAGGTGCCGGTCGTCCTCGACCTGTGGGCCGAGTGGTGCGGGCCGTGCAAGCAGCTGTCCCCGGTCCTCGAGCGGCTGGCCGCCGAGGGCGGCGGCTCGTGGGTGCTGGCGAAGGTCGACGTCGACGCCAACCCCGCGCTGGCCCAGGGCCTGCGGGTCCAGGGCATCCCGGCGGTCAAGGCCGTCTGGCAGGGGCAGCTGGTCGCCGAGTTCACCGGCGCCATCCCCGAGGAGCAGGCCCGCCAGTTCGTCACCGAGCTCGTGCGCGCCACCACCGGCGGGGCGGTGCCGGGCGCGGAGGGCGCCGAGGACGAGGGCCTCGACGACCCGCGCCTGGACGCCGCCGAGGCGGCGCTCGAGCGCGGGGACCTGGAGGCCGCCGAGGCCGCCTACCGGGCGATCGTCGACGTCGAGCCCGACCATCCGGTCGCCGGCCTCGCACTGCGCCAGGTGCAGCTGTTCCGCCGCGCCGACGCCGCCGGCCCCGACGCACTGGCCAAGGCCGACGCCGCCCCCGACGACGTCGCCGCGCAGACCCGGGCCGCCGACTTCCTCCTGGGCACCGGCGACGTCGAGGGCGCCTTCACCCGGCTGGTCGACGTCGTCCGCCGCACCGCCGGCGACGACCGCGACGCGGCGCGGAAGCACCTGGTCGAGCTGTTCGACGTCGTGGGCGCCGAGGACCCGCGGGTGATCGCCGCGCGGCGCCAGCTGATGGCCGCGCTGTACTGAGGCGCTAGGCCCCGACGTCGCAGGCGCCGGCGCCCTGCAGGAACCCGGCGCGGAACACGTCGACGAGCTGGAAGCCGGTCAGGTCGACGTCGGCCAGCACGTCGGGGTCGTTGCCGTAGGTGAGCAGGAACTGCACGCTCTCGTCGATGTCGCCCGGTGAGATCCGCACCGTGTCGAGCTGGTTGTTGTAGACCTGCGCGGAGTACCAGCCGGTCAGGCACACCGCCGACTGCAGGGCGGCGGTGTCCCCGGTGGACAGGTCGAGCTGGTCGCGCGCCGCCAGCGCGTAGGGGATGGCCACCCCGGTGACGACGGCGAAGTCACCCAGCTCGTAGGCCTGCCCGGCGAAGTCCCGGTCGTAGGCGACCAGCCCGGAGCTGCCGCCGTCGGGGCAGTAGACGAGCGCGACGTCGGCCGGGGCGCAGTCCGGCGGGCTCGAGGTGGTCTCCAGCTGCGGCGGGGTGAACTCGGCGTCCAGCACCTCGGTGAACGCGCGGGTCCAGAACTCCGGCAGGGACTCCTCGATGATGCTCTGCGTGGTCGCGGGGTCCGCGTTCCCCTGGTTGACGAAGTCCTCGTCGGACGTGAACTCGCCCTGGGTGAAGACGCGGTCGGAGCCGTAGCGGTCGCGGCAGGCCTCGGCGCCGTCGTCGAAGCCCTCCTGGAACGCCGAGACGCGGTCGAAGTAGGAGCCGTGTGCCTGCTGCTCGCCGGTGCCGGTGCCCACCGGGTCGCGGAGCAGGAAGTAGCCGCGCAGCAGCTGGTCGAGGTCGGGAGTGTCGACGGAGGAGAACTCGGCGTTGCCGTCGGCCACCCACGCGGTCCACGCGCCGGCCAGGCAGTCGGCCTGGGTCTCGGTGGCGATCGAGGTCCGCGGGTAGCCGACCCGGGCCTGGACCGCGTGGCCGAACTCGTGGGCCATGACCAGCTGCGGCAGGACCTCGCCGTACTGCGCGGCCAGCTCGCCGAGGAAGGCGCGGTCGTAGCTGATCGAGTCGGAGTTGGGCACGCCCTGCGAGGAGCAGTAGAAGGCGTTGTTCTCCAGGTCGAGCGGGTCGGTGCCGCAGCCGATGCCCTCGGGGTAGGCCGCCGGGTCGACGTCGTTCGGGTCGACGCTGAAGTAGCCGCCGGTCAGCGGCTGGAACGGCTGCCCGAAGACGGCGGGGAAGGTGTCCGACCAGAACGTCTGCAGGTCGGCCAGGGCGTTGCGGGCGAGGGTGTCGATCGGCCCGTCGGTGGCGCCGACGACGCGCAGGGTGTCGTCGCCGACCGACTGCGACGGCGCACCCTGCGAGCGCGCCTGCCCGATGACGACGTACGAGCACCCCGTCGTCAGGAGGACGCCGAGCGCCACGACGACGGCGAGTGCGCCCCGGGAGCGCGTGCGGAGGTCCATCGCGGGAGCCTCTACCCGCCATCGGCCTGCGTGAACGCGGACGGCGCCCGCCTCCCCCGCGGAGACGGGCGCCGTCACGGGTGGTGCGTCGTCAGAGACCGATCTCGCAGCCGGCGCCGCCGTCGAGGAAGCCGTCGCGGAAGGCGTCGACCATCTCGAAGCCGGACAGGTCGGTGTTCGGGAAGACGCTCTCCTGCTGGCCGTAGGTGAGCAGGAAGATCGCCGCCTCGTCGACGTCGCCGGGGGACAGGGCGCCGACGTCCTGGAAGTCGCCGGTCCAGAACCGCCCGGCGTACCAGCCGGTCAGGCAGACCGCGGAGCTGACGGCGGTGGCGTCGTCGATGGACAGGCCGAGCTCGGCGCGCGCGGCCTGGGCGTAGGCGAGGGAGACGGCCGTGGCGACGGCGAAGTCGCCGATGCCCTCGTACGCCGGGCCGAGCAGGTCGGTCTCGTCGACGTAGACGGTGCCGTCGGCCTCGCAGAACCCGAGGTCGCGGTCCTCGGCGCCCATGTCGCCGCAGTCGGGCGCGGTGCCGTCGAAGACCTCGATGGTCGGCGCGGTGAAGTCCTGGCCGAGGCCGGGGAACACCTGCTCGTAGAACAGCGGCAGCGACTGCTCGGTCAGCCCGGCGATGTCCTCGTACGGGGCGTTGCCCTCGTTGTCGAGGTCGTCCTCGGTGAGGAACTCGGTGGCGACGAACAGCCGCTGCTCGGTGAAGTCGTCCCGGCAGGTGCCGACGCCGCCCTCGTAGCCGGCGTAGAAGCCCGACAGCCGGTCGAAGCCCGAGCCGTGCGCCCGGTCGTCGTCGGGGGAGAACCCGACCGGGTCGCGCAGGCCGATGAAGCCGAGCACCACCTGGTCGAGCTCCGAGACGCGCAGCGCGATGTGCTCGGCGTTGCCGTCGATCACCCACCGGGTGAAGGCGCCGGCCAGGCAGTCGGCCTGCGTCTCGACGACGATCGTCGAGTCGGCGAAGCCGAACCGGCCCTGCATGGCGTGGCCGATCTCGTGCGCCATGACGGCGGGGCCGAGGTAGGGCCCGAACTCGGCGCTGAGCTGGTCGAGCAGCGCGCGGTCGTAGGCGACGGCGTCGCAGTTGGGGTCGTAGTGGGCGTTGTTCGCCACGCCGTCGGGGTCCTCGGGCGCCCGCTCGCAGCCGATGCCGGTGCTCGGGTAGGCGGACTCGTCGATGTTCGTGGAGTCGACCGAGAAGTAGCCGCCGGTGATCGGCTGGTACTCCTCGCCGAAGAACGCGGGGTAGGCCTCGCTCCAGAAGGTGTCGAGGTCGGCCAGGGCGTTGCGGGCCAGCCGGTCGGCCTCGGTGTCCGCGGAACCGGTGATGGGGAACTCGTCGTCGGACACGTCGACCGGGACGCTCGGCCCGCGGGAGGCGGCGCCGACGACGGTGCTCGAGCAACCGGTGAGCAGCACGCTGCCCGCCGCTGCCGCGACGATCGCGCGGCGCAGACCATGCCTCATGGAGCTGGGGTTCCTTCTCTGCCGGGGTGCGGGCGCCCGAGGGAGCCGGGGCCGGCCCGCGCCACCGGGGCGCGGAGCCGGGTCATGATGCACGGGCAGGCGGCAGCGGGGAACGGGTCCGCGCACGGGACGTGACCGGGCCGCTCCAGCGTGTGGAGCGGCCCGGCCGTCGCCGGTCAGACCGGGTGGATCAGCCCTCGTGCAGCAGCCAGAGGGTGCCCAGCGGCGGGGCGGAGACGGTGGCCGAGAACGGCTGGCCGTGCCAGGGCTCCTCGACCGCGTCGACCCCGCCGTAGTTGCCGACCCCGGAGCCGCCGTAGCCCTCGGCGTCGGTGTTGAGCACCTCGCGCCAGCGCCCGCCGCGCGGCAGGCCGATCCGGTAGCCGTGGTGCGGGGTGCCGGCGAAGTTGCAGACGACGGCGAGCACCTGGCCCGGCGTCTGCCCGCTGCCCTCGACGACCGCGGCCTCGGTGCCGCTCTCGGCGGCCTCGGTCGGCGTCGGGACGTCGGCGACCTTCGGCCGGCCGTAGCGCAGGAAGGTGATGACGTTGCCGCCGGCGTCGTTGGCGTCGATCCACTGGAACCCGGCCGGGTCGACGTCGAGCGACCACAGCGCCTCGGTCTCCCGGTACCGGGCGTTGAGGTCGGTGACCAGCTGCAGGACGCCGCGGTGCGCGGGGTCGTCGAGGTGCCACCAGTCCAGCGAGCGGCTCTCGGCCCACTCGCCGTCCTGGGCGAACTCCGAGCCCATGAACAGCAGCTGCTTGCCGGGGTGGGCCCACATGTAGGCGAGGTAGCCGCGCACGCCGGCCAGCTGCTGCCACCGGTCGCCCGGCATCTTCCGCAGCAGCGAGCCCTTGCCGTAGACGACCTCGTCGTGGCTGATCGGCAGCACGTAGTTCTCGGAGTAGGCGTACATCATCGAGAACGTCAGCTGGTTGTGGTGGTAGCTGCGGTGCACCGGCTGGCGCTGGACGTAGGCCAGCGAGTCGTGCATCCAGCCCATGTTCCACTTGAACCCGAAGCCCAGGCCGCCGAGGTAGGTGGGCCGGGTGACCCCGGGCCAGGCGGTCGACTCCTCGGCGATGGTCACCACGCCCGGCACCTCGCGGTAGACGGTGGCGTTGACCTCCTGCAGGAACGACACCGCCTCGAGGTTCTCCCGCCCGCCGTGGACGTTGGGGATCCACTCGCCCTCCTCACGCGAGTAGTCGAGGTAGAGCATCGAGGCGACGGCGTCGACCCGCAGCCCGTCGACGTGGAACTCCCGGGCCCAGAACAGCGCGTTGGCGACCAGGAAGTTGCGCACCTCGGTGCGGCCGAAGTTGAAGACGAACGTGCCCCAGTCCGGCTGCTCGCCGCGGCGCGGGTCGTCGTGCTCGTAGAGCGCGGTGCCGTCGAACCGGCCCAGCGCCCAGGCGTCCTTGGGGAAGTGCGCCGGCACCCAGTCGACGATGACGCCGAGGCCGGCCTGGTGCGCCCGGTCGACGAGGTAGCGGAAGTCGTCGGGGCTGCCGAACCGCGACGTCGGGGCGTAGTAGCTGGTGACCTGGTAGCCCCACGAGCCGCCGAACGGGTGCTCGGCGACCGGCAGGAACTCCAGGTGGGTGAACCCGGCGGCCACGGCGTAGTCGACGAGCTCCTCGGCCAGCTGGCGGTAGGACAGGCCCTGCCGCCACGAGCCCAGGTGCACCTCGTAGACGCTCATCGGCCGCTCGTGCCAGTTGCCGCTCGCGCGCTCGGCGAGCCACGCGTCGTCGTTCCACTCGTGGGTGGACTCGACGACGACGGAGGCGTTGGCCGGCGGCACCTCGGTGGCGAAGGCCATCGGGTCGGACTTCTCCCGCCAGACGCCGTCGGCGCCCAGGACGTGGAAGCGGTACCGGGTGCCGGCCTGCACGCCCGGGATGAAGACCTCCCAGACGCCGATTGAGCCGAGCTGCCGCATCGGGTAGGCGCGGGCCTCCCAGTAGTCGAAGTCGCCGGTGACCTTCACGCCCTGCGCGTTGGGCGCCCAGACGGCGAAGGAGACGCCCTCGACGGTGCCGCGCGGGGTCTCGTAGCGCCGCACGTGCGCGCCGAGCGCCTCGTACAGCCGCTCGTGCCGGCCCTCGCCGATCAGGTACTGGTCGAGCTCGCCGAGGGTGGGCATCCAGCGGTAGGGGTCGTCGACGGTGAAGGTGTCCCCGCCGTAGGTCACCTCGAGGCGGTAGTCCCCGGGCTGCTGCGGCAGCGCGGCCTCGTAGATGCCGCCGCCGTGGATCCGCCGGGCCTCGTAGCGGGAGTCGTCCTGGTCGACGACGACCACCGCGGACGCGTCGGGCCGCAGCGTGCGCACCACCCAGCCCTCGGCGGCGGCGTGCGCGCCGAGCACCCGGTGCGGGTCGCGGGACCAGCCGTCGACGATCGCCCGCAGGTCCTCGTCGGTGACCCGCTCGGGGGCGTCGTGCTCGCCCCCGCCGCCGGCGCCGCTGGTGAGTCCGCCCTCCTCGACGCCCGGCGGCGTCGGCTCGGGCACCTGCGCGACGGCGGTCCCGGCAGCCGCGTCCTGCCCGGGCGCCTGCGGCGTCGAGGGCTCGGCCGGGTCGGGCGAGGGCGGCTCCGGCTGGGGGGCCGGTGCGCCCGAGGGGGAGCCGGGCTCGGCGATCGGCGCGGGCGCGACCACCGGCGTCGCGGTGCCGCCCTGCTCGGCGACGACCTCGGCGGCGGGCTCGGCGGCGCTCTCCGCGGCCGTCTTGCGCGGCGCCCGCCTCCGGGTGGCCTTGACCGGCGCCTCGCCGTCGGCCGCCGGCGCGGCCTTCTTCGCGGCCCGCTTCGTGATTTTCTTCGCCGCGGCGGGCTCGGCGGCCCCGTCGCCGCCGGCCACCGCGGCGGTGGCCGCGTCCGTGGCGGCGGCCTTCTTCGCGGTGGCCTTCTTGGCCGGGGCCTTCTTCGCGGCGGCCTTCTTGGCCGGCGCCCGCTTGCGGGCCGGCGTCGGGTTCACGACCGGCTCGGCCTCGGCGGCCTCGGCCTGCGCGCTCATCTCCTCGACCGCCTGCTGCAGCTGCTCCTTGGTGGCCGGCGAGTCAGCGGTCTCGGCGGCCGCCCCGCTCGCGGGTGTCGGGTCGCTCGTCGTCATCGTCGCGTTGCCGTCCTCTTCGTCGTCTGCTTCGTCGTCTGCTGCGTCGTCGTCTGGTGTGGTGGTCAGGTGCTCGCGGCGGTGATCCGGGACAGCGAGTTCAGCGGGATCATCAGCCAGTTCGGCCGGTTGCGCGCCTCGTAGACGCACTCGTAGACCGCCTTGTCCGCCTCGAAGGCCCGCAGGAGCGGGGAGTCCCCGCACGGGTCCATGCCGCTGGCCGCCGAGTAGCCCGCGCAGAACGCGCCGCGGTTGCGCTCGGCCCACTCCTGCGCCCGGTACGCGCGCTGGGGGTCGTCGGGCTGCTCCACGAGCATGTGCCGGGCGGCGTAGTCGAAGCTGCGCAGCATGCCCGCGACGTCGCGCAGCGGGCTGTCCAGCTGCCGCCGCTCGGCCAGCGGCCGGGCCGGCTCGCCCTCGAAGTCGAGCACCACCCAGCCGGTCGCCGTCCGCAGCACCTGGCCCAGGTGGAAGTCGCCGTGCACCCGCTGGCGCACCACCTGCTCCGGGCTGTCGGCCACCGCGGCGTACACCGCGCGCAGGCCCTCGAGGTGCTCCTCCAGCTGGGGGACGACGGCCAGCGCCGCCTCCAGCCGGTCGCTCATCGCCCGCGCGGTGGCGGCGAACCACTCGCGGTCGGCCGGCTCGGTGTCCAGGACGCGGGCGAGGTCGGCGTGCACCGAGGCGGTCGCCGCTCCCAGCCGCTCGCTGTCGGCGGCGAAGTCGCCCCCGACCTCGTCGGCGTGCAGGTCGCCCTCGGCGTAGAGGTCGCGGACGCTGGCGGTGGCCAGCCGCCACCCGTCGCTGGCGCCGCGGACGAACGTCTGCAGCATCGCGGCGGTCGCCGGCTCGCCGCCGTCGGGGTCGTCGATCTCGATGTAGCCCAGCAGCGGCGCGATGTGCGGGTTCTCCGTCTTGCGCAGCGCCTCGCCGATCTCGACGTCGGGGTTGAGCCCGGGCTCGAGCCGGCGGAACAGCTTGAAGATCGCGTCCTGGCCGTAGACCAGCGAGGTGTTGCTCTGCTCGGTCGACACGACGTCACCGGGCACGCCCTCGGGGATCGGCGCGACGCCGGCCGGGTGGAAGTGCATCGGCCCCACCGTCGAGGCGGCCACCAGGTGCGTCAGCCACGGCGGGGTGGCGTCGCGGTCGCGCATCGCGTCGTAGGCGTAGTTCTCCCGGTCGGTCCCGTCCGCGCCCTTGGCCGGGACGGCGCCCACGAGCGCCGAGGACAGCTCCTCCTCCGGGTGCGCCCGCCACGACAGCGGCACCAGGTAGGTCTCGACGGCGCCGTCGGCGTAGGTCACCCGCACGCGGTGCACCGACAGGACCGGCTCGGACCGCGAGAGGAAGAAGCCCTCCTCGGTGACGTCGGCCCACTCCCGGCCCTTGCCACCGAACCAGCGCTGGTGCGGCATCCACTCGCGCAGGACGTCGGCCAGGGCCTTGCTCATTCGGCTGCTCCGCTCATCGGGGTCCTCCGCTGCCGGGCGGGACGTCGTCGCCGGTCCGGGTGTCGCTGTCGCCGGGGATCTCCTCGGCCTCGCTGACCAGGCCGGCGGCCAGCAGCGAGTCGGCGACCGGGCTGGTGGCGCCCTCCGGCTCCGCGGCCGGCTCCTCGACCGGCTCCACCGGCTTGGCCAGCTCGAACCAGTAGAAGCCGTGCCCGGCCAGGGTGAGCATGTAGGGCAGCACGCCGATCTGCGGGAACTCCACCCGGCCGGTGAGCTCGATCGGGGTGTAGCCCTCGAACCGGCGCAGGTCCAGCTCCACCGGCTGCGGGAAGCGGGACAGGTTGTTGACGCACAGCACCACGTCGTCGCCGAACTCGCGGACGAACGACAGCACCGTGGGGTTGCGCGACCCGACCTCCTCGTAGCTGCCCAGGCCGAAGGTGGGGTGCTCCTTGCGGACGGCGATCATCCGGCGGATCCACTGCAGCATCGAGTTGGTGTTGCGCAGCTGCGCCTCGACGTTGGTGGTCTGGTAGCCGTAGACCGGGTCCTGGTTCAGCGGCAGGTACATCCGCTGCGGGTCGGCGGTGGAGAAGCCGCCGTTGCGGTCGGGCGTCCATTGCATCGGCGTGCGGACGCCGTCGCGGTCGCCGAGCCAGATGTTGTCGCCCATGCCGATCTCGTCGCCGTAGTACAGGACGGGCGAGCCGGGCAGCGAGAGCAGCAGCGCGTTGAACAGCTCGAGGGTGTTGGTGTCGTTCTCCAGCAGCGGCGCCAGCCGGCGGCGGATGCCGATGTTGGCCTTCATGCGGGGGTCCTTGGCGTACTCCGCCCACATGTAGTCGCGCTCCTCGTCGGTGACCATCTCGAGGGTCAGCTCGTCGTGGTTGCGCAGGAAGATGCCCCACTGGCAGTTGTCGGGGATCGGCGGCGTCTGGGCCATGATCTCCGAGATCGGGAACCGCTGTTCCCGGCGCGCGGCCATGAACAGGCGCGGCATCACCGGGAAGTGGAAGGCCATCTGGCACTCGTCGCCGTCCTCGCCGAAGTACTCGACGACGTCGGCCGGCCACTGGTTGGCCTCGCACAGCAGCACGCGGTCGGGGTAGTCGGCGTCGACCACCTTGCGCACGTGCTTGAGGAACTCGTGGGTGCGGGGGAGGTTCTCGCCGTTGGTCCCCTCCTCCTCGAACAGGTAGGGGACCGCGTCCAGCCGGAAGCCGTCGATGCCCAGGTCCAGCCAGAAGCGCAGGGCGTCGATGATCGCCTCCTGCACCTTCGGGTTCTCGAAGTTGAGGTCCGGCTGGTGCGAGAAGAAGCGGTGCCAGAAGTACTGCTTGCGCACCGGGTCGAACGTCCAGTTGGACGACTCGGTGTCGACGAAGATGATCCGCGCGTCGGCGTAGCCGGTGTCGTCGTCGGCCCACACGTAGAAGTCGCCGTAGGGGCCCTCGGGGTCGCTGCGGCTGGCCTGGAACCAGGGGTGCTGGTCCGAGGTGTGGTTCATGACGAAGTCGATGATCACGCGGATGCCGCGGGCGTGGGCGGCGTTGAGCAGCTCGCGGAAGTCCTCGATGTCGCCGAACTCCGGCAGCACCGCGGTGTAGTCGCTGACGTCGTACCCGCCGTCGCGCAGCGGCGAGGCGAAGAACGGCGGCAGCCAGAGGCAGTCGACCCCGAGCCACTGCAGGTAGTCGAGCTTGTCGATCATGCCGCGGAGGTCGCCCACGCCGTCGGCGTTGCTGTCGGCGAAGCCGCGGACGAGCACCTCGTAGAAGACGGCGCGCTTGTACCAGAGCGGGTCGGTGCCCCGCGGTGGCAGCGCGGAGCCCGCGTCGGCGGAGTCGGGCACGGGGAGCGTCATCGGTGCGGGAAGCCCTCGCTGGTCGTCGGTGCTGGGGAAGGGGTCAGGAGACCGGCGGCGGCCAGGTCACCGGCCGGGGCAGGTGGACCGAGAACACGTGCGCCGGCTCCCAGTAGGGGTCGAGCTCCACGTAGTTGAACTGGCCCCAGTCGTAGCGGGCGCCGGTGATCTCGTCGGTGACGGCGAACCGCTCGTGCCAGTCCAGCCCGAGGGTCGGCATGTCCAGCGCCGTCGTCCCGATCTGCCGGTTCTGGCTGTCGAGGGCGCAGACCACGAGGACGGCGTCCTGCGAGGCCGGGTCGGTCTTGGTGAAGCAGATGAGGTTCGGGTTGTCGACCTGGTGGAACCGCAGCGTCCGCAGCTGCTGCAGCGCCGGGTGCCGGCGGCGGACCTCGTTGAGCGTGCGCAGGTAGGGCGCCAGGCTCCGGCCGGCCGCCTCGGCGCCGGCCCAGTCGCGCGGGCGCAGCCGGTACTTCTCGCTGTCGAGGTACTCCTCGCTGCCCGGCCGCACCGCCACGTGCTCGTAGAGCTCGTACCCGGAGTAGACGCCCCAGGTCGGGCTCATCATCGACGCGAGCACCGCGCGGATCTTGAACATCGGCGGGCCGCCGTACTGCAGGCTCGCGTGCAGGATGTCCGGGGTGTTCACGAAGAAGTTCGGCCGCATGTAGTGCGCGTTGGTGGCGAGCTCGCGGCCGTAGTCCTCGATCTCGCCGCGCGCGGTCCGCCACGTGAAGTACGTGTAGGACTGGGTGAACCCGATCCGCGCCAGCTGGTGCATCATCGCCGGCCGCGTGAAGGCCTCGGCGAGGAAGAGCACGTCCGGGTCGGTCTCCTTGACCTTCCAGATCAGCCAGTGCCAGAAGTCCAGCGGCTTGGTGTGCGGGTTGTCGACCCGGAAGATCCGCACGCCGGCGTCCATCCACACCCGCACCACCCGCAGCACCTCGGCGTAGATGCCCTCGGGGTCGTTGTCGAAGTTGACCGGGTAGATGTCCTGGTACTTCTTCGGCGGGTTCTCCGCGTAGGCGATCGACCCGTCGGGCTTGGTGGTGAACCACTCCGGGTGCTCCTTGACCCACGGGTGGTCCGGCGCGGCCTGCAGCGCCAGGTCCAGCGCCACCTCCATGCCCAGGCCGCGGGTGCGGGTGACGAAGGCGCGGAAGTCCTCCATCGTGCCCAGCTGCGGGTGGACGGCGTCGTGGCCGCCCTCGTCGCTGCCGATCGCCCACGGCGAGCCGACGTCGTCCGGACCGACCTCGTGCGGGTTGCCGCCGGGGAACTGCGGCGTGTTCGGGCCCTTGCGGTTGACCTTGCCGATCGGGTGGACCGGCGGCAGGTAGACGACGTCGAAGCCCATCTCGGCGACCGCCGGCAGCCGGTCGCCCGCGGTCTGGAACGTCCCGTGCGCCGGCTGCCCGCCGACGACGGGGCCCTCGGAGCGGGGGAAGAACTCGTACCAGGAGCCGTAGAGCGCGCGCGGCCGGTCGACCCACACCTCGTACTCCGGCGTCGGGGTGACCAGCTCGCGCACCGGGTGCTCGTCGAGGTAGCGCTGCAGCCCGGCGGCCAGCGCCGGCGCGACGCGGTCGGGCAGCGTGCGGGAGGTGTCGCGCAGCGCCGCGACGGCGTCGCCGAGGCGGCCGCGCCACTCGTCGTCGGCGCCCTCGGCGACCCGCTCGAGCAGCCGGGCGCCCTCCTCGAGGTCGTTGGCCAGCTCGCCGGGGCCCTGGCCGGCCTCGATCTTCACCTCGACGGCGTGGTGCCAGGTGGCCAGCGGGTCGCTCCACGCCTCGACCCGGAACGTCCACCGCCCCTCCCGGTCGGGCACCACGGTGGTGATCCACCGGTCGGGCTCCGCGCCGAAGCGGCGCATGCGGTTGAGGGGCCCCCGGGTGCCGTCCGGAGCGGTCCAGACGACGTCGGCCGCGACGGCGTCGTGGCCCTCCCGGAAGACGGTGGCGGTGACCGGCAGGTGCTCGCCGACCACGGCGCGGGCCGAGAACGACCCGCAGGACACGACGGGGGCGACATCGGTGATGCCGAGGCGGAGGTCAGCGCGGCGAGTCATCCCGGCCACGCTATCCACCTCCGGCACCCGTCACACCTCGGCCGCCGAGACGTCCCCCACCGGGTGCGCGCCCCCCGTTCGTGTGGTGCGTCCGACCTGTCCGGACGCGTCCCGCTGGCTAGGCTCCCCGCGTGCGAGCTCTGCGTCGGTTCACCGTCCGGGCGGCCCTCCCCGAGGCCCTCATGCCGCTGTCCCAGCTGGTCATGAACCTCCGCTGGTCGTGGCACCCGGAGACCCGCGACCTGTTCGAGGCGCTGGACCCCGAGTTGTGGCGGACCTGCAACAACGACCCGGTGAAGGTCCTGGGCGAGGTGTCGGCCGAGCGGCTGGCCACGCTGTCGACCGACCGCCGGTTCCTCCGCCGCCTCCAGGACGTCGTCGACGACCTCGACGACTACCTGTCCTCGGAGCACTGGTACCAGTCGCTGGGGCCGGAGGCGCCGCGCAGCATCGCCTACTTCTCCGCCGAGTTCGGCATCACCGAGGTCCTGCCGCAGTACTCCGGCGGCCTGGGCATCCTCGCCGGCGACCACCTCAAGGCCGCCTCCGACCTCGGCGTCCCGCTGATCGGCGTCGGCCTGCTGTACCGGGCCGGCTACTTCGAGCAGGGGCTGTCGGCCGACGGCTGGCAGCTGGAGCACTACCCGTCGCTGGACCCGCACGGCCTGCCGGTCAAGCTGCTGCGCCAGCCCGACGGGTCCGCCGTCGTCCTCACCGTCCCGCTGCCCGAGGGTCGCACCCTGCACGCGCACGTGTGGCGGGCGCAGGTGGGCCGGGTGTCGCTGCTGCTGCTCGACAGCGACATCGAGGAGAACGCCCCGGCCGAGCGCGGGGTCACCGACCGGCTCTACGGCGGCGACGAGGACCACCGGCTGCGCCAGGAGATGCTGCTCGGCATCGGCGGCGTCCGGGCGCTGCGCGCCTACTGCCAGCTCACCGGCACCCCGGCGCCGGAGGTGTTCCACGCCAACGAGGGCCACGCCGGCTTCCAGGGCGTCGAGCGGATCCGGGAGCTCACCGAGTCGCACGGGTTGTCCTTCACCGAGGCGCTGCAGGCCGTGCGCGCCGGCACGGTGTTCACCACGCACACGCCGGTGCCCGCCGGCATCGACCGGTTCCCGCGGGCGCTGATCGAGCGGTACTTCGCCGGGTTCGGCGTCCCGCTCGAGCACCTTATCCCGCTCGGCGCCGAGGACGACCCGACGAAGTTCAACATGGCGCACATGGGCCTGCGGCTGGGGCAGCGGGCCAACGGCGTGAGCCAGCTGCACGGGCACGTCAGCCGGTCGATGTTCAACCCGCTGTGGCCGGGCTTCGACGAGGCCGACGTCCCGATCACCTCGATCACCAACGGGGTGCACGCGCCCACCTGGACCGCCCGGGAGCTGGTGGAGCTCGGCACCCAGACCTCCAGCGACGGCGACCCGTTCGAGGGCACCGGGCCGGCGTCGTTCGACGGCGTCGACCGGATCCCGGCGCTGGAGCTGTGGAACACCCGCCGGATGCTGCGCGGCCGGCTGGTCGAGGAGGTGCGCCGCCGGCTGCGCGAGACGGCGCGCTCGCGCGGCGCGGCCGAGGCCGAGGTGCGCTGGACCGACACCGCCTTCGACCCCGACGTCCTCACCATCGGCTTCGCCCGCCGGGTGCCCTCCTACAAGCGGCTGACCCTCATGCTGCGCGACCCCGACCGGCTGCGGGCCCTCCTGCTCGACGAGGAGCGGCCGGTCCAGCTGGTCATCGCCGGCAAGAGCCACCCGGCCGACGACGGCGGCAAGCAGCTGATCCAGCAGATGGTGAAGTTCGCCGACGACCCCGCCATCCGGCACCGCATCGCGTTCCTGCCCGGCTACGACATCGGGATGGCCCGCTACCTCTACTGGGGCTGCGACGTCTGGCTGAACAACCCGCTGCGGCCGCTGGAGGCCTGCGGCACCTCGGGCATGAAGGCCGCGCTCAACGGCGGGCTCAACCTCTCCATCCGCGACGGCTGGTGGGACGAGTGGTTCGACGGCCAGAACGGCTGGGCGATCCCCACCGCCGACGGCGTCACCGACCACGAGCGGCGCGACGACGTCGAGGCGCGGGCCATCTACGACCTGCTGTCCACCCAGGTGCTGCCGCGGTTCTACGAGACCGACCGGGACGGCATCCCCACCCGCTGGGTCGAGATGGTGCGGCACACGCTGCGCGAGACCGGCCCGAAGGTGCTGGCCACCCGGATGGTGCGCGACTACGTCGAGCGGCTGTACGTGCCGGCGGCGGGCTCCTCGCGGACCATGGCCGACGGCGGGTACGCGCCGGCGCGGGCCGAGGCGCAGTGGCGGGCGCACCTGCTGGAGAACTGGTCGGGCGTGCGGGTCGCGCACGTCGAGGCCACCGGCGCCGGCGACACCCCGGAGATCGGCTCGACGCTGGCGCTGCGCGCGGAGGTGGAGCTGCCGCACCTCACCCCGGCCGACGTCGAGGTGCAGGCGGCCTACGGGCGGGTCGACGACGCCGACGGCCTGCACGAGGTGACGACGGTGCCGATGCGGCACGAGCACACCGAGGGCTCGCGGCACTGGTTCACCGCGACGCTGCCGCTCGAGCGCACCGGCGCGTTCGGGTACACGGTGCGCGTGCTGCCGCACTCCGAGCACCTGGCCGACCCCGCGGAGCTGGGCCTGGTGCGCTCGGCCTGACGGAGGCCCCCTGCCCCCACCGCTCCCGGGCTCGCGGCGGGGGCGGGAGGCCGCCCCGGCAACTCACCAGTCACGCAGGTCGCAGCGTCCCCACGGGTGGCGTGGCCGGACCACGCACGGCCGCGCGCGGTCACTAGGCTGGCGCGCATGCCCGACCGCTGTGAAGTCCTGCCCGGAGACGCCCTCGTGGCCCGTCGCGGCGGGGGACTGCTCTGGGTCGACGCACCCGGCTCGCCGGCCCTGGTCGCTGCCCTGCACGCCTGCCTGGGCGTGTCCGGCCCCGGCGCCGACCGCGTCCTGGCGGCGGTCGCCGCCCAGGTGCCCGCGCTCGGGGGCGGCTCGGCCTCCTTCGCGCTCGTCCTCGTCGACTCCAGCGGCGGCACCGGCACCGGCGTCGCGCTGTGGTCCGGCAAGGGCCAGCCGGCCGTCGACGGCGTCCCGGTCTCCGGTCAGCCGGCCGACGGGTGCAGCCTGGCCGCCGGGTTCCCGCTCGGCGCCACGCTCTACGTCGGCCCGGGCCAGGCCACCCCGCAGATGCCGCCGGGCGTCGCCTACGACCTCGTCGAGGGCGCGGTCCCCGGCGCCGGTGCGCTGCTGCAGCTCGCGGCGGCCTCGTCCGCCCCGGCCGCCGTCCCGCCGGCCACCCACACGCCGGCGTCGTCGTTCAGCGCGGGCTCGGACGCCGGCTTCGCCGCCGCGCCGTCCTACGGCGCCTCGGTCGGGGCCTCGGCGTCGGGGCAGGGGTCCACGCGCGTCGACGACGGCGGCGAGGAGACGGCGTTCTGGAAGCCCGACGCCGCCGCCGCGCCGGTGCTGCGCTTCGACGACGGCCTGGTCGTCACCGTCGACGAGGACCTCGTCCTCGGCCGCCGCCCCGACAGCCACGAGCTGGTGACCGCGGGCAACGCCCGCCCGGTGCCGATCGCCGACACGCAGAACGTGCTCTCCTCGGCGCACGCCGCCATCCAGCGTTCCGGCCGCGAGGTCACCCTCACCGACCTCGGCTCGCTCAACGGCACCCACGTCGCCGGCCCCGAGGCCACCGAGTGGACCCAGCTGGAGCCCGGCGTCGCCCACCCGCTCTCCGACGGCGACCGCCTCCTGCTCGGCTGGACGGTCATCACCTACGAGCAGCCCCAGGACTGAGCGCACCGCCCGCCGCGGGCCCGGTTCCCCGAGGGGACCGGGCCCGCGGCGTCTCCTGGCTCACCTCGACGCGTCCTGGCTCACCGGGACGCGTCCTGGCTCGGCCTCGACGGTGAGCCGGGACGCCGCACGATCAGCTCGCCTGATCGTGCGGGCGGCGCAGGACGCGCAGCAGCCAGACGGTGCGCGGCGGCACCTCGATCGCCCCGGGCGCGACGACGGCCGGCCGCGGCGGCGCCCCGGTCGGGTACTCGGTGCTCAGCACGAGTTCGTAGCCGTCGGACCACGGCGCCCCCGGCAGCTGGACCGTCACCGGCTCCGGCCCGGCGTGCAGCTGCACGAGGTAGGAGTCGTCGACCACCGGGCGGCCGCGCTCGTCCCGGTGCCGGATGCCACGGCCGTCGAGGTACATGCCGACCGTCTGCAGGCCGGTGTCGAACCAGTCCGCGGTGGTCAGCTGCCCGCCGCCGGGCGCGAACCAGGCCACGTCGCGGGTGCCGCCGGTGCCCGGGATCTCGTGGCCCTCGAAGAACGCCTCCTGGCGCAGCACCGGCGCGTCGCGGCGCACCCGCAGCAGCCGGCGGACGAACGCGAGCAGGTCCCCGTCGGCGGCGTCCCAGTCGATCCAGGACACCGCGTTGTCCTGGCAGTAGGCGTTGTTGTTGCCGCCCTGGGTGCGGCCGAGCTCGTCGCCGGCGGTGAGCATCGGGACGCCGGTCGACAGCAGCAGCGTCGTCAGCAGGTTGCGCACCTGGCGGCCGCGCAGCGCCTGCACCTCCGGGTCGTCGGTCGGCCCCTCGACGCCGCAGTTCCAGTTGCGGTTGTGACTCTCGCCGTCCCGGTTCTCCTCGCCGTTGGCCTCGTTGCGCTTGTGCTCGTAGGTGACCAGGTCGCGGAGGGTGAACCCGTCGTGGGCGGTGACGAAGTTGACGCTCGCGAACGGGCGGCGGCCGTCGGAGCGGTAGAGGTCCGAGGAGCCGGTCAGCCGGTAGGCCAGGTCGCGCACGCCGACGTGCGAGCCGGCCCACACGTCGCGCACCGTGTCGCGATAGCGGCCGTTCCACTCGGTCCACAGCGGCGGGAAGTTGCCCACCTGGTAGCCCCCCTCGCCGATGTCCCAGGGCTCGGCGATGAGCTTCACCTGGCTGACGACGGGGTCCTGGTGGACGACGTCGAAGAACGCCGAGAGCCGGTCGACGTCGTGGAAGGACCGGGCCAGCGCGGCGGCGAGGTCGAACCGGAAGCCGTCCACGTGCATCTCGGTGACCCAGTACCGCAGGGAGTCCATGAGCATCGCGAGCACCTGCGGCCGGCGGACGTCGAGGGTGTTCCCACAGCCGGTGTAGTCGGTGTAGCGGGCCGGGTTCTCGCCGTTGAGCCGGTAGTAGCCGGCGTTGTCGATGCCCTTGAGCGACAGCGACGGCCCGGTGTGGTCGCCCTCGGCGGTGTGGTTGTAGACGACGTCGAGGACCACCTCGATGCCGGCCGCGTGCAGCGCCTTCACCATCGCCTTGAACTCGGTGACCTGCGCCCCGCCGGACCCGGCCGAGCTGTAGGCGGCGTGCGGGGCGAAGTAGCCGAGGGTGTTGTAGCCCCAGTAGTTGGTCAGCCCGCGGCGCAGCAGGTGCGGCTCGCTGACGAAGTGGTGCACCGGCAGCAGCTCGACGGTGGTGACGCCCAGGGACACCAGGTGCTCGACGAACGCCGGGTGCGCCAGCCCCGCGTAGGTGCCGCGCAGCGCCGGCGGCACGCCCGGGTGGCGCATGGTCGCGCCCTTGACGTGCACCTCGTAGACGACGGTGTCCGACCACGAGGTGGCCGGCCGCCGGTCGCCGTCCCACGGGAAGGAGTCGTGGACGACGACGCCGTGCGGCACGTACGGCGCGGAGTCCCGCGGGTCGGCCGGGCCGGTGTCGGGGCCGTCGGCGCGGTAGGCGAACAGCGCCGGGTGCAGCGTCAGGTCGCCGTCGACGGCGCGGGCGTAGGGGTCCAGCAGCAGCTTCTCCGGGTTCCACCGGTGCCCGGCGCCGGGGTCCCACGGCCCGTGCACCCGGTAGCCGTAGCGCTGCCCGGGCCCGACGCCGGGCAGCCGCCCGTGCCAGACCTGGTGGGTGGTCTCCTGCAGCCGGTGGCGGTGCTCGAAGCCGCCCTCGTCGAACAGGCACAGGTCGACGGCGGTGGCGCCGGCCGACCACAGCGCGAAGTTCGTGCCGGTGCCGTCCCAGTGCGCGCCCAGGGGGGCGGGGGAGCCCGGCCAGACCTCGACGTCCTCGCTGGTGGTCCTCACCCGGCGATCGTGCCAAGACCGCCACCTCCCCGGGTGCAGGCGGGCGGGTTGGTTGGATGGGGCCGTGTCGAGCAGTGCCGCCGTCGGCGGAGCAGAACCGGTCGTCGAGATGCGCGGCGTGGACGTCGTCCGCGGGCAGTCGCACCTGCTGCGGGGGGTGGACTGGACGGTCCGGCCCGAGCAGCGCTGGGTCGTGCTCGGGCCCAACGGCGCCGGCAAGACGACGCTGCTGCAGCTGGCCGGCGCGCACATGCACCCCACGCGCGGCGAGGTGCGGCTGCTCGGCGAGACGATGGGCGCGGTCGACGTGTTCGAGCTGCGCCCGCGGATCGGCCTGACCAGCGCGGCGCTGGCGCAGCGGATCGAGTCGGGGGAGCGGACCGGCGACGTCGTCCTGTCCGCCGGGTACGCGATCGTCGGCCGCGCCCGAGAGCGCTACGACATCCACGACCTCACCCGCGCCGCGACGCTCATGCAGCAGTGGGGCGTGCAGCGGATCGCGCACCGGCCCTTCGGCACGCTCAGCGAGGGGGAGCGCAAGCGGGTGCAGATCGCCCGCGCGCTGATGCCAGACCCGGAGCTGCTGCTGCTCGACGAGCCCGGCGCGGGCCTCGACCTGGGCGGCCGCGAGGACCTGGTGAGCCGGCTGTCGGACCTCGCCACCTACCTCTACGCCCCGGCGCAGGTGCTGGTCACCCACCACGTCGAGGAGATCCCGCCCGGGTACACGCACGCGCTGCTGCTGCGCCAGGGCGCGGTGGTCGCCGCGGGCCCGCTGGGGCAGGTGATCACCGCCGAGCTGCTGTCGGAGACGTTCGGCCTGCCGCTGGCCCTCGAGCGTTCCGACGGCCGCTTCACCGCCCGTCGCCGGGGGTGACCTGCGGTCCTCTGGTTAGGGTCCAGGCGACGACGTCGTCCCCTCGCTGGAGGCCGTGCATGGCAGCGCCCGAGTTCGTGACCCTGTCGGTGGAGGACGGGGTGGGCACGATCCGCCTCGACCGGCCCAAGATGAACGCGATCGACGAGCAGCTGTACACCGAGGTGCGCGCCGCGGCGATCGAGGCGACCGAGCGCGCCGACGTGCGCGCCGTCGTGATGTACGGCGGGGAGCGGGTGTTCGCCGCCGGGGCCGACATCAAGGCGATGTCGCAGCTGACCGGCAGCTCGATGGTCGCCTGGGGCCGCGAGCTCACCCACAGCTTCACCACCGTCGCCCGGATCCCCAAGCCGGTCATCGCCGCCATCACCGGCTACGCCCTCGGCGGCGGCTACGAGCTCGCGCTCTGCGCCGACTTCCGGGTCATGGGCGCCGGCGCGAAGGTCGGCCAGCCCGAGATCCTGCTCGGCGTCATCCCCGGCGCCGGCGGCACCCAGCGGCTGGCCCGCCTGGTCGGCCCGGCCAAGGCCAAGGACCTCGTCTTCACCGGCCGGCACGTCGGCGCCGAGGAGGCGCTGGAGATGGGCCTGGCCGACGCCGTCGTCCCGGACGCCGAGGTGTACGACACCGCCGTCGCCATGGCGCGGAAGTTCGCCGCCGGGCCGCCGCTGGCGCTGGCCGCGGCCAAGCAGGCGATCGACGAGGGCCTCGACGGGCCGATCGAGCAGGGCCTGGCGCTGGAGAGCCGGCTGTTCGCGGAGCTGTTCGACACCGAGGACCAGAAGACCGGGATGCGCTCCTTCCTCGAGAGCGGGCCCGGCAAGGCGACCTTCACCGGGCGCTGACCCCCGCGGTCCCCCGAACGTTCTCCGGACCGTCACCGGAACCGGCCCTCCGGACGGTCCGGTTCTGTCACCATCCGTCGGGCCCCCCGCACGGCACACCGCCCTGCCGGCAGGGCCCGTCCGACAGCTCCCGAGGAGGACCCCCGTGCGATCCACCCCCACCCTGAGGAGCGCGACCGTCCTGGCGGCCGCGACCCTCGTGCTGACCGCCTGCGGCGGCGGCGACGACGGCGGCTCGGGAGGGGGTGGCGGCGGCTCGGACGCGGCCAGTGCCCGCTCGGCCGAGGACCTCGGCGGCATGGACGCGCTGATCGAGGCCGCGCAGGAGGAGGGCGCCCTCAACGTCATCGCGCTGCCCCGCGACTGGGCCAACTACGGCGAGATGCTCGACACCTTCAGCGAGAAGTACGGCATCGAGGTCAACGAGGCCAACCCGACCGGTTCCAGCCAGGACGAGCTCAACGCCGTCGAGAGCCAGCGCGGCCAGGACCGGGCGCCCGACGTGCTCGACCTCGGCACCGCCTTCGCCCGCCAGGCGCAGGCCCAGGACCTGCTCGCGCCCTACCAGGTGGAGACCTGGGACGACATCCCCGAGGACCAGAAGGACCCGGAGGGCCACTGGTACAACGACTACGGCGGCTACGTCTCCATCGGCTGCAACGCCAGCGTGATCGCCGAGTGCCCGACGACCTTCGCGGACCTGCTCGACCCGCAGTACGCCGGCCAGGTCGCGCTCAACGGCAACCCGACCCAGGCCGCGGCGGCCTTCGCCGGCGTCTGGGCGGCGTCGCTGGCCAGCGGCGGCAGCCTCGACGACATCGGCCCGGGCATCGACTTCTTCGCCCAGGTCAAGGAGGCCGGCAACTGGAACCCGGTCGAGATCACCCCGGCCACCGTCCAGAGCGGTGAGACGCCGCTGGCGATCGACTGGGACTACCTCAACGCCGCGCAGACAGCGACGTTCGCCGAGCAGGGCGTCGAGTGGCAGGTGAACGTCCCCACCGACGGGCTCTTCGGCGGCTACTACAGCCAGGCCGTCAGCGCCTACGCCCCGCACCCGGCCGCCGCGCGGCTGTGGCAGGAGTTCCTCTACAGCGACGAGGGCCAGAACATCTGGCTGAGGGGCGGCGCCCGGCCGGTCCGGCTGCCGGTGATGGAGGAGGCCGGGACCGCCGACGCCGAGGCGCTGGCCGCCCTGCCGCCGGTCGAGGGCACCGCGGACTTCCCGACCCAGGAGCAGGAGAGCGCCGCCCAGCAGGTGGTCGCCACCCGGTGGAACCAGGAGATGTCCGGCTGAGCACCGCACCCGCCGCCGCCGCGCCGGCGCCCCGCACGGGGCGCCGGCGCGGTGGCCTGCTGCCCGTCCTGGGCGTCCTGCCCTTCCTGCTCTACGTCGCGGTGTTCCTGCTGCTGCCGGTCGGCGTGCTGGCCGTGGAGGCGTTCCGCGCCACCGACCCGGTCACCTTCGAGGAGAGCTGGTCGACGGCGAACATCGGCACGGTCACCGGCGGCGCCTACGCCCGTGCGTACCTCGGCAGCCTGCGGCTGTCGGCGGTCACCGCCGTGCTGGGCGCGGTGCTCGGCCTGGCGCTGGCCTTCGCCGTGGTCGGCACCCGCCGCGGCCGGACGCTGCGCCGCCTGGTGCTCACCGCCTCGGGCGTGCTGGCCAACTTCGGCGGCATCCCGCTCGCCTTCGCCTTCATCGCCACCATCGGCACCTCCGGCGTGGTCACCGCCCTGCTGACCGACACCCTCGGCCTCGACGGCTTCTCGCTGTACTCGATGACCGGCCTCGCCCTGGTCTACCTGTACTTCCTCGTGCCGCTGATGGTGCTGACCATCGTCCCCGCGGTCGAGGCGCTGCGGCCGCAGTGGCGGGAGGCCTCCGACGTCCTCGGCGCCAGCCGCTGGCAGTACTGGCGGCACGTCGGCGGGCCCGTCCTCGCCCCGCCGGTGCTCGGCGCCACGATGCTGCTGTTCGCCTCCGCGTTCGCCGCCTACGCCACCGCCAAGGCGCTGGTCGGCTCGAGCCTGCCGCTGGTGACGCTGCAGATCGCCGACTCGCTGTCGAGCAACGTCGTCGTCGGCGCGGAGAACCTCGGCAAGGCGCTGGCCCTGGGGATGGTCGTCCTCGTCGGGCTGGTGATGGTCTTCTACACCTGGGTGCAGCGGCGCACGTCGCGGTGGCTGGCGTGAGCGCGACGACGGCCGGCGTCTCCACCGCGGCGGTGACGGGCGCCGGCGGGGTGGAGCCGGAGACCCCGGTCCGGTCCGTCCAGCGCGGACGGGGGCGGTGGCGGTGGGCGGTGTTCGCCGTCCTCGGCCTGTACTTCCTCGTGCCGCTGGGCGCCTCGGTGTGGTTCACCGTCCGGGGCCGCGACGGGGTCACCGCCGACGCCTACACGGGCATCCCCACCGCCGAGGGGTTCGCCGAGACCTTCGGCCGCTCGCTGCTGCTCGGGGCGCTGACCGTCCTCGTCGCGCTGCTGCTCATGGTGCCCACGGTGGTGCTCGTGGAGCTGCGGCTGCCGCGGCTGCGCCCGCTGGTCGAGTTCCTCACCCTCGTGCCGCTGCTGCTGCCGCCGATCGCGCTGGTGGTCGGCGTGCGCAGCGTGCTGGCCTGGGCGCCGGACCACTTCTACGGCACCCCGCTCGCCGAGGCGTTCTTCGCGCTCCAGGAGCCGGCGCTGCCCTGGATCCTCGTGCTCGTCTACGTCGTCCTGGCGCTGCCGTTCGTCTACCGGGCCCTGGACGCCGGCGTCCGCGGCGCCCAGCTGCGCACGCTCACCGAGGCCGCGCGGGTGCTCGGCGCCTCCTGGCCGCGGGTGATGACCTCGGTCGTGCTGCCGGTGCTGCGGACCGCGGTGCTCAACGCCGCCTTCCTCACCCTGGCGCTGGTGCTGGGGGAGTTCACCGTCGCCGCCATCCTCGGCTTCGAGACCTTCCCCACCTGGATCGTGCGCATCTCCGGCTCGCAGCCGCGGCTGTCGGTCGCCGTCTCGGTGCTCTCGCTGCTGCTGACCTGGGTGCTGCTGCTGCTCATCTCCGCGCTGGACCGCCGGCGCCGCGAGGAGGACCCCGCATGACCGCCGTCCGCGCCGCCGCCCCCGCCGACCTCCGGGAGGCACCCGGCGTCGGCGTCCGCCTGGAGGGGCTGACCCGCCGCTACGGCTCGCTGCTCGCCCTCGACGGGCTGGACCTGGACGTCGCGGGCGGGGAGTTCCTCGCCCTGCTGGGGCCCTCGGGCTGCGGCAAGACGACGGCGCTGCGCGCGATCGCCGGCTTCGAGGTCCCCGACGCCGGCCGCGTCTGGTTCGACCGCCGCGACGTCACCGGCATCCCGCCGTCGAAGCGCGACGTCGGCATGGTGTTCCAGGCCTACAGCCTCTTCCCGAACATGACGGTGGCCGAGAACGTCGCCTACGGCCTGCGGGTGCGCCGCCGGGACAGGGCCGAGCGGGCCGGCCGGGCCGCGGAGCTGCTGGAGCTGGTCGGGCTGGCCGACCGCGGCGGCCGCTACCCGCACCAGCTCTCCGGCGGCCAGCAGCAGCGGGTGGCGCTGGCCCGCGCGCTGGCCGTGGCGCCGCAGGTGCTGCTGCTCGACGAGCCGCTGTCGGCGCTCGACGCCCAGGTGCGCGTGCAGTTGCGCGAGGAGATCCGCCGCATCCAGCTGGAGCTGGGCATCACCACGGTGTTCGTCACCCACGACCAGTCCGAGGCGCTGTCGGTGGCCGACCGGGTCGGCGTCATGCGGGCCGGCCGGCTGGAGCAGGTGGCCACGCCCGACGAGCTTTACGAGCGCCCGGCGACGGCGTTCGTGGCGGGCTTCGTCGGCACGATGAACCGCATCCCGGCCGTCCTCGGCGACGGCGACGTCGACTTCCTCGGCGTGCGCCGCGAGGTGCTCGGCGCCGCTCCGCCGTCCGGCCCGGCGTTCGCGCTGGTGCGGCCCGAGGCGCTGGAGGTCGTCGAGGACCCGCGCGGGGTGGGCCGGGTGGTCACCCGCACGTTCTCCGGCGCCACCACCCGCCTGGCGGTCGCGCTGCCCGACGGCGTCGAGGTGCAGGCCGACGTCCCCAGCGCCGCGAGCCAGGGCCTCACGCCCGGGACGGCGGTCACCGTCACCCCGGCCCAGCGCCCCGCCCTGGTCGAGCCCGCGGGGGAGGACCCGGCCGCCGGCTGAGGTGCACGAGGATGGCCGGGTGAGCCAGCGCCCGGAGCCCGAGGTCAGCGACGTCGACCGGTCCGACCCCGCCGGGCGGGCGTGGGTGGAGCGGGCGATCGCCGTCGTCGAGGCCGACGCGGTGCGCAGCGCCGACACCCACCTGCTCGTCTACCCGCTGCCCCCGGAGTGGGGCGTCGACCTCTATCTCAAGGACGAGTCGACGCACCCGACCGGCAGCCTCAAGCACCGGCTGGCCCGCTCGCTGTTCCTGCACGCGCTGTGCTCGGGCTGGATCACCGAGGGCAGCACCGTCGTCGAGGCCTCCAGCGGGTCGACGGCGGTCAGCGAGGCCTACTTCGCCCGGATGCTGGGCCTGCCGTTCGTCGCGGTCATGCCCGCCTCGACCAGCCCGGAGAAGGTCGCGCTCATCGAGTTCGCCGGCGGGCGCTGCCACTTCGTCGACCGCGCCCCCGACGTCTACGACGAGGCGCGCCGTCTGGCCGCCGAGTGCGGCGGGCACTACCTCGACCAGTTCAGCAACGCCGAGCGGGCCACCGACTGGCGCGGCAACAACACCATCGCCGAGTCGGTGTTCGAGCAGATGGCTCTGGAGCGCCACCCGGTGCCGGAGTGGGTCGTCGTCGGGGCGGGCACCGGCGGCACCAGCGCGACCTTCGGCCGGTACCTGCGCTACCGGCGGCACCCCACCCGGCTGGCCGTCGTCGACCCGGAGAACTCGGCGTTCTTCCCCGGCTGGGTGGAGGACGAGCCGGCCTGGACGACGGGGATGCCCTCGCGGATCGAGGGGATCGGCCGGCCACGGGTCGAGCCGTCGTTCCTGCCGTCGGTGGTCGACCGGATGATCCGCGTCCCCGACGCCGCGTCGCTGGCCGCCGTGCGGCACCTGGAGCGGGTGACCGGGCGGCTGGCCGGCGGCTCGACCGGCACCAACCTGTGGGGCGCGTTCCGGCTGGTCGCGGAGATGGTCGCCGAGGGGCGGACCGGCAGCGTGGTCACCCTGCTCTGCGACGGCGGGGAGCGGTACGCGCACACCTACCACTCCGACGTCTGGGTGGCCGAGCACGGACTGGACCTCGAGCCCCACCGGGCGGTCCTCGAGGAGTTCACCGCCACCGGCCGCTGGACGGCGTGACCGGGCTCACCGGCACCCCGGTCCGCCGCCCCGTTACCCCGCAGTAACCTCCACTATCGGAGCCAGGCGGGCCGCGGCCCGCGTCCCCCATGACCGACTGCGGAGGTAGGTCTGGCGATGAACATCGTCGTTCTGGTCAAGCAGGTCCCCGACTCGGGCACCCAGCGCTCGCTGGACCCGTCGGACAACACCGTCGCCCGCGCCACCGCGGACAACGTCATCAACGAGATCGACGAGTACGCGATCGAGGAGGCCTTGCAGGTCAAGGAGGCGCAGGGCGGTGAGGTCACGGTGCTGACCGTCGGCCCCGGCAGCGCCACCGACGCCATCCGCAAGGCCCTCTCGATGGGCGCGGACAAGGCCGTCCACGTGCAGGACGACGCCATCCACGGCTCGTGCGCCATCCAGACCTCGGCGGTCCTCGCCGCGGCGCTGCAGCAGCTCGAGTACGACCTGGTGCTCATGGGCGCCACGTCGACCGACGGCCAGATGGGCGTCATGCCGGCGCTGCTGTCCGAGCGGCTGGGCATCCCGCAGGTCTCCGGCGCCCGCAAGCTCACCGTCGAGGGCTCGACGGTGAAGGTGGAGCGGCAGACCGACGGCGGCTACTGGGCCCTGGAGGCCCCGCTGCCGGCCATCGTGTCCACCTGGGACACCATCAACGAGCCGCGCTACCCCTCCTTCAAGGGGATCATGGCCGCGAAGAAGAAGCCGGTGGAGAGCCGGTCCCTGGCCGACCTGGGCGTGGACGCCTCGGCCGTCGGCCTCGGCACCGCCACCAGCCAGGTCCTCGACTTCGCCGGCCGCCCGCCGAAGGGCGAGGGCGTCAAGGTCACCGACGAGGGCAACGGCGCCGAGGAGCTCGTGGGCTTCCTCGCCGGCCAGAAGCTCGTCTGACCCGGCCCGGATCCGAAGCGAAGAGGAGACTGAACAGCCATGGCAGAGGTCCTGGTCCTCGTCGAGCTGAACCCGGCCGACGGCACCGTCCGCAAGGGCACCCTCGAGGCACTCACCGCCGCACGCGCGCTGGGTGAGGTCTCGGCGGTCGTCGCCGGCGGCCCCGGCGTCGCCGCCGGCGCCCGCGAGCAGCTCGCCCAGTACGGCGCGGCGAAGGTCTACGTCGCCGAGTCCCCGGAGATCGACGAGTACCTCGTCGCCCCCAAGGCCGAGGTGCTGGCCCAGCTGGTGCAGCAGGCGTCCCCGGCCGCCGTCGTCATCCCGTCCTCCCCGGAGGGCCGGGAGATCGCCGCACGGCTGGCGCTCAAGACCGGCAGCGGCTTCCTGACCGACGTCAGCGAGATCGCCGCCGACGGCACCGCCACCCAGGTGGTCTTCGCCGGCCAGCAGATCGTGCACTCGAAGGTGACGACCGGCACGCCGGTCTACACGCTGCGCGGCAACTCGGTCACCCCCGAGCCCGCCCCCGCCGCCGGCGAGGAGGTCCCGGTCGAGGTCAGCCTGTCCGACCAGGCGAAGCAGACCCGCGTGGTCGACCGGGTCGTGGAGCAGAAGAGCAACCGGCCCGAGCTGACCGAGGCCTCGATCGTCGTCTCCGGTGGCCGCGGTGTGGCCAGCGCGGAGAACTTCTCGATCATCGAGGCCCTGGCCGACTCGCTCGGCGCCGCCGTCGGTGCCTCCCGCGCCGCGGTCGACTCCGGCTTCTACCCGCACAGCTTCCAGGTCGGGCAGACCGGCAAGACCGTCTCGCCGCAGCTCTACATCGCCGTCGGCATCTCCGGCGCGATCCAGCACCGCGCCGGCATGCAGACCTCGAAGACCATCGTGGCCGTCAACAAGGACCCCGAGGCCCCGATCTTCGAGCTGGCCGACTTCGGCGTCGTCGGCGACCTGTTCCAGGTCGTCCCGGCCGCCACCGAGAAGATCGCGGCCCGCCGCGGCTGATCCCGCTCACGTCCGACGGGCGCCGATCCCCTCCGGGGGTCGGCGCCCGTCGGCGTTCCGGGGTCACCGGCGTCACCCGGGCGAGTCCGTCGTGCGCGACTAACCTGGGCGGAGTGACCTACCTCGACCACGCGGCGACCACGCCGGTGCTCCCCGAGGTCCTGGCCGCGATGACCGAGCAGCTCGGCCGGGTGGGCAACGCCTCCTCGCTGCACGCCAGCGGCCGGGCCGCGCGGCGGGCCGCCGAGCAGTCCCGGGAGCGGCTGGCCGAGGCGCTGGGCGCCCGCCCGTCGGAGGTGCTGTTCACCGGCGGTGGCACCGAGAGCGACAACCTCGCGGTGAAGGGCCTGTACTGGGCGCGGCGGGAGGCCGACTCGCGCCGGCGGCGGCTCGTGGTGAGCCCCGCCGAGCACCACGCCGTCCTCGACAGCGCCGAGTGGCTGGCCAAGCACGAGGGCGCGGAGGTCACCTGGCTGCGCCTGGAGCCCACCGGGCGGGTGACGCCGGACGCGCTGGCCGAGGCGCTGGGCGACGGCACCGACGTCGCGATGGCCAGCGTCATGTGGGCCAACAACGAGATCGGCACGGTCAGCGACGTCGCCGCGCTGGCGCAGGTGGCGCACGCGGCGGGGGTGCCGCTGCATACCGACGCGGTGCAGGCCGTCGGGCAGGTGCCGGTGGACTTCGCCGCCAGCGGCGTCGACGCGCTCACCATGACCGGCCACAAGCTCGGCGGCCCGATGGGCGCCGGCGTGCTGCTGCTGCGCCGCGACGCCGAGTGCATGCCGCTGCTGCACGGCGGCGGGCAGGAGCGCGACGTCCGCTCGGGCACCCTCGACGTGGCGGCCATCGTCGGTCTTGCCGTCGCCGTGACCACCGCCGCCGGCTCCCGGCCCGAGCGCGCCGCCCGGCTGGCCGCGCTGCGCGACCGGCTGGTGGCCGGGGTGCTCGAGCAGGTCCCCGACGTCGAGCTCAACGGCGCCCCGCTGGAGGACGTCGTCGCCGGCGGGCCGGGCCGGCTCCCCGGCAACGCGCACCTGTCCTTCCCCGGAGCCGAGGGCGACGCGCTGCTCATGCTGCTCGACGCCCGCGGCATCGAGTGCTCGACCGGGTCGGCGTGCAGCGCCGGGGTGGCCCGGCCCAGCCACGTGCTCACCGCCGTCGGCGCCGACGCCGCCCGGGCGCGCAGCTCGCTGCGGTTCAGCCTGGGCTCGCCGAGCACCGGCGCCGACGTCGACGCGCTGCTGGCCGTGATCGCCCCCGTGGTCGAGCGCGCCCGCGGGGCGGGGAGGTGACGGCGGTGCGCGTGCTCGCCGCGATGAGCGGGGGAGTGGACAGCGCGGTCGCCGCGGCGCTGGCGGTCGACGCCGGCCACGACGTCACCGGGGTGCACCTCGCGCTCTCGCCGGACCGGCAGACGCTGCGCAGCGGCGCCCGCGGCTGCTGCAGCGTCGAGGACGCCCACGACGCCCGGCGGGTCGCCGACGAGCTCGGCATCCCGTTCTACGTCTGGGACCTCGCCGAGCGTTTCACCGAGGACGTCGTCGAGGACTTCGTCGCCGAGTACGCCGCCGGCCGCACGCCCAACCCGTGCCTGCGGTGCAACGAGAAGATCAAGTTCACCGCGGTGCTCGACCGGGCGCTGGCGCTGGGCTTCGACGCCGTCGTCACCGGCCACCACGCGCGGCTGGCGGACGGCCGGCTGCGCCGCTCGGTGGACGCGGCCAAGGACCAGTCCTACGTGCTCGGCGTGCTCACCCCCGGCCAGCTGGCGGGGGCGGTGTTCCCGCTGGGCTCGATGACCAAGGAGCGGGTGCGCGCGATCGCCGCCGAGCGCGGGTTCGCCGTCGCCACCAAGCCCGACTCGCACGACATCTGCTTCATCCCCGACGGCGACACCCGCGGCTTCCTCACCCGGCGGCTGGGGACGGCGCCCGGGCCGGTCGTCGACGCCGCCACCGGCGCCACCGTCGGCACGCACGAGGGCACGCACGGGTTCACCGTCGGGCAGCGGCGCGGGCTGGGCATCGCCGTCGGCGACCAGCGGCCCCGCTACGTGCTGTCCATCGAGCCGGTCACCCGGACCGTGACCGTGGGGACCGCCGAGCTCGCCGGCGTCGCCGAGGTGCGCACCGGCCGGCCGACGTGGACCGGGGCGGCGCCGGAGCTCCCGCTGCGCGCGGAGGTGCAGCTGCGGGCGCACGCCACCGCCGTCCCGTGCACGGTGACCGCCGGTCCCGACGGCGGCCTGGTCATCGCGCTGGACGAGGCGCAGCGCGGCGTCGCGCCCGGGCAGTCGGCCGTCCTCTACTCGCCCGATCCCGAGCGGGGCGACCTGGTGCTCGGTCAGGGGACCGTCAGCGGCTGATCGCCGGTCACCTGATCGTCACCCGGGGGACCTGGTGTCGGAACCGTCCGTCACCTACCGTGTCGTCCGAGCCACTTCCTGAGCACGGCTACACAGCTCGGCTCGCCACCCCCGCCCGGGCCATCGTCTCCGGTGGCCTGCTCCGCATGTCCTCCGGAGGACTCCTTGCGCCCAACGCGCTCCACGCTGGCGACCGCCCTCGCGGCCGCCACCACGGCCGGCCTGCTGGCCGTCCCGGCCGCCGCCCAGGCGGCACCCGGCAGCGGCAACGGCGGCCTGCCCGTCCAGCTGGTCGCCATGAACGACTTCCACGGCCGGATCAGCCCGCAGTCCGGCGGTGACGGCGAGCTCACCACCTCGCCGGGTCCCGACGGGGACTACGCCACGGCGGCGGACAACGTCGTCGACAAGGTCGGTGGTGCGGCCAACATCGCGACCACCCTCGCCGACGTCCGCGAGGACTGGGGTGGCCCCGAGAGGAACACGTTCTTCGTCGGCGCCGGTGACCTCGTCAGCGCGTCCCCGTTCAACTCCAGCGTCTTCAAGGACGAGCCGACCATCGAGGTGCTCAACGCCCTCGGCCTCGACTTCTCCGCCGTCGGCAATCACGAGTTCGACCGCGGCCAGGAGGAGCTGTACCGCATCTCCGGCGCCACCGACGGCCGGTTCTCCGACGACGTCAGCGCCTGCGAGGGGATCGTCCCAGGCGTCGACGGGTGCTTCGGTGCGGGCGAGCACGCGTTCGAGGGCGCCCAGTTCCCCTACCTCGCGGCGAACGTCACCGACACGGCCACGGGGAAGCCGATCCTCCCGCCGTACGAGGTCGTGCAGACCACCGGCAACAAGCGCGTCGGCTTGATCGGTGTCGTCACGGACGACACCCCGAACATCGTCGACGCCTCCGGCATCGAGGGCCTCACGTTCGGCGACGAGGCGACCGCGATCAACCGCTACGCCCGCGAGCTGCAGGCCCAGGGCGTGCAGGCGATCGTCGTGATGGTGCACGAGGGCGGCACCCAGGGCACCGGCGCTGGCTACGACCGCTGCGTCGGGAACATGGCCGGCACCCCGATCGGTGCGATCAACGCCGCCGTCGCCCCGGCGGTCGACGTCATCATCAGCGCGCACACCCACGTGCCCTACGACTGCGTGCTGCCCGATCCGGCCGGCAACCCCCGCCTGGTCACTCAGGCCGGGTTCTACGGCAAGGCGCTGACCGACATCCGGTTCCGCGTCGGCAGCGACGGTGACGTCATCCGGTCGACCGCGACCGCAACCAACGTGCCGGTGCGCCAGACCTCGCCGGACCCGGCGGTCCAGTCGATCGTCAGTTACTGGGAGGCGCGCGCGGCCGAGGCCGGCAACGTCCCGGTCGGCCGGCAGACGGCGGACCTGGATCGCGCCTACCGGTCCGGTCAACCGGTGCGGGACTCCGAGTCCGCGCTGGGCAACCTGGTGGCGGACGCGCAGCGGGCGGCAATCGCCGGCGCCGACGTCGCGTTCATGAACCCGGGTGGTCTGCGAGCCGACATCAACTGCGCCTCCTCCGGCCCGGCCGACCCGAGCGGGACGATCACCTACGCCGAGACCTTCGCCGTCCAGCCGTTCAGCAACACGGTCAACACCGTCCAGCTGACCGGCGCCGGCATCGAGCAGGTCCTCGAGCAGCAGTGGGCGGTCCGCAGCGGTTCGCCGAGCTTCCTGCAGCTGTCGGTGTCCGGACTGACGTACTCCTTCGACCCGCGCCTGCCGGCCGGCAGCCGGGTCGACCCGGCGTCGATCCGGATCGGCGGCCAGCCGCTGGACCTGAACGCCACGTACACGGTCGTGGCGAACTCCTTCCTGATCGCCGGTGGTGACTCCTTCGGCGCCTTCGTCAGCGGCCGTCCGGCCGGCGCCACCGTGGCCACCGGGCCGAACGACGTCGACGCGTTCAACGCGTACGTGGCGGCGCAGACCACCCCGGTCACCCCGCCGGCGCTGGACCGTGCCGTGTCGCTCGACCCGGCCAACACGTACGACGACGACCTCAGCGGCCGCAAGCCCTGCTGACCGTCTGACCGACGCATCCCCGGGCGCGGCCGGTCACGGCGGCGGCGGTACTACCGTCGCCGCCGTGGCCACCCCGACCGAGCCCGACCCGACCAGCACCGACCCGAGGCCGGCTCCCGCACCGTGGGGGCCGGCCTCCGGCGTCGGGTCGCTGCCCGGCACCGACCCGGCCGAGGCCCTGCGGGTCGTCCTGGGCGAGCTGCCCGGCCTGCCGCACCTGCCCGAGCTGCCCGCCCGCGGCGCGGGCGCCGACCTGCTCGGCCGCAGCGCCGCCCTCCTCGTCGACCTCGCCGTCGACCTGACCCCCGCCGGCTGGCGCCTCGTGCCGCGCCCCGGCACGGACCTGCGCCGCGCCCAGGAGTTCCTCGCCCGCGACCTCGACGCCCTGCACGACGTCGCCGGCGACCACCGCGGCCCGTTCAAGGTCCAGGCCACCGGCCCGTGGACTCTGGCCGCCGGTCTCGAGCGGGAGCGCGGCGAGCGGGCCGTCGTCGACGCCGGCGCCCGGCGCGACCTCGGGCAGTCGCTGGCCGAGGGCATCGCCGCGCACGTCGCGGCCGTGACCGCGCGCGTGCCCGGCGCCCGGGTCGTGGTCCAGCTCGACGAGCCCTCGCTGCCGGCGGTCCTGCAGGGCGCGCTGCCGACGGCGAGCGGCTTCGGCCGGCTGCCCGCCGTCGCCGCGCCCGACGTCGAGGCGGAGCTCGCCGCCGTCGTGGCCGCGCTGCCCGGCCCGGTGGTCGTGCACTGCTGCGCCAACCGGGCGCCGCTGGACCTGCTGCGCGCCGCGGGCGCGGCCGGGCTGTCGTTCGACCTCGGGCTGGTCCAGGACCTCGACGCCGTCGGCGCCGCCGTCGAGGCCGGCACCCACCTGCTGCCCGGCGTCGTCCCCGGGACCGACGCGCCGCTGCCCGCGCCGAAGGCCACCGCCTCGCGGCTGCGCGCCTGGTGGCGCGAGCTCGGCTTCCCGGCCGAGTCGCTGCACGAGGCGGTCACCCTCACCCCGGCCTGCGGGCTGGCCGGCGCCAGCCCCGCGTACGCGCGGGCGGTCATGACCCACGTCCGGGAGGCCGCGCGGTACCTGCTGCCGGAGTGACCGACACCCGATCGGGCAGACCGGCGTCGGAGTCACCCCCGGCGGATACCGTGCCCGCGTGAGCACGGACGCCGAGCTGGACACCCCGCAGGTCGCCGCGGTCGCCGACCGGGAGGACCTCACCGAGGTCCCCGACGACGCGCGCACGCGCCACCGCGACCTGTCCGAGGAACTCGACCGCTACGCCTTCGCGTACTACGTGCGCGACGAGCCGCTCGTCAGCGACGGCCAGTACGACGAGCTCATGGCCCAGCTCAAGGCCATCGAGGCCGACCACCCGGCGCTGGTCACGCCGGACTCCCCGAGCCAGAAGGTCAACGGCGGGTTCACCGCCACCTTCGCCCCGGTCCAGCACCTCGAGCGCATGCAGAGCCTGGACAACGTCTTCGACGGCGACGAGCTGGCGGCCTGGGCCGGCCGGGTCACCCGCGACGCCGGGGCGGGCGTGCGCTGGCTGTGCGAGCTCAAGGTGGACGGCGTCGCGGTCGCCCTGGTCTACGAGGACGGCCGGCTGGTCCGCGCGGCCACCCGCGGCGACGGGACGACGGGGGAGGACGTCACCCCCAACGTGCGCACGATGGCCGACGTCCCGCAGCAGCTCACCGGCGACGACGTCCCCGCGCTGCTCGAGGTCCGCGGCGAGATCTACTTCCCGACGGCCGCCTTCGCCGACGTCAACGCCGGCATGGTCGAGCAGGGCAAGCCGCCGTTCGCCAACCCGCGCAACGCCGCGGCGGGCTCGCTGCGGCAGAAGGACCCGCGGGTCACCGCCTCCCGGCCGCTGCGGCTGGTGGTGCACGGCCTCGGCGCGCGGCGCGGCTTCGAGCCGGAGCGGCAGTCGGAGGCCTACGAGCGGCTGCGCGCGCTCGGCCTGCCGGTGAGCGACCGGTTCGCGGTGGTCGACGACCTCGAGGCGGTGTGGGCCTACGTCGAGCGCTACCGCGAGCAGCGGCACTCGGTGGAGCACGAGATCGACGGCGTCGTCGTCAAGGTCGACCAGGTCGCGCTCCAGCGGCGGCTCGGCTCGACGTCGCGCGCGCCGCGCTGGGCGATCGCGTTCAAGTACCCGCCGGAGGAGGCCACCACCAAGCTCCTCGACATCCGGGTCAACGTCGGGCGCACCGGCCGCGTCACGCCGTTCGCCTACATGGAGCCGGTCAAGGTCGCGGGCTCCACCGTGCAGCTGGCCACGCTGCATAACGCCAGCGAGGTCAAGCGCAAGGGCGTGCTCATCGGCGACACGGTCGTCATCCGCAAGGCCGGCGACGTCATCCCCGAGGTCCTCGGGCCGGTGGTCGCCGCGCGCACCGGCGACGAGACCGAGTTCGTCATGCCGACGCACTGCCCCGAGTGCGGCACCGAGCTGCGGCACGAGAAGGAGGGCGACGCCGACATCCGCTGCCCCAACGCGCGGTCCTGCCCCGCGCAGCTGCGGGAGCGGGTGTTCCACGTCGCCGGGCGCGGGGCCTTCGACATCGAGGTGCTCGGCTACGAGGCCGCGATCGCGCTGCTGGCCGAGCATCTGCTCGAGGACGAGGGCGACGTCTTCGACCTGACCGAGGAGAAGCTCTGCCGCACGTCCTTCTTCACGAGGAAGGACGGCAACCTCTCGGCCAACGGGCAGCGGCTGCTGGCCAACCTGCAGTCGCGCAAGGACGTCCCGCTGTGGCGGGTGCTGGTCGGGCTGTCGATCCGGCACGTCGGCCCGACCGCCGCGCAGGCGCTGGCCCGCGACTTCCGCTCGCTGGACCGGATCGCCGAGGCGTCGGAGGAGGAGCTCGCCGCCGCCGACGGCGTGGGCCCCACCATCGCCCGCTCGGTGCGCGACTGGTTCGCCGTCGACTGGCACCGCGAGGTCGTGGAGAAGTGGCGCCGGGCCGGCGTGAAGCTGGCCGACGCCGGCGAGGACGCCCCGCCCGGGCCGCTGACCGGCGTCACCGTCGTCGTCACCGGCTCGCTGCGGGACCACAGCCGCGACCAGGCGATCGCCGCCATCCAGGCGCGCGGCGGCAAGGTGACCGGCTCGGTGTCGAAGAAGACCGGCTTCGTGGTGGTGGGCGCCGACCCCGGCAGCAAGTACGACAAGGCCGTGCAGGTCAAGGCGCCGATCCTCGACGACGACGGCCTGCGCGTGCTGCTCGAGGAGGGCCCCGAGGCCGCCCGCGCCGTCGCGACCACCGGCGACGGGAGCGAGCCGGCGGCGGAGTGAGTCAGGCCGGCGGCAGGTGGGCGACGCTCGCCGCGATCCCGGTGAGGTGGGTCAGCCGCAGCAGCTCCGACCGGCGGTAGGCGGGCCCGCCCGAGCGCCCCAGGACGACGGCGGTGCGCGGGTCGCCGAACGGCGCGGCCATCATCTCGACGGCCATCTCCCGCCAGCGCTCGGGCAGCCAGTCGTCCTCGCTGGGCAGCAGCCGCGGCGAGGGCAGCGGCAGCCACGGCGGCCGCATGCCCTCGAACGCCGGCGCCGCGTCGGAGGCGGCCAGCGCCTCGCAGCCGCCGTCGCCGTCGGCGTGCAGCACCGCGGCCCAGCCGCTGTGGAACACCCGCGGCAGCTCGGCGGCCAGCAGCTTGACCGCGGTGCCCTCGGCCGCCCGCGCCAGCCCCTCGAGCAGGTCGAGCTCGCGGTGGGTGTCCAGCGGCCCGGCGAAGGGGCGCAGCGTCTCCACCTGCACGCCGGGCACCGACTGCACGGCGGTGATCAGGCTGTCCGGCAGCCGGCCGGGCGGGAGGTCGACCACGACGTCGTCGACGGCGACACCCCCGCCGCGCTCCAGCACGTCCACCGAGACGATGTCGACGCCCGCCGTGCCCAGGGCGGTCGCCACCGCACCGAGCAGACCGGGGCGGTCGGGCACGACCAGCCGCAGGAGATAGGACACGGGTGCCTCCGCAGGCGACGAGGTGAGCCGATCTCCGTCGATCGTGGTCCGAGCAGCTTCCCGCATGCGCGGCCCCGGGTCGAGCACCGCGCCCGGCCGGACCGGCGCCGCACCCGCCCCACGTACAGTGAACAGGTTGCGTCCCTGGCGCCGGCCGGCGCCGACGACAGGAGTCCTCTCCCAGCATGAGCCCCACCACGCCCGACCGCGGAGCGTCGCCCGCCCTCGGCCGCCAGGACATCGCGCACCTCGCGCGACTGGCCCGGCTGGCCGTCACCGACGAGGAGCTCGACCGCTTCGCCGGCCAGCTGGGTGCGGTCCTCGACGCGGTGGCCCAGGTGCAGCGCGCCGACGTCGAGGACGTCGCCCCGATGACCCACGCCGTCCCGCTGACCAACGTGCTGCGCGACGACGTCGCCACCCCGTGCCTGCCGCGCGAGGCCGTCCTGGCCGGCGCGCCCGCCGCCGAGGACGACCGGTTCCGCGTGCCGCGCATCCTGGGGGAGGAGGAGTGAGCGACCTCACCGGGCTGCCGGTCACCGCGCTGCAGAGCGCGCTCGCCGCCGGCGAGACCTCCGCCGTCGAGGTCACCCGCGCCCACCTGGACCGGATCGCCGCCGAGGACGGCGACCTCGGCGCCTACCTGCACGTCGACGCCGAGGCCGCGCTGCGGCGGGCCGGCGAGATCGACGCCTCGGGCACCGCCGGCACGGGCCTCGCCGGCATCCCGGTGGCGCTCAAGGACGTCTTCGTCACCGAGGGCGTGCCCACCACCAGCGGCTCGCGGATCCTCGAGGGCTGGCGCCCGCCGTACTCGGCCACCGTCGCCACCCGGCTGCACGAGGCCGGCACGGTGCTGCTCGGCAAGACCAACATGGACGAGTTCGCGATGGGCTCGTCCACCGAGAACTCCGCGTACCAGGTCACCCGCAACCCGTGGGACCGCGACCGCATCCCCGGCGGCTCGTCGGGTGGCTCCAGCGCCGCGGTGGCCGGCCGGCTCGCCCCGTTCGCGCTCGGCACCGACACCGGCGGCTCGATCCGCCAGCCCGCGGCGGTCACCGGCCTGGTCGGCCACAAGCCCACCTACGGCTCCGTGTCGCGCTACGGGCTGATCGCGTTCTCCTCCAGCCTCGACCAGGCCGGCCCGATGGCCCGCACGGTCATGGACGCCGCCCTGCTGCACGAGGCGATCGGCGGCCACGACCCGCGCGACTCCACGAGCATCGACGCCCCGGTGCCCACCGTCGTCGAGGCCGCCCGCCGCGGCGCCGGCGGCGACCTGTCCGGCCTGCGGGTCGGCGTCGTCCGGGAGCTGGGCGGCGAGGGCGCGCACGAGGGCTACGACGCCGGCGTGCTCGAGCGCTTCGCCGAGGCGGTCGCCCTGCTGGAGGCGGCCGGCGCCGAGGTGCGCGAGGTGTCCTGCCCCTCGTTCGGGCTGGCCCTGCCGGCGTACTACCTGATCGCGCCGAGCGAGGCGTCGTCGAACCTGGCCCGCTTCGAGGGCATGCGCTTCGGCATCCGGGTCGGCGACGACGGCACCCGCGACATCGACGAGGTCATGGCGCTCACCCGCGAGCAGGGCTTCGGCGCCGAGGTCAAGCGCCGGATCATCCTCGGCACCTACGCGCTGTCGGCGGGCTACTACGACGCCTACTACGGCCAGGCGCAGAAGGTCCGCTCGCTGATCACCCGCGACTTCTCCGCCGCCTTCGACGGCGGCGTCGACGTGCTGGTCAGCCCGACCAGCCCGACGGTGGCCTGGCCGCTGGGCGCCCGCGTCGACGACCCGCTGGCCATGTACGCCGCCGACCTGTGCACGCTGCCCGCGAGCCTGGCCGGCGTCCCGGCCATCTCGGTGCCGTGCGGGCTGTCCGAGGGGCTGCCGGTCGGCCTGCAGGTGATGGCGCCGGCGCTGTCCGACGACCGCTGCTACCGCGTCGCCGCCGCCGTCGAGGCCGCCCAGGGCGCGCCGCTCGCCGACCGGCTCCCGGAGCGTGCCGCGTGAACGGCGCGCTCAAGGCCGCCTGGGGCCTGACCGCGTTCGTCGTCCTCGCCGGGCTGGTGCTGTGGCTGACCACCGGCCGGGCCGTCTTCGCCGTCTTCATCGTCCTGGGCGTGCTGACCGGCCTCGGTGCCTGGGTCACCGGCCGCAGCACCACCCCGAAGGGAGGGCCCACCCCGTGACCGAGTCTCTCGTCGACCTCGACGACGTCCTCACCCGCTACGAGCCGGTGATCGGCCTGGAGACCCACGTCGAGCTGGGCACCGAGTCGAAGATGTTCTGCGGCTGCTCGACGACGTTCGGCGCCGAGCCCAACACCCAGACCTGCCCGGTCTGCCTCGGCCTGCCCGGCTCGCTGCCGGTGGCCAACGCCGCCGCCGTCGAGTCGACCATCCGGATCGGCCTGGCGCTGGGCTGCCGGATCGCGTCCTGGTCGCGCTTCGCCCGGAAGAACTACTTCTACCCGGACATCCCGAAGGGCTTCCAGACCAGCCAGTACGACGAGCCGCTGTGCACCGCCGGGCACCTCGACGTCGAGGTGGACGGCGAGACCTACCGCGTGGAGATCGAGCGGGTGCACCTCGAGGAGGACACCGGCAAGAACCTGCACGTCGGCGGCGCCACCGGCCGCATCCACGGCGCCGACCACTCGCTGGTCGACTTCAACCGGGCCGGCATCCCGCTGGTGGAGATCGTCACCCGCCCCGTGGCCGGCGCCGGCGCCAAGGCCCCCGAGGTCGCCCGCGCCTACGTCACCGAGCTGCGCGAGATCATCCAGACCCTCGGCGCCTCGGACGTGCGGATGGAGCAGGGCAGCCTGCGCTGCGACGTGAACACCTCGCTCGCGCCGATCGGCAGCCTGGAGTGGGGCACCCGCACCGAGACCAAGAACGTCAACTCGCTGCGGTCGGTGGAGCGGGCGGTGCGCTACGAGATGCGCCGGCAGGCCGCCGTCCTCGACGCCGGCGGGCGGGTGCTGCAGGAGACCCGGCACTTCCACGAGGACACCGGCAGCACCTCGCCGGGCCGCAGCAAGGAGGAGGCGACCGACTACCGGTACTTCCCCGAGCCCGACCTCGTCCCGCTCGCGCCCGACGCCGAGTGGGTGGAGAAGCTGGCCGCCGGGCTGCCCGAGCTGCCCGCCGCCCGCCGCCGCCGGCTGCAGGAGGAGTGGGGCCTGTCGGCCACCGAGATGACCTGGCTGGTCAACGCCGGGGCGCTCGGGCTGGTCGAGCAGACCGTCGCCGCCGGCGCCACGCCGGCCGACGCCCGCAAGTGGTGGCTGGGCGAGCTCGCCCGCCGGGCCAACGACGCCGGTGTCGAGCTCGCCGACCTCGCCGTCACCCCGGCCCAGGTGGCCGAGCTGACCACGCTGGTCACCGAGGGCACGATCAACGACAAGCTGGCCCGGCAGGCGCTCGACGGCGTCCTGGCCGGCGAGGGCGACCCCCGCGCCGTCGTCGAGGCCCGCGGCCTGGCGGTGATGGGGGAGTCCGACGAGCTCGTCGCCGCCGTCGAGGCCGCGATCGCCGGCGCCCCCGACGTCGTGGAGAAGGTGCGCTCGGGCAAGGTCCAGGCGCTCGGCGCGCTGGTCGGGCAGGTCATGAAGGCCACCCGCGGCCAGGCCGACGCCCCGACCGTGCGGCGGATGCTCGAGGAGCGCGTCCTCGGCGGCTGATGCCGGAGGCCGGAGCCCCCCGCGGAGGTCCGCGGGGGTGCGGCCTCAGACGGGGGAGGAGCCGGTCGAGGACGGCGGCAGGATGCGCAGCACCTTGTCGTCGTCCTCGGCGGGGGCGCCGATGCCGTCCCGGTTGGACGTGGTCACCCACAGCCCGCCCTCGCTGTCGAGGACGACGGTGCGCAGCCGGCCGTAGCGCCCGCTGATGAGCTCGGTCGGGTCCTCGCTGACCCCGCCGTCGCCGTCGAGCTGGACGACGTGCACCCGCTGCCCGTCGAGGGCGCCGAGGAACACCGTGGTCCCCGCCGCGGTGCAGCCGCCCAGGCCGCCCTCGGCGTTGCCGACCTCGAACAGCGGCGCGATCGTCCCGGGGCCCGCGGCCGGCCAGCCGTGGTCGCTGCCCTCGACCAGCTCGTTGAGCTCGTCGGGCCCGGCGGTGGACTCGTCGACGGCGTAGAGCGTGCCCGCCTCGTCGCCGGACGGGCAGACCGCCGTGACGTCGGAGAAGCCGCGGCTGTAGACCGGGCCCGAGGCGGTCGCGGGCTGGCCGAACACGTCGACGTGCAGCACCTTGCCGCCGAGCGACGCCGGGTCCTGCGCCAGCGCCGGGTCGCCGGTGTCCCCGGTGCCGACGAACAGCGTGCCGTCGGGGGCGAACGCGAGCCCGCCGCCGTTGTGCACCTCGCCGCGGGGGATGCCGGTGAGCACCGGGTTCGGGGTGCCGCCGAGCGGGAAGCGGACGATGCGGTTGTCGGTGGCCGTCGAGACGTAGGCGTAGAACAGCCCGTCCTCGTCGAACGTGGGGGACAGCGCCAGGCCCAGCAGCCCGCCGTCGCCGCCGGTGTCCACGCCCGGCAGGACCATGAGCTCCTGCGCGGGCGAGCGGTCGGGGAAGACGTGCAGCAGCCGGCCGGTCTCGCGCTCGCCCACGACCGCGGTGCCGTCGGGCAGCACGACCAGCCCGGTGGGCACGAGCAGGTCGGTGGCGACGACGTTCGGGTCGCCGGCGGTGGTGCCCGAGCCGGGGTCGGCCGGGTCGCCGGGCGAGGGCGCGGGGGAGGACTCGGTGGGCGGCCCGACCTCGGGCGGCGCCCCCTCGGGCAGCGGCCGGAACGGCCCGGCCGGCTCGTAGCCGTCCTCGCCGCACCCGGCGAGCACGAGCGCCAGGGCGACCGCGCAGCCCGCCGCGGCGCCGCGCCGTCCCCGCTGCCGCCTCACCCGCTCCACAGTACGGGCGGAACGCCGCCGGCAGCCGCACGCCGGGCACCGTCCGGCCACGCGCGCAGCGCCCCGGAGCGGTGCCGGTCCCCGGTAGGTTGCCGACCTCACCCGGGCGAGCAGCGGAGGCCGGCATGCGCATCGCGGGAGACGGCGGCGGGCGGCCGCGGGTGGTCACGGTCGGCGGCGGCTTCGCCGGGCTCACCGCCCTGCGCCGGCTGCAGCGGCTGCTCCCCCCGGACGCCGCCGACCTGGTCCTGGTCACGCCGACGGACTACCTGCTCTACAGCCCGCTGCTGCCCGAGGTGGCCACCGGCGTGGTCGAGGCGCGGCACATCGCGGTCTCGCTGCGGCGGCTGCTGCCCCGGGTGCGCCTGGTGCTGGGCCGGGTCGAGGACGTCGACCTGGCCGCGCGCTCGCTCACGCTGCGACCCGCGCACGGGACGCCGACGGCGATGTCGTGGGACCGGCTCCTGCTCATGCCGGGCGCGGTGACCCGCCAGGTGCCGGTCCCCGGGGTCCCCGAGCACGGCCGGGCGCTCAAGACGCTGGTCGAGGCGGTGTTCCTCCGCGACCACCTGCTCGAGCAGCTCGACCTCGCCGACGCCCTGCCCGACACCCCGGCCGGCCGCGCGGAGCGCGCCGCGCGGCTCACCGTGGTCGCCGTCGGTGCGGGCTACACCGGCACCGAGGTGGTCGCCCAGACCCAGCGCTGGCTGCGCCGGATCGAGGGCCGGTGGGACCGCACCCGCGCCGCCGAGGTGCGGTGGGTGCTGGTCGACCTCGCGCCCGCGGTGCTGCCGGAGCTGGGCCCCGAGCTCGGCCGCCGCGCGCTGGACGTGCTCGCCCGCCGCGGCGTCGACGTCCGGCTCCGCACGTCGGTGGTCTCCGCCGACGAGGACGCCGTCGTCCTCACCGACGGCGAGACGATCCCCACCCGCACGCTGGTGTGGGGCGCCGGGGTCGTCGCGCACCCGCTGGTCGGCCGGCTGGGGCTGCCGCTGCGCCGGGGGCGGCTCGCCGTCGATCCCGACCTCGCCGTCCCGGGCGTGGCCGGCGTGTGGGCCGCGGGCGACGCGGCCGCCGTCCCCGACCTCGCCGCCGGGGAGCAGGACGGCGAGCTGCCGGACACCCCGCCGACGGCGCAGCACGCCCAGCGGCAGGGCGCCGTCCTCGGCCGCAACGTCGCCGCCAGCCTCGGCGTCGGCCGGCCCCGCCGGTACCGGCACCGCGACCTCGGCCTGGTCGCCGACCTCGGCGGCTGGGACGCCGTGGCCCGGCCGCTGGGCGTGCCGCTGACCGGGCCGCTGGCCAAGGTCGTCACCCGCGGCTACCACCTCTACGCGATGCCGGCGATGGCCAACCGGGTGCGGGTCGCGGCCGACTGGCTGTTCCAGACGGTGCTGCCGCCGGAGTCCACCCAGCTGTCGGTCGTCCGGCCCGAGGACGCGCGCATCGCCACCGCCCAGGGCCTCGCGCCGCAGGCGGTTCCCGGCCCGGAGGTCGCCGCCGGCGCCTCCTAGGGTCGGGGGCCGTGGCCCCCGAGATCCGCGGCACCGACGTCGTCGGCCCCGACGAGACCCTGACCGTCCTGGTGCCCTCGCGGGCGATGGCCGCGGCGGTGGAGGCGCTGTCCCCGCGCGTGCGCGCGTTCCGCGCCGACCCCGCCGACGGCCCGCCGCCGCAGGAGGCCGCGCAGGCGCAGGTGTGGGTGCCGCCCAGCGGCGGCGCGAGCCCCGACGAGGCGTTCCTCGCCGCGCTCCCACGGCTGCGGCTGGTCCAGCTGGTCAGCGCCGGCGCCGAGCGGTTCGTCGGCCGGCTGCCCGAGGGCGTCGTGCTGTGCAACGCCCGCGGCGCGCACACGCCCTCGACCGCCGAGTGGGTGCTGGCCGCGACGCTGGCCGCCCAGCGCGGCCTGCCCGAGCTGGTCCGCGCGCAGGACGCCGGCCGGTGGAGCCCGGGCACGTTCTCCTCGCTGGTCGGGGCGCGGGTGCTCGTCGTCGGCGCCGGGGACATCGGCCGGCGGATCGGCGCGATGGTGTCCGGCTTCGACGTCGAGCTGACCTACGTCGCGCGCACCGCCCGCGACGGCGTCCACGGCACCGACGAGCTGCCGCGGCTGCTGCCCGACGCCGACGTCGTCGTCCTCGTCGTGCCGGTCACCCCGGAGACCACCGGCCTGGTCGACGCGGGCTTCCTCGCCGCGATGAAGGACGGCGCGCTGCTGGTCAACGCCGCCCGCGGGGTCGTCGTCGACACCGACGCGCTGGTGGCCGAGCTGACCGCGGGCCGGCTGCGCGCCGCGCTCGACGTCACCGAGCCCGAGCCGCTGCCCGAGGGGCACCCGCTGTGGTCCGCGCCGGGACTGCTGCTCACCCCGCACGTGGGCGGGGCGGTGCCGCAGACGGCCGCGCGGTCGGAGGCCGCCGTCCTCGCGCAGCTGCGCCGGGTTCTGGCCGGGGAGCCCCTGGCCGACGTCGTCGGCGACTACTGACGCCGGACCTCGGGATCGTGGTCCGGCCACGCGGGATCATGGGGACGTGACAACCCTCGCGCGCATGCGGCTGAGCCGGGTCGCGCTGCTCCCCGTCGTCTTCCTCGCCGTCTGCGTGCTGCCCTTCGCCGCCGCCTCGCCGTGGGCCGCGCTGGTCCTGCTGCTGCCGCTGCTAGCGGCGGTCTGGGTGCTGCGAGTGGGCGTCGACGTCGACGAGGAGGCGATCACCACGCGCGGGCTGCTCGGGCAGCGCCGCGTGGCCTGGGACGACCTGGCCGGCATCCGCGTCGGCCGCAACGCCCGACTGGTGCTGGTCACCACCGGCGGCGGGGAGGTGCGGCTGCCGGTCCTGCGCGCCCGCGACCTGCCGCGGCTGGCCGGGTGGTCCGGCGGCCGCTTCGACGTCCCGGCGCCGCCTGCCGCCTAGCCCGCGAGCGCGCGCAGCCGCCCGGCCGACTCGCTGCCCTCGGCCGCGGTGTAGACGACCAGCTGCAGCCCGGGGGCGTCGGCCGGCGTGAGCTGGTGGTGCTCGAGCAGCAGGCTGCCCACCTCGGGGTGCTCGAAGCGGCGCTCGGCGGAGCTGAACCGGTCGACGTCGTGGCTGGCCCACCCGGCACGGAACTCCGGGCTGGCCGCCTCGAGCCGGGCGACGAGGTCGACGACCGCCGGGTCGGCCAGCCGCGGGCCCACCTCGGCGCGGAACTGGGTGAGGAAGCGGCGGCTGTCCCCGGCCCAGTCCGCCAGCAGCGCCCGCACCGCCGGGTCGGTGAACACCAGCTCCAGCAGGTTGCGCCGGTCCGCGGGGGCGGCGGCCACCCCGGGGTAGAAGCGCTGGTAGGCGCGGTTCCACCCGGCGATCCACCAGTCGGCGGTGATCGCGTAGGCGGGGGAGGGGCCGAGCGCGTCGAGCAGGCGCTGCACGTGCCCGGGCATCCCGCCCCCGGGGTCGCCGGGCGCGGCGCCGCCGTGGCCGGTCAGCCGCAGCACGTAGCCGTGCTCGGCCGGCGTCATGCGCAGCGTGCGGGCGAGCGCGTCGACCACCTGCCGGGACGGGCGGATGTCGCGGCCCTGCTCCAGCCACGTGTACCAGGTGGAGCTCACCCCGGACAGCAGCGCGACCTCCTCGCGGCGCAGCCCCGGCGTGCGCCGGGGGCCGCCGGCGGGCAGGCCGGTGTCGCGCGGGTCGACCTGGGAGCGGCGCGAGCGGAGGAACTCGCCGAGCTCGCGGCGGGCGGTGGCGGACACGGCGGCTCCCGGGTGGTGGTGTCGGTACCAGTATCGACGGCGTCTGGGAGCGCCCCGGGACCGCGCCTACGCTCGCGGGCGTGACGACCGTGGACGACCCCCGCACCACCGCCGACGTCAAGCCGCGCAGCCGCGAGGTGACCGACGGCATCACCAGGGCCCCGGCCCGCGCGATGCTGCGCGCCGTCGGCATGGGCGACGACGACTGGGACAAGCCGCAGATCGGCGTGGCCTCGTCGTGGAACGAGATCACCCCGTGCAACCTCTCGCTGGACCGGCTGGCCAAGCGGGCCAAGGAGGGCGTGCACGCCGCCGGCGGCTTCCCGCTGGAGTTCGGCACCATCTCGGTCTCCGACGGCATCTCCATGGGCCACGAGGGCATGCGCGCCTCGCTGGTCAGCCGGGAGGTCATCGCGGACTCGGTGGAGACGGTCATGTTCGCCGAGCGGCTCGACGGCTCGGTGCTGCTCGCCGGCTGCGACAAGTCCCTGCCCGGCATGCTCATGGCCGCCGCCCGGCTGGACCTCGCCAGCGTCTTCCTCTACTCGGGCTCCACGCTGCCCGGGAAGCTCGGCGACCGCGACGACCTGACGATCATCGACGTCTTCGAGGCCGTCGGCGCCTGCGCCCGCGGGCTGATCACCCAGGACGAGCTGGCCGCCGTCGAGCGGGCCGCCTGCCCCGGCATGGGCTCCTGCGGCGGCATGTACACCGCCAACACGATGGCCAGCGTCGCCGAGGCGCTGGGCATGAGCCTGCCCGGCAGCGCCGCCCCGCCGGCGCCCGACAGCCGCCGCGACGCCTTCGCCGTCGCCTCCGGCGAGGCCGTGGTCAACCTGCTGCGGAAGGGCATCACCGCGCGGCAGATCATGACCCGGCAGGCGTTCGAGAACGCGATCACCGTGGTCATGGCGCTGGGAGGCTCCACCAACGCGGTCCTGCACCTCATGGCCATCGCGCACGAGGCGCAGGTCGAGCTCACCCTCGACGACTTCAACCGGATCGGCGACCGCACGCCGCACCTGGCCGACGTCAAGCCCTTCGGCCGGTACGTCATGACCGACGTCGACCGCATCGGCGGCGTCCCGGTCGTGCTGCGCGCGCTGCTCGACGCCGGTCTGCTGCACGGCGACACGCTCACCGTGACCGGGAAGACGATGGCCGAGAACCTCGCCGAGATCGCCCCGCCGGACCCCGACGGCGCGATCATCCACGCGATGTCCCAGCCCATCCACCGCACCGGCGGCCTGACGATCCTGCACGGCTCGCTGGCGCCGGAGGGCGCCGTGGTGAAGTCGGCCGGCTTCGACCGCGACGTGTTCGAGGGCACCGCCCGGGTCTTCGACGGCGAGCAGGGCGCCATGGACGCCGTCACCGAGGGCACGCTGCAGGCCGGCGACGTCGTCGTCATCCGGTACGAGGGGCCCAAGGGCGGCCCGGGCATGCGCGAGATGCTCGCCGTCACCGGCGCGATCAAGGGCGCGGGCCTGGGCAAGGACGTCCTGCTGCTCACCGACGGCCGGTTCTCCGGCGGCACCACCGGGCTGTGCATCGGCCACGTCGCGCCGGAGGCCACCGAGGGCGGCCCGATCGCGCTGGTCCGCGACGGCGACCCGGTCCGGCTGGACCTCACCACCCGCACGCTGGACCTGCTGGTGGACGACGACGAGCTGGCCCGCCGCCGCGCGGACTGGGCGCCGCTGCCCCCGCGCTACACCACCGGCGTCCTCGGCAAGTACGCCAAGCTGGTCGGCTCCGCGGCCAACGGCGCCATCTGCGGCTAGTCCCCCCGATGGGGTGACGGCGCTCCCCGGGAACTGGTCCCGGGGAGCGCCGCTGCCGACACCCCCGGTGTGGACAGGCGGATCAGGTGGCTGCTGGCGTGTGCCGTGCCGGCCGCAGCGGCGTGCGCCCTGGCGGTCGCCGTGCCCGCGCTGGACCCGGTCTCCGACGCCGTCACCGGCCTGGCCGGGGTGCTCACCGCGCTCGCGCTGCTGGCGCTGAGCCGGCCCGGTGACCCCTCCACCCCGCCGTGGCGGGTGCTCGCCGCCGCGGCGCTGTTCCCCGTCCTCGGCCTGGTCCTCGCCACCGCGGCCCGGCCGGAGACGGTGCTGTCCGCGGTGGTGCTGCGCTGGCTGCCCACCGTCCCCGGCTACGTCCTCGTGGTCGTGGCCCTGCTCGGCATGGTCGAGCGGTCCAGCCTGCGGCGCACCTGCCGGCGGACGACGCTCGAGCTCGCCCTCTTCGGCGTCGCCGCGCTCGCCGTCATGCAGTTCCTGCTGGTCGGCCCGGGAAACAGCTGGTCCGCGCTGTCCCTGGGCGCGCAGCTCGTCCTGGGCGCCGCGGTCGTGGCCGCGGCCGCCACCATGGCCGCCGGCCTCACCGTCCTCGGGGCGGTCGAGGCGCACCGCCGGCGCATGGCCGCGGTGCTGCTCGGCGGCCTCGTCCTGCTGTGCGCCGCGCGCGGCACCGCCACCTCCGCCACGCTGCTCGGCGCGCACGAGGTCGTCCCGGCCACCCGTGTGGCCGTCGTCGTCGGCCTGGCGCTGCTGGTCCTCGCCCGCCTGCTCGACCCCGGCACCGGCCCGGACGTCCCGCGCCGCGCGGCCGACGGCCGCGCCGACCCGCTGCGCTCGGTCCTGCCGCACCTGGCGCTGGTGGCCGTGGTGGCGCTCGTCGTCGTTCCGCTGGCGCTGGGCACCCGGCCGACCGCGGTCACCCTCGCCGGGGCCCTGGCCTGCGTGGGCCTGGCCGCCGCGCACCGCTGGGTCACCGCCCGCGAGGACCACCAGCGCGGCGCCCGGCTGCGCCGCGACGAGGCCTACTTCCGCCACCTGCTGCACTCCGGCCGCGACGCCGTCCTCGTCCTCGACGCCCGGCTGCGCGTCGGCTGGGTCTCCCCGGCGATGGCCGCGCTCGTCGGCGCCACGCCGCAGCAGCTCCTCGGCCGCGACGTGCTCTCCGGCGCCGCCGGCCGGCCCGGGACCCTGGAGCCCGCGGACGCCGCCGCGCTGCGCCGGGTCCTCGACGCCGGCACCGACGCCGGCACCGGCGGGCTGGTGACGCTGCACGTCCGCGACGCGGGCGGCGCCCGGCGCTGCCTCGAGGCCAGCGTCTCCGACCTGCGCAGCGACCCCGCGGTCGCCTCGGTGGTGCTGCACTGCCGCGACGTGACCGAGCGGGAGGCCCGCGAGCGGGCGCTGGAGGAGCTGGCGTTCACCGACGCGCTCACCGGCCTGCCCAACCGGGCCGGCTGGGACGCAGCCCTGGAGCCCGCGACCGCCCGCGCCGGGTCCGCGGTCCTGCTCGTCGAGGTCGCCGGCCTGGACGAGGTCCGCGAGCACGCCGGCCGCGACGCCGTCGCCGCCGTCCTCGTCGAGCTGGGCCGGCGGCTGCGCGCCGCCGTGCGCGGCGACGAGGTCGTCGCCCGGCTGGTCGGCGGCACCTACGCGGTCCTGGCCGAGGGCGACGACGACACCGCCGCGCTGCTCGCCGACCGCTGCCTGGCCCTGCTCGAGCAGCCGGTGACCACCGCCGCCGGCGTCTTCGACCTCACCGCCACCGTCGGCGTGGTCGTCGTCGAGCCGGGGACCGGCGCCGCCGAGGTCGGCGCCCGCGCCGAGCTCGCGGTCGCGGCCGCCCGGGCCTCCCGCTCGGCGCGCGCCACCTGCTGGACACCGGCGCTCGGCGCGGCCGCCGCCCGCCGCGACCGGCTGCGCGCGGACCTGCCCGGCGCCGCCGGCCGCGGGGAGCTGTGGCTGGCGTTCCAGCCGGTGGTGTCGATGGCCGACAAGCGGGTCTCCGGCGTCGAGGCGCTGCTGCGCTGGCGGCACCCGGAACTGGGGGAGGTCCCGCCGCGGGAGTTCGTCCCGATCGCCGAGCGAGCCGGGGTCGTCGGCGAGCTGCAGCGCTGGGCGCTGCGGGAGATCACCGCGGCCGCCGCCGTGCTGCCGGCCGGCGACGGCGGGCCCCTGCGGATCGGCATGAACGTCTCCGCCGCGCACGTGGCGGAGCGCACCCTCGTCGACGACGTCGCCGGCGCGCTGTCCGCCTCCGGCCTGGCGCCCGAGCGGCTGGTCCTGGAGGTCACCGAGTCGACCGTGCTGGCCGAGGGCGACTCCGTGGCCGTCGACGCCGAGGCGCTGCGGCTCATGGGCGTGCACGTGGCCCTGGACGACTTCGGCACCGGCTCGTCGTCGCTGGGCCTGCTCACCCGGCTCCCGGTCGACGTGCTCAAGCTCGACCGGTCCTTCGTCTCCCGCGTCGACCGCGACCGGCAGAGCCGCGCGCTGTGCGAGGCGGTCGTGACCGTCGGCCGGTCCCTGGGGCTGCAGGTCGTCGCCGAGGGCGTCGAGACGCCGGCCCAGCTCGGCGTGCTCCGCGGCCTGGGCGTCGACCAGGCGCAGGGCTTCCTGCTGTCCCGCCCGCTGCCGCTGGCCGACCTCGTGGCGCTGCTGCGCGACGGCGCGGGCCTGCTGTGGCCGGGGCTGGTCGGGTCCTCGGCCGACCCGGTCCCGGCGCCGGCCGAGCCCTCCACCGTCCGGGCCGGCCGCCGTGGCTGACCGCGCCGCCCCGGCGGTCCACGTCCTGCTGGCAGTCCTCGGCGTCGCCGCCGTCGCCGGTCTGCTCACCGGTGCGCCCGACTGGCTGGTGCCCGCCGCGCTCGGGACGGCGTCCGCCGCCTCGGCCGCGGTGCTCGCCCGCTGGGCCGCCCGGCTCCCCGGGCGCGCCGGCCGGCCCTGGCGGGCGCTGTCCGCCGCCGGCGCGCTGCTCGCCCTCGGCCAGGCGCTGGCCCTCGCCGCACCCGGTCGCGACCTCGCCACCGGCGGCGTCGAGGACCTCCTGACGCTGCTCGGCGTCCCGGTCGCCGTCTCGGTGGCGCTCCTGCTGCTGCCGCCGCGATCGCACCGGCGGCTGGGCACGCGGGTGCTGCTCGACGGCGTGGTCGTCACCGTCGCCGTCGCCCTGCTCGGCAGCGTGCTGCTCGGCGACCTCGTCGCCCGGACCACCGGGCCGGGCAGCGGGCTGATCACGGCCGGCTCCCCCCTGGTCGGGGCGCTCCTGTGCGGCATCGGCCTGGTCACCCTCACCGCCGTCCCCGAGGGCCGCCGCCGCGCCGCCGGCTGGCTGCTCGCCGCCTTCGTCGCGATGTCACTGGTCGCACTCGCCGGCGCGCTGGGCCGCACCTCGGCGGGCACCGCCCCGGGCTGGGGCGTGGTCGTCGTGCTCGGCTGGCTGGCCATGCTCGCCGCCGGCCTGTGCGCCGCCCGGGCCGACGCCGGCGCGCACGCCGACACCGGCGCCGGCCGCCGCGCGCTGCCCCTGCGCGGGGGCGTCCTCGCCCACGGCGCGGCCACCGCCGCGCTGCTCGCGGTCGCCGGCGGCGCCGTCGCCGGCCGCCCGCTGCCCGCGGCCGAGGCCGCCGCGACCGTCGTCCTCCTCCTGCTCACCTCGGCGCGGACGCTCTACTGGGCCCTGGACGCCGCGGCGCTCACCCGCCGGCTCGAGCGGACCGAGGGCTGGTTCCGCGCGCTGGTGCACAGCGGCGACGCCGTCACGCTGGTCCTCGACGGCTCCGGCCGCGTCACCTCCGCGACCGGCCCGGTCGCCGAGCGGCTCGGCGTCGCGGAGGAGGACCTGCGCGGCCAGGTGCTGCTGGCCCTCCTGCACCCGGGGGACCGGGACCTGCTCGACCGCGTCTCCGCCGCGCTCCGGGACGGCACGCCCGACGGCCTGCCCGCCACCGGCCGGCTGCGCGCCACCGACGGCACGTGGCGCGACGTCGAGGTCACCGGCGCCGCCCCCGCGGCGGGCCGCCGTTCCGGCGACGGGCTGGTGCTGCACCTGCGCGACGTCACCGAGCGCCGCGCCGGGCAGCGCGAGCTCGAGCGCCTGGCCTACACCGACTCGCTCACCGGGCTGCCCAACCGCGCCCGCTTCATGGCCGCCCTGGACGGCGCCCTGACCCAGGTGTCCCGCGGCCGGCGCTCCTGCGTGCTGCTGCTCGACCTCGACGGCTTCAAGGCGGTCAACGACGTCGCCGGGCACGACGCGGGGGACCGGCTGCTGTGCGAGGTGGCCGACTCGCTGCGCGCCGAGGCCCGCGCCGGGGACCTGGTCGCCCGGCTCGGCGGCGACGAGTTCGCCCTCGTCGTCGACGCCGGCCCTGACGAGGCGCTGGCCCTGGCCGAGCGGCTGGTCGCGCGGCTGGACCGCACCCAGCGCTACGCCGCCCCGGGCGACCCGGAGGGCGCCGGCCCGGTGTTGCGCACCTCTGCGAGCGTCGGCGTCACCGAGGTGGTGGCCGGCGCCGACGCCTCGGCGACCGTCCGCGAGGCCGACCTCGCGCTGCGCACGGTCAAGGCGCAGGGCAAGAACGGCGTCCGGGCCTCGGGGGAGGCGCTGGTGGAGGAGTCCGCTCGGCGCAGCCGGCTGGCCCGCGACCTGCCCGCCGCCATCGAGCGGGGCCAGCTGCGGGTGGTCTACCAGCCCGTCGCCGGAGTGGAGGAGCGCCGCGTCCTGGGCGTCGAGGCCCTGGTGCGCTGGGACCACCCGGTGCTCGGCCCGGTGCCGCCGGAGGAGTTCATCGGCCTGGCCGAGGAGGACGGGCTGATCGTGCCGCTGCAGCGGTGGGTGCTGCAGACGGCGACCACCGAGCACGCCCGCCTCGTCGCACAGGGCCGGGACCTCAAGCTCGGCGTCAACATCTCCGTGCGCCACCTGCAGGCGCGCTGCCTGGTCGAGGACGTCACCCGCGCCCTGCAGCGCTCGGGCCTGCCCGCGCACCTGCTGATGGTCGAGGTCACCGAGAGCGTCCTCATGGACGACGACGAGCGGCTGCTCGCCGAGCTCGCCGAGCTGTCGGCGCTGGGCTGCATCGTCTCCCTCGACGACTTCGGCAAGGGCTACTCGTCGCTGGCCTACCTCGCCCGGCTGCCCGTGCAGGTGCTGAAGATGGACCGCGGCTTCGTGTCCGGCATCGACACCGACCCGCGCGGCGCGGCCCTGGTCGGCAGCGTCGTCGACCTCGGCCGCACGCTCGGCATGGACGTCGTCGCCGAGGGCGTGGAGACCCCCGAGCAGATGGCGGTCCTCACCGCGCTCGGCTGCCGGTTCCTGCAGGGCTGGCTGATCGGCCGGCCCGTCCCCGGCGCCGCCCTGCCGGCGCTGGTCGACGCCTTCGATCCCGCCCTGCCGACCGGCCCGGTGCCCGTCGCCGTCCCATGACACGGACGACACGATCCCACTGTGTGGGACAGCCTGGTTGACGTCGCGGCGGTCGAGGCGCACAGTGTCCGCGTGACCTCCGCCCGCCTGCTCCTCGTAGTCGCCTAGCGCGCCGGTCGCCCGACCGACGCGCTACGCCCCTCTGTGCCCACGGCACGAGGGGTTTTTTGTTGGCACGAGGCCCGGGGCGGGGCCGGCCCGGCGGACAGCCGGGACCCTCCCCGCACCCGGGCGACACCGAGCAGACACCCGGAACCGCACGCCCGTCCCGCCCGTCCGGCACAGGAGACGCCCCGCATGACCAGCACCCCGAGCGAGTCCGCCACCCGAGAGGCCGCCGCGGCCCTCGCCGGTGTCGAGACGACGGCCCGCTCGATCGCCGAGTCCGCCGCCGAGCCCGCGACCGGCATCACCGGCGCGCAGAGCCTGGTCCGCTCGCTCGAGGCCGCGGGCGTCGAGGTGGTCTTCGGCATCCCGGGCGGCGCGATCCTGCCCGCCTACGACCCGCTGTTCGACTCGCGCGTGCGGCACGTCCTCGTCCGGCACGAGCAGGGCGCCGGGCACGCGGCCACCGGGTACGCGCAGGCCACCGGCCGGGTCGGCGTCTGCATGGCCACCTCCGGCCCGGGTGCGACCAACCTGGTCACCCCGCTGGCCGACGCCTACATGGACTCGGTGCCGATCGTCGCGATCACCGGCCAGGTGCCCAGCGGGGCGATCGGGACCGACGCCTTCCAGGAGGCGGACATCCGCGGCATCACGATGCCGATCACCAAGCACAACTTCCTGGTCACCGACCCGGCGGAGATCCCGCAGCGGATCGCCGAGGCCTTCCACCTCGCCGCCACCGGCCGCCCCGGCCCGGTCCTGGTCGACATCCCCAAGGACGTGCTGCAGGCGACCACCGACTTCTCCTGGCCGCCGCGGCTGGACCTGCCCGGCTACAAGCCGACCACCCGCCCGCACGGCAAGCAGGTCCGCGAGGCCGCCGCGCTGATCGCCGGCGCCCGCCGGCCGGTCCTCTACGTCGGCGGCGGGGTGCTCAAGGCCCGCGCGACCGAGGAGCTCGCCGAGCTCGCCGAGCTCACCGGGGCGCCGGTCGTCACCACCCTCATGGCCCGCGGCGCGTTCCCCGACAGCTCGCCGCAGCACCTGGGCATGCCCGGCATGCACGGCACCGTCGCCGCGGTCACCGCGCTGCAGAAGGCCGACGTCCTCGTCGCGCTCGGCGCCCGCTTCGACGACCGGGTGACCGGCCAGCTGTCCTCCTTCGCGCCCGGCGCGCTGGTGGTCCACGCCGACATCGACCCGGCCGAGATCGGCAAGAACCGCCGGGCCGACGTGCCGATCGTCGGCGACGCGAAGGAGACGATCGCGGAGCTCGTGACCGCGCTGCGCGCCGAGCACGCCGCCGGCCGCACGCCCGACCTCGCCGCCTGGTGGGCCCAGCTCGACGACTGGCGGGCCCGCTACCCGCTGGGCTACGACTGGCCCGAGGACGGCTCGCTGTCGCCGCAGTACGTCATCGAGCGGCTCGGCGCGATCGCCGGCCCGGACGCGATCTACGCCTCCGGCGTCGGTCAGCACCAGATGTGGGCCGCGCAGTTCATCCGGTACGAGAAGCCCGGCACGTGGCTCAACAGCGGCGGCGCCGGGACGATGGGCTACGCCGTCCCCGCGGCCATGGGCGCCAAGTACGGCCGCCCCGGGACCACGGTCTGGGCGATCGACGGCGACGGCTGCTTCCAGATGACCAACCAGGAGCTGGCCACCTGCGCCATCGAGGGCATCCCGGTCAAGATCGCGATCATCAACAACGGCAACCTCGGCATGGTCCGGCAGTGGCAGACCCTCTTCTACGAGGGCCGCTACTCCAACACCAAGCTGCACCCGGTGGACGACGAGGGCCGGCCCAAGCCGGTGCGCATCCCCGACTTCGTGATGCTGGCCGAGGCGATGGGCTGCGTCGGGCTGCGCTGCGAGAGCAAGGACGACGTCGACGCCGTGATCCAGAAGGCCATGGCGATCGACGACGCGCCGGTGGTCATCGACTTCGTCGTCGGCCACGACGCCCAGGTGTGGCCGATGGTCGCCGCGGGCGCCAGCAACGACGACATCCTCGCCGCGCGCGGCCTGCGCCCGGTCTTCGGCGACGACCAGGTCTGATGAAGGACCCCGTTCCTCCCCGCCGCTCGCACGCTCGCGGCGGGCCCCTGGAACCGGGCCGAACGACGAATCGGAAGCAGGTTCCCCTCAGATGACCCGCCACACCCTGTCGGTCCTGGTCGAGAACAAGGCCGGTGTGCTGGCCCGCGTCTCGGCGCTGTTCAGCCGGCGCGCGTTCAACATCGAGTCGCTGGCCGTCGGGCCCACCGAGAACCCCGACCTGTCGCGGATGACGATCGTCGTCGACGCCGAGTCCGCGCCGCTGGAGCAGGTGACCAAGCAGCTCAACAAGCTCGTCGAGGTCATCAAGATCGTCGAGCTCGACGGCGGCGCCGCGGTCCAGCGCGAGCTCCTGCTGGTCAAGGTGCGCGCGCCGATGGCCGAGCGCACCACGGTGCTGCAGACCGCCGAGCTGTTCCGCGCCCGCGTCGTCGACGTCAACACCGACACCGTGACCCTCGAGGCCACCGGCACCCCGGACAAGCTGCAGGCCCTGCTCGCCGTCCTCGCCCCGCTCGGGATCAAGGAGATGGCGCAGTCGGGCACCGTGGCCCTCGGCCGGGGTCCGCGCTCGATGAGCGGCGCCGGTACCTTGCGCCCGGTCGACCGCAGCGCCTAGCCCCGCAGCGCCCGGTCCCCGCGGCGCCCAGTCCCCGCACCCCCGCACGAGAACAACCGAAGGAGCACGCACCGCATGGCCGAGATCTTCTACGACGACGACGCCGACCTGTCGATCATCCAGGGGCGCACGGTCGCCGTCATCGGCTACGGCAGCCAGGGCCACGCGCACGCCCTGTCGCTGCGCGACTCCGGGGTGGACGTCCGCGTCGGGCTGCCCGAGGGCAGCAAGAGCCGGGCCAAGGCCGAGGCCGAGGGCCTGCGGGTCGTCACGCCGGCCGAGGCCGCCGCCGAGGCCGACCTGGTCATGATCCTGGCGCCGGACCACGTGCAGCGGACGCTGTACAGCGAGTCGATCGAGCCCAACCTGCAGGACGGCGACGCGCTGTTCTTCGGCCACGGCTTCAACATCCGCTTCGGCTACATCAAGCCCCCGGCCGGCGTCGACGTCGCGATGGTCGCCCCCAAGGGCCCGGGCCACCTCGTCCGCCGCGAGTTCGAGAACGGCAAGGGCGTGCCCTGCCTGGTCGCCGTCGAGCAGGACGCGAGCGGGCAGGCCCTCCAGCTCGCGCTGTCCTACGCCAAGGCCATCGGCGGCGCCCGCGCCGGCGTCATCAGGACCACCTTCGCCGAGGAGACCGAGACCGACCTGTTCGGCGAGCAGGCCGTCCTCTGCGGCGGCGCCAGCGCGCTGATCACCGCCGGGTTCGAGACCCTCACCGAGGCCGGTTACCAGCCCGAGGTCGCCTACTTCGAGTGCCTGCACGAGTTGAAGCTGATCGTCGACCTCATGTACGAGGGCGGCATCGCCAAGCAGCGCTGGTCGGTGTCCGACACCGCCGAGTACGGCGACTACACCTCCGGCCCGAAGGTCATCGACGCCCGCGTCAAGGAGTCGATGAAGGAGGTCCTCGCCGCGATCAAGGACGGCTCGTGGGCCGCGGCCTTCATCGCCGACCAGGACGCCGGGGCGCCGGACTTCAAGCGCCGCCGCGCCGAGGCCGAGGCGCACCCGATCGAGGAGACCGGCCGCAAGCTGCGCGGCCTGATGAGCTGGGTGTCGGCCTCCGACGACTACACCGGCACCGCCGCCCGCTCGTAGCGTCCGGCAACGCGAACGGCCCCCGCTGCCTGCCGGCAGCGGGGGCCGTTCGCGTGTGCGGGGAGGTCAGTAGGCCAGGCCCCGCGAGGCGAAGTACTGCCTGGACTGCGGCTGCTGGAGGAAGAAGACGATCAGGCCCGGCAGCACGAAGCCGAGCAGCGCCGAGAACTCGAACCCGCCGCCGACGGCCAGCGAGATGACCAGCGTCAGCAGCTGGATGCCGATCGAGGCGTAGCTGCCGAGGAGCAGCAGCCGCGGCGACTTGCCGGTGAGCACCTGGATGCCGCCGACCAGGACGACGACGGCCGTGGCGACCGCCAGCAGGGTGACGATCCCGAGCAGCGGGCTGAGCGCGAACAGCAGGCCGATCCCCAGGATGGCGATCAGGCCGAACAGCGAGCCCAGGCCGCCGATGACGACGCCGATCACCGCAGCCGCGGTGACCTGCCCGGGACGCTGCCCGGCCGGGGCGCCGCCGTAGGGGGAGGGGCCGCCGAAGCCGCCGCCGTAGGGGGCCGGGTTGCCGGGCGCCTGCTGGCCGTACGGCTGGGCGCCGTAGGGCTGCTGGCCGTAGGGCTGCGCGCCGGGCGCGCCGTACCCGGGCTGCCCCCCCGGCGGCGTGTTCTTGTCGAAGCTGGGGTTGGTCATGCTCGGGTTCCTCCTGGAGGTGGCTCCGCCCTGTCGGCGGTCGGCGGCGGAGTGTAGGGGCTCGCTGGCATCCGTGGGGGTCCGCCGACGCGGCGTCCCCCCACGGACGGACTCAACGACCGCGGCGGGCGCGGTGTGCCGCGAAGAAGGCCGCGGCGGGCTTCAGGGACAGCAGCACGACGATCGCCAGCGCGGCCAGGAAGAACAGCAGGCTGGTGACGATCCCGCCGGCTCCGGCGGTGTCGGCGTCGGCGAGGTTGCCGATCAGGCCGAACAGGGTGAAGGCCAGCGCGATCGAGCCGCCGACCAGGAGCATCACGCGGCTGCGCCCGGTCAGCGCCCACACCGAGCCCCAGATCGTGACGACGGTCCACACCAGCGCGATGAGGCCGAACACCAGGATCACGCCGCCGACCGTGCCGGCGACCGACCCGAAGCCGGGGATCTCGCTGTCCAGCTCGTCGCCGGCGCTGCTGGCCACGGCGCCCGCGAAGACCAGCAGCAGGCTGATCAGGACGCCGATCGCGCCCAGCACGAAGCCCAGCACGGCCGCGGTCACGACGCCGCCCGGCTTGGCCGGGACCCCGCCCTGCCCGTACTGCCCGTACTGCTGGCCGTAGGGACCCGGCTGCCCGTACTGGCCGTACTGCTGGCCGTAGGGCTGGGCCTGCCCGTAGCCCTGCTGGCCGTACCCCTGCTGCCCGTACGGCTGGGTCTGGCCGTACCCCTGCTGGCCGTGGCCCTGCTGCTGCCCGTAGCCCCCCTGGCCGTACTGCTGGCCGTAGCCCTGCTGGCCCTGCCCCTGGCCCTGCTGGCCGTACTGCTGGCCGTACGACGGGTCCTGGGGCTGACCCTGGCCGGAGGCCGAGGCCCCGCCGCTGTCCTTGCTGAAGTCGGTCATGGTCTCCTCCGGAGGCGCCGGCTCGTCCCGGCGCGTCGCGCCCCAGCGTGCGGGGGGCCACCCGGCAGGGCAAGCGGCCCTCCCTCCGGGGCGGGGGTGTCGGGGCGGCTGGTGCGTACCGTCACCGCCCGGTGATCACGGGGACCGCGACGCGCGACCCCGCCCGGTCACCCGCGTCCCTAGGCTGTGGACCCGTGACCGCGAGCGCGCCCGTCGTCCTGATCACCGAGGAACTGGCCCCGAGCGTGCTGGAGGTGCTCGGCGACGACGTCGAGATCCGCCACGTCGACGGCGCCGACCGGTCCGCCCTGCTGCCGGCGCTGGCCGACGCGGCCGCGGTCATGATCCGCAGCGCCACACGGATCGACGCGGAGGCCCTCGCCGCCGCACCGGACCTCAAGGTGGTCGCCCGCGCCGGCATCGGCCTGGACAACGTCGACGTCGCCGCCGCCACCGAGCGCGGCGTCATGGTGGTCAACGCCCCGACGTCGAACATCGTCAGCGCCGCCGAGCACGCCGTCGCGCTGCTCCTGGCCGCCGCCCGACAGATCCCCGCGGCCGACGCGTCGCTGCGCGAGGGCCGGTGGGCGCGGTCGAGGTTCATGGGCGTCGAGGTCACCGACAAGGTGGTCGGCGTCGTCGGGCTGGGCCGGATCGGCCAGCTGGTCGCCCAGCGGCTGGCCGCCTTCGGCACCACGCTCATCGCCTACGACCCCTACATCCAGCCCGGCCGGGCGGCGCAGCTCGGCGTGCGGATGGTGTCGCTGGAGGAGCTGCTCCGCGAGGCCGACTTCATCACCGTCCACCTGCCGAGGACGCCGGAGACCGTCGGGCTGATCGGCGCCGAGCAGCTGGCCACCACCAAGCGCGGGGTGATCGTCGTCAACGCCGCCCGCGGCGGGCTGGTCGACGAGGCGGCGCTCGCCGACGCGCTGCGCTCGGGCCGGGTCCGCGCCGCGGGCATCGACGTCTTCGCGACCGAGCCCACCACCGACAGCCCGCTGTTCGAGCTGCCCAACACGGTCGTCACCCCGCACCTGGGCGCCTCGACGACGGAGGCGCAGGACAAGGCCGGCACCGCCGTCGCGCACTCGGTGCGGCTGGCGCTGCAGGGCGAGTTCGTGCCGGACGCGGTCAACGTCCAGGCCGGGGGCGTCGTCGCCGAGGACGTGCGGCCCGGCCTGCCGCTGGCCGAGCGGCTGGGCACGGTCTTCACCGCGGTCGCCGGCGGGCTGGCCCAGTCGGTCACCGTCGAGGTGCGCGGCAAGCTCGCCGAGTTCGACGACTCGGTGCTGCAGCTGGCCGTGCTCAAGGGCGTCTTCGCCGACGTCGTCGAGGAGCAGGTCACCTACGTCAACGCGCCGCTCCTGGCCCAGCAGCGCGGCCTCGACGTGACCCTCACCAGCGACCTCGACAGCCCCGACTACCGCAACCTCGTCCGGGTGCGCGGCGCGATGGCCGACGGCCGCGAGATCTGCGTCTCCGGCACGCTGTTCGGCAAGAACCAGGTGCCCAAGCTGGTCGAGGTCGACGGCTTCGACATGGACCTCGACCTGTCCGGCCACCTGCTGTTCTTCGTCTACACCGACCGGCCCGGCGTCGTCGGCACCGTCGGCGCGGCGCTGGGGGAGGCGGGGATCAACATCGCCGGGGCGCAGGTCAGCCGCACGACCCGCGGTGGCGAGGCGCTCATGGCGGTCGTCGTCGACAGCCCGGTGGCCGCCGACCTGCTCGCCGACATCGCCGGCCGGATCGGGGCGCGCGAGGCCCGCTCCGCGGACCTCGACCCGCGCTGACCTAGGGTCGTCGCCATGCGCCTGGCTGTGATCGCAGGGGACGGCATCGGTCCCGAGGTGGTGGCCGAGGGCCTCAAGGTCCTGGGCGCCGTCGCCCCCGACCTGGAGACGACGCCCTACGACCTCGGCGCCGCCCGCTGGCAGCGGACCGGCGAGCTGCTGCCGGACTCCGTGCTCGAGGAGCTGCGCGGGCACGACGCGATCCTGCTCGGCGCGATCGGCGACCCGGGCGTGCCGCCGGGCATCCTCGAGCGCGGGCTGCTGCTGCGGCTGCGCTTCGAGCTCGACCACCACGTCAACCTGCGCCCGGCCAAGCTCTACGACGGCGTCCGCAGCCCGCTGGCCGACCCCGGCACCATCGACATGCTCTGCGTGCGCGAGGGCACCGAGGGCCCCTACGTCGGCAACGGCGGCGTGCTGCGCCGCGACACCCCGCACGAGGTGGCCACCGAGGTCAGCCTCAACACCGCCTTCGGCGTCGAGCGGGTCGTCCGCTACGCCTTCGAGCGCGCGACCGCGCGGCCGCGCCGGCACCTCACGCTGATCCACAAGACCAACGTGCTCACCCACGCCGGGTCGCTGTGGTCGCGCACGGTGGAGGAGGTGTCGGCGGAGTTCCCCGAGGTCACCGTCGCCTACCAGCACGTGGACGCGGCGTCGATGTTCTTCATCACCGACCCCGGCCGCTACGACGTCATCGTCACCGACAACCTCTTCGGCGACATCGTCACCGACGTCGCCGCCGCGGTCACCGGCGGCATCGGCCTGGCCGCCAGCGGCAACCTCGACGCCTCGGGGACCAACCCGAGCATGTTCGAGCCCGTGCACGGCTCGGCCCCGGACATCGCGGGCAAGGGCATCGCCGACCCGACGGCGACCGTGCTGTCGGTGGGCCTGCTGCTCGAGCACCTCGGCTCCGCCGACCTCGCCCGCAAGGTGAACGCCGCCGTGGCCTTCGACCTGTCGACCCGCGACCCGCAGGCGCAGGTCCGCACCGCCGAGGTCGGCGACCGCCTGGCCGCCCTCGCCGGCGGCTGAACCGGCAGCTCCACCCGCGGCTCGACCGGCACGGACCGCACCGTGTGGTGCCCGGCCCCGCCCCGCACGGTGAGGTCGGGCACCGCCGCGCGCTGCTGACGGCGTTAGACTCCGCGGCGATGCACCTGTCCGGCACGATCATCATCGCCTAGCGCGCGGTCAGCACCCCCGACCGCGCGCAGACCCTCCGTACCCGGGGGGTCTTTCTCGTGTCAGGGGCCTGATCGCCGTCGAACCCCCGGGAGCACCCGTGGCCACCGACAGCCCGACCGCCGTCAGCACCGACTTCCACGTCTTCGACACCACGCTGCGCGACGGCGCCCAGCGCGAGGGGATCAGCTTCTCCGTCGCCGACAAGCTCGCCGTCGCCCGCCTGCTCGACGAGATCGGCGTCGGCTACATCGAGGGCGGCTGGCCAGGGGCGCTGCCCAAGGACACCGAGTTCTTCGCCCGCGCCCGCAACGAGCTCAAGCTCCGGCACGCGGTTCTGGTCGCGTTCGGCGCCACCCGCAAGGCCGGGGTCCGCGTCGGGGACGACCCGCAGGTGCGTGCGCTGCTCGACGCGGAGACGCCGGTGGTCTGCCTGGTCGCCAAGTCCGACGTCCGGCACGTGCGCGACGCGCTGCGCACCACGCTCGAGGAGAACCTCGCGATGGTCGCCGACACCGTCGCGTACCTGGTCTCCCACGGGCGGCGGGTGTTCCTCGACTGCGAGCACTTCTTCGACGGCCACGCCGCCGACCCCGACTACGGCGTGGCGGTGCTGCGCGCGGCGTTCGGCGCGGGCGCGGAGGTCGGCGTCCTGTGCGACACCAACGGCGGGATGCTGCCGATGGGCGTGGCCCGGGTGGTCGCCGACGTCCGGTCGCGGGTGGAGGGCCGGCTGGGCATCCACTGCCAGGACGACACCGGGTGCGCCGTCGCCAACTCGCTGGCCGCCGTCGAGGCGGGGGTGACGCACGTGCAGGGCACTGCCAACGGCTACGGCGAGCGGGCGGGCAACGCCGACACCTTCGCGCTGGTGGCCAACCTGGTCACCAAGATGGGCCTGCCGGTCGTGCCCGCCGACTGCCTGGCCGAGCTGCAGCGGGTCAGCCACGCGATCGCCGAGCTGGCCAACATCGCCCCCGACGACCACCAGCCCTTCGTCGGCGCCTCGGCGTTCGCGCACAAGGCCGGCCTGCACGCCAGCGCGATCAAGGTCAGCCCGGAGCTGTACAACCACCTCGACCCGGCCGTCGTCGGCAACGACATGCGCATCCTGGTCACCGAGATGGCCGGCCGCGCCTCGGTGGAGCTCAAGGGCCGCGAGCTCGGCGTCGACCTCGAGGGGCACGCCGACGCCGTCGGCCGGGTGGTGGACCAGGTCAAGGTGCTCGAGGCCGAGGGCTGGTCGTTCGAGGCCGCCGACGCCTCGTTCGAGCTGTTGCTGCGCTCCCAGCTCCCCGGCGCCCCCGCCCCGCTGTTCGAGCTGGAGAGCTACCGGACGACGGTCGAGCACTGGGCCAACGGCGTCGTCATGAGCGAGGCGACGGTGAAGGTCCACGTCGACGGCGAGCGGATCATCAGCACCGGCGAGGGCAACGGCCCGGTCAACGCGCTGGACAACGCGCTGCGCCAGGCGCTGGTCAGCCGGTACCCACGGCTGGCCGACGTCTCGCTGGCCGACTACAAGGTCCGCATCCTCGGCTGGAAGGGCGGCACGAGCGCCACCACCCGGGTGCTGGTCGACACCACCGACGGCGTGGGGGAGTGGACCACCGTCGGCGTCCACGACAACATCGTCGAGGCCTCCTGGCACGCGCTGGTCGACGCGCTGACCTACGCCGTCCGCCACCGCTGACGACGCGCCCGTCCCGCCTTTCGCGCGCGAGAGGCGGGACGAGGGCTCAGTGGTGGGCGTACTCGTCGAGGCGCCACCACATCGCCAGCGCCATCGCCGGGAGCATCAGCACGTGCCCGGCGGTGAACAGGGCCGACGCCGAGATCGTCCCGGTCCAGTACGGCACCAGCAGGACGACGAACGGCACGTACATCGCCACGGACATCTCGGCGATCGCCGGCCAGGAGTGCCGGCGGAAGCGCATCCAGGCGGCCATCCCGATGGCCATCTCGGTCGCCATCACGATCGCGTGGACGTCGGCGCGGTCGTCCAGCCCCGGCCAGAGCCAGGTGCCGACCGGGCCGAGGACCACCATGCCGGCGACCATCGCCACGACCATCTCCAGGTAGTGGCGGACCAGGTGCCAGGTGTGCCGCGTGCGGGTGGAGGTCTGCTCGGGAGGGGTCTGCGTCGTCATGCAGGGAGGTTCGGGCGCGGCGCCGTCCCCGCCACGTGCCGGAGGTCACGGCCGCCGGTCACGGTCGCGGCGTGACCGGTCTCAGATGAGCTCGAGCGCGCGGGCGCGCAGCGCCGCCTGGGTGCGGTCCCGGGCGCCGAGCTTGCCCAGCACGTTGGTCACGTGGTTCTTGACCGTGCCCTCCGCCAGGTACAGCGCCCGCGCGATCTCCCGGTTGCTGCGGCCCTCGGCGAGCAGCCGGAGGACGTCGAGCTCGCGGTCCGACAGCGGCACGACCAGCGGCTGGGGGCGCGGTCGCGGGGCGTCGTCGAGCTGCGCGAAGCGGGCCACCACCTTGGCCGCGACCGACGGCTGCAGCACCGACTCGCCGCGGGCGGCCGACAGCACGGCCTCGACCAGGCGGTCGGAGGAGACGTCCTTGAGCAGGTAGCCCAGCGCGCCGGCCCGCAGCGCGGCGAAGACGTCCTCGTCGTCGTCGAAGGTGGTCAGCGCCAGCACCCGGACGTGCGGCTGCTCCACGCGCAGCCGGCGGGTCGCGCCGATCCCGTCCAGCACCGGCATGTGCAGGTCCATGAGGACGACGTCGGGACGCACGGCCGCCGCCCGTTCCAGCGCCTCGTGCCCGTCGCCGGCCTCGCCGACCACCTCGACCTCCGGGCGCGCGCCGAGCAGGGTGACCAGCGCCTCCCGGAACAGCGCCTGGTCGTCGACGACGAGCACGCGGACGGCGCTCACCCGGGCACCTCGACCAGCAGCTCGGTGCCCGACCCGCCGCACGGCCCGACGGTGACCCGGCCGCCCACGCGGGCGGCGCGCTCGCGCAGCCCGAGCAGGCCGAAGGTGGGCCGGTCCCCGGGGGTGTCGGCGATGCCGCGGCCGTCGTCGCGGACCGCCAGCCGCACGGTGCCGTCCCCGCCGTAGGTCAGCGTCACCCGCGCGCAGGTCGCCCCGGCGTGCTTGCGGACGTTGGTCAGCCCCTCCTGCGCCGACCGGAACAGCGACTCCTCGGTCTCCTCCGGCAGCGGTCGCTCGGGCCCGGTGACCTCGAGCGTGGCGGGGAGCCCCGCGGCCGCGGCCTCGCCGGTCAGCGTCTCCAGCGCGACGCGCAGCGGCGGGCGCGGGACCGGCGCCCGCAGCGTGGCCACCGACCGGCGCACCTCGGCCAGCGCCTCGCTCGCCTGGGACTGGGCCTTGGCGAGCACCTCGTCGGCGCGCGCGGGATCGGTCGGCAGCACCGCGCGGGCGGCCTGCACCTGCATCTGGACGACGGTCAGGTGGTGGCCGAGGCCGTCGTGGATGTCGCGGGCCAGCCGGTTGCGCTCGCGCGTGGTGGCGAGCTCCCCGGCCTGGGCGGCGTACCCGCGGAGCAGCTCGTTGGCCTCGGCGAGCTCCGCCCGCGCCCGCTGCGCCTGCTGCAGGAGCGCGGTCACGACGGCGGTGAACACCGCGGCGCCGAGCAGCCCGAGCGCGTTGCGGGCGAAGTCGGCCCACCCCATCCCGAGGTGCACCAGCGGCACGACCAGCGTCACGGCCGCGGCGGCGGGCAGGGGGAGCAGCAGCACGCACTGGGCCACCAGCACCAGCAGCAGGAGGGTCGCCCCGACGCCGGCGTGGGCCGCGCCGAACAGCAGGACCCCGAGCGGCAGCTGCAGGCAGACGTGCCCGGCGGTGAGCCAGTACCGGCGCGGGGCGGGCTGCCGGGACAGCCACGGGAACGCCACCAGGCTGTGCGCCGCGTACGTCGTCCCGAGGGCGACGGCGAGCAGCGGGTGGGGGTCGTCGGTGGCCTCGACCGCGACGGTGAGCAGCGCCAGCAGGGTCAGCACCGCGAGCGCGCGGGTCACCCGGTCACTGTCGCGCCGTCGCCGCGCCGGGGTCAACCACATCGCCGGCCTCCGGCCGACACCGCGGCCAGGTGCCGTCCCCTGCTCCGCTGAGCCACGCCACGACGTCCCGGTCGGGAGCCTCCGGCCCCGCGACCGGTCCGCCGTCGGGGATCAGCTCCTCGGCTCGACCTCCCCCATCGGGCCGAAGCCGGGGACCGACGGCTCGTCGATGTAGATGATCTGCGGCTGCTCGGCCACGAGGTCCGACATCCAGTCGAAGGCGGCCTTGGCGTGCGGGGTGGCCACGTGCGAGGCGCCGGCGTCGGCGTCCCGGAAGCCCTCGATGCAGACGAAGGTGTTCGGGTCCAGCACGCTGCGGGACCACTCGAAGAACAGGCTGCCCTCCTCGGCGTTCACCGCCGCGGCGTACTCGTCGGCCTTCGCCCGGAACTCGTCGATCTTGTCGGGCCGGACGGGGAACTTGATGACGATCAGGATCACGGGTGCTCCTCGGGGGTCGGCTTCTCAGGGGGTGGGCTGCTCGAGGGCCCGGCGTCACAGCGGGTCGAGCCGGCGGCGCAGCAGGCAGAAGGGGTTGCCCTCCGGGTCGGCGAGCACGTGCCAGCTCTCCTCCCCGGTCTGCCCGACGTCGGCCCGGGTGGCGCCGAGGTCCAGCAGGCGCTGGAGCTCGGCGTCCTGGTCGCGGTCGGTGGCGTTGACGTCCAGGTGCAGCCGCGGCTTGCCGGGGTCGGGCTCGGCCACCGGGGCGAACACCAGCGTGGGGGCGGCGCCGCCGAAACCGGCCTCCGGGCCGATCTCGACCGCTCCGTCGTCGTCGCGGCCGAGCACCCGGTAGCCGAGCACCTCGGCCCACCAGGCGGCGAGCCGCTCGGGGTCCCTGCTGTCGACGACGATCTCGCTCAGACGGCAGGCCACCCGGTCACCGTAGGGCGGGCGGCGGGTGCGCGCGGGGTCAGTAGCCTCGACGTCGTGCGCATCGTCCGCTTCGCCTCGCCCTCGGGCATGTCCTTCGGCGTCCTCGACGGCGACGGCCAGGTCGCCCAGATCGAGGGCCACCCGTTCGGGACCATCTCCTTCACCGGCCAGCGGTTCGCCCAGGCCGACGTCCGGCTGCTCTCGCCGATCCTGCCGAGCAAGGTGGTCTGCGTCGGCAAGAACTACGCCGACCACGTGAAGGAGATGAACACCGGCGACGCCCCGGAGCGGCCGCTGCTGTTCCTCAAGCCCTCGACGTCGGTCATCGGCCCCGGCGACGCCATCCGCATCCCGGCCGGCAGCACCAACGTGCACCACGAGGTGGAGCTCGCCGTCGTCGTCGGCGCCCGCGGCGCCCGCAACCTCACCCCGGAGCAGGTCCCGGGCAGCGTCTTCGGCTACACGATCGCCAACGACGTCACCGAGCGGGACATGCAGAAGGCCGACGGGCAGTGGACCCGCGCCAAGGGCTTCGACTCGTTCTGCCCGTTGGGCCCGTGGATCGAGACCGACCTGCGCGGCCTGGGCAAGGACCCGGCCGATCTGGAGATCACCTGCACCGTCGACGGGGAGCCGCGGCAGGCCGGGCGCACCAGCCAGCTGCTGTTCGACGTCCCGACGCTGGTCTCCTACATCTCGCAGGTGATGACGCTGCTGCCCGGCGACGTCGTGCTCACCGGCACCCCGGCCGGGGTCGGGCCGATCCGCCCCGGCCAGCGCGTGGAGTGCGCGATCGAGGGCCTGGGCTCGCTGACCAACGGCGTCAGCGGCGCCGACACCGCCTCCACCGCCGGCGGCGCGCGATGAGCGGCGTCCGCACCCGCTTCTGCCCGTCGCCGACGGGCATGGTGCACGTCGGCCTGCTGCGCACCGCGCTGTTCAACTGGGCGCACGCGCGGCACACCGGCGGCACGTTCGTCTTCCGCATCGAGGACACCGACGCCGCCCGCGACTCCGAGGAGTCCTACCGGCACCTGCTGGACTGCCTGCGCTGGCTGGGCCTGGACTGGGACGAGGGCCCCGAGGTCGGCGGCCCGCACGGCCCCTACCGGCAGTCGGAGCGGCACGAGGTCTACCGCGAGGTCGCCGCGAAGCTGCTCGCGGCCGGGCACGCCTACGAGTCGTTCTCCACCAACGAGGAGGTCGAGGCGCGGCGGCTGGCTTCCGGCCAGGACCCCAAGCTCGGCTACGACAACGCCGACCGCTTCCTCACCGACGCGCAGAAGGGGGCCTTCCGCGCCGAGGGCCGCGACCCGGTGCTGCGGCTGCGGATGCCCGACGAGGACCTGGTGTGGACCGACCTGGTCCGCGGCGAGGTCCGCTTCGCCGCGGGCTCGGTGCCCGACTTCGTCCTCGTGCGCGGCAACGGCGTGCCGCTGTACCCGTTCGTCAACCCCGTCGACGACGCCCTGATGGGCATCACCGACGTGCTGCGCGGCGAGGACCTGCTGCCTTCCACCCCCCGCCAGCTCGCCCTCTACGCGGCGCTGCAGGACGTCGGCGTCGCCGGCGGCACCCCGCGCTTCGGCCACCTGCCCTACGTGACCGGCGAGGGCAACAAGAAGCTGTCCAAGCGCGACCCGCAGTCCAACGTCGACGTCTACCGCGAGCGCGGCTTCCTGCCCGAGGGGTTCGCCAACTACCTGGCGCTGCTGGGCTGGTCGATCGCCGAGGACCGGGACGTGTTCTCCACCGCCGAGATGGTCGAGGCCTTCGACGTCACCCGGGTCAGCGCCAACCCCGCGCGCTTCGACGTCAAGAAGGCCGAGGCGATCAACGCCACGCACGTCCGCGAGCTGCCGGTGGAGGAGTACGTGGCCCGCGTGGTGCCCTTCCTCGCCGGAGCCGGGCTGGTCGCCGACCCGCCGACCGCCGAGCAGGACCGGGTGCTGAGGGCGATCGCCCCGATGGCGCAGGAGCGCACGGTCGTCCTCTCCGACGCCGTCGGCCTGCTCGGGTTCCTCTTCACCGAGGAGGTGGCCGTCGACCCGGCCGCGGCGGCCAAGAACCTGCGGCCCGACGACGCCGCGGTGCTCGACGCCGCCGCCGACGCGCTGCGCGACCTGACCGACTGGAGCCCCGCCGGCATCGAGCAGGCGCTCAAGGCCGCGCTGGTCGAGGGCCTGGGCCGCAAGCCGCGGCAGGCGTTCGGGCCGGTGCGGGTGGCGGTGAGCGGCCGCACGGTCTCCCCGCCGCTGTACGAGTCGATCGAGCTGCTCGGCCGCGAGCGCACCCTGGCCCGGCTGGCGGCGGCCCGGGCGACGACGGGGGACACGGCGGGGTGACCGTCCCGCCCTGGGGACCGCCGCCCCCGGACCGCCCGCCGACCCCGGACGACGAGCCCTACACCGGCCCGCCGGCCACCGGCCCGTACGGGGCGCCGCCGCAGGTCCCGGGCACGCCGTACGGGGGCGGGGCGCCCCCGTGGGCGCCCGCCGGGGGAGGCGGGGCCGGGCCGGTGCCCTGGCCGCTGGGCCCGGTGCCGCTTCCGCCCGGGCCGCACGGCCCGGCCGGGGCCGGCCCGTACCCGCCGGGCCCGTTCCCGCCCGGCCCCGTCCCGCCCCGGCCGTATCCGCCGGCCCCGTCCCCGCCCGCGCCGTTCCCGCCCGCGCCGTTCCCGCCCGCGCCGTTCCCGCCCGGTGTGGCGCTGGCGCCGCCGCCCGGGACGCCGCCGCACGACGAGCCGCAGCCCTACCTGCTCGCGATGCGCGCGCGGGACTGGGGCTGGTGGCGGCCGCTGCTGGGCCTGCTGCTGTTCACCGTCGCCTACGGCGTCGCCGCGTTCGTCGTCGTCCTGGCCGTGCTCCTCACCGGCGTCTCGCCGGACCTGCAGCTGCTCGACCTGGTCGACCCCGGCGTGCTGCTGCTCACCAACCTCTCGCTGATCGTGGCGATCCCCATCGTCTGGCTGGCCTGGGTGGCCGCCCACGGCATGGCGCCGGGGTGGTCGTCGTCGGTGCTCGCCCGGCTGCGCTGGCGGCTGTTCGCGCCGCTCACCCTGCGCGCGCTGGCCACCCTCGGCGTCGGGATCGCCCTGTCGGTCACCTTCGGCTACCTGCTCGACGACGGCGAGGTCACGGGGCCGGTCGACGACCTGGGCTGGCTGCTGCTGGTCGTGGTCCTCACCACACCGCTGCAGTCGGCGGCCGAGGAGTACGTCTTCCGCGGTTACCTGAGCCAGGCGATCGCCGGCTGGATCCGCAGTCCGCGCACCGGCGCGGTGGTGGCCGCCGTGGTCACCGCCGCGCTGTTCTCGCTGGCCCACGCGCCGGGCGACGTCGTCACCTTCCTCGACCGGTTCGCCTTCGGGCTGGCCGCCTCGGCAGTGGTCTTCCTCACCGGCGGCCTCGAGGCGGCGATCGTGCTGCACGCGGTCAACAACGTGCTGGTGTTCGTCCTGGCCGGGACCCTCGGCGAGGACGTCGCCACGGAGGAGGTCCCGGCCGGCGTCGGGCTGCTGTACCTGCTGGTCACGCTCGTGTCGATGGGCGCCTACGTCGCGGTCGTGGCCGCCTCCCGCCGCCGGCTGCGGGTCGAGACCCAGACCGGGGCGCTGGACCTGCGCGTCCCGGCCGGCGACCCGCGGACCGGGGGGTGGTGACACGGGCTCCGGGAACGTCGGGTATCGTCTTCTCCGGCGCCGCGAGGTGCCCGCCAAACCTTGGGGTATGGGGTAATTGGCAGCCCGACGGATTCTGGCTCCGTTAGTCTAGGTTCGAGTCCTGGTACCCCAGCGAGGAAGCACCACCTCCTCAACAGCACGACCAGCACCACCGCACGGCCCCGTCGTCTAGCGGCCCAGGACGCCGCCCTCTCACGGCGGTAGCGAGGGTTCGAATCCCTTCGGGGCTACAGCGCAGCGAGAGCCCCCGGTCACCGACCGGGGGCTCTCGCCGTTCCCGGGGACCCGCGGCGCGGCCCCGGTCGCAGGCGCCGGCGGGGGGCGTGGCAGGATGGTCGCCGTCCGGCCCCGTCGTCTAGCGGTCCAGGACGCCGCCCTCTCACGGCGGTAGCGAGGGTTCGAATCCCTTCGGGGCTACAGCGCAGCAGGGCTCCCGGCCACCCGGCCGGGGGCCCTGCGCCGTCCCGGGGACCCCGAGTGGCCCATGATCGCGAGCGGACGTAGCGTTCCCAGGGCCCCATCCCGGGCCGGGAACGGAGGCGGACACAGGTGATCCGGACCAGTCGACGGCTGGCCGACGGCCGCGAGATCGTCTACTTCGACGCGGACGGCACGCCCGCCCGCGTCGCCGAGGACACCCGCGACCTGCCGCCCGTCGGCACCCGCTCGCAGCTGCGCCGGGACGCGCTGCTCGGCGAGTGGGTCGTGATCGCCGCCCACCGGCAGACGCGCACCTTCCTGCCGCCGGCCGACCAGTGCCCGCTGTGCCCGTCGCGGCCCGGCCGGCCCACCGAGGTGCCCGAGGCGGACTACCAGGTCGCCGTCTTCGAGAACCGCTTCCCGTCGCTGTCCACCGCCGTCGACCGCGACGTGCCGCCCACCGCGCCCGGCGCCCCGCTGGCCGAGCTGCGGCCCGGCTTCGGCCGCTGCGAGGTGGTGCTGTTCACCAGCGACCACGACCAGCACTTCGCCGGGCTGGGCCGCGACCGCGCGCGGCTGGTGATCGACGTCTGGGCCGACCGCACCGCGGAGCTCGGCGGCATCGACGGCGTCGAGCAGGTGTTCTGCTTCGAGAACTCCGGCGAGGAGATCGGGGTGACGCTGTCGCACCCCCACGGGCAGATCTACGCCTACCCGTTCGTGACCCCGCGGGTGGAGAAGGTGCTCGCCTCGGTGCGCCGGCACCGCGAGGAGACCGGCGGGGACCTGTTCGCCGAGGTGGTGGAGTCCGAGCGCACCGGGCCGCGGGTGGTGGCGGCGAACGAGCACTGGGTGGCCTTCGTCCCGGCCGCGGCGCGCTGGCCCTACGAGGTGCAGCTGTTCCCCACCCGCCGGGTGCCCGACCTGCCCGCCCTCGACGACGCGCAGCGGGACGCGCTGGCCGAGGTCTACCTCGACGTCCTGGGGCGCTTCGCGCACCGCATGGACACCCCGATGCCCTACATCGCCGCGTGGAACCAGGCGCCGGTGCGCACCGGCCGCGAGGACTGGTGGCTGCACCTGCAGCTGTTCTCGCTGCGCCGCGCCCCGGGCAAGCTCAAGTACCTGGCGGGCTCGGAGTCGGGGATGGGCGCGTTCATCACCGACACCAACCCGGAGGACGTCGCCGAGCAGCTGCGGAACGTGGTGGTCCCGTGAGCGGGCTGCCGACCGACGAGGAGGCCGCGGCCCGCGCCGTCGCCGCGTTCACCGAGCGGTTCGGCGCCGCGCCCGAGGGCGTCTGGGCCGCGCCCGGGCGGGTCAACGTCATCGGCGAGCACACCGACTACAACGGCGGGCACGTGCTGCCGGTCGCCCTGCCGCACACCACCCGGGCCGCGGTCGCCCGCCGCGACGACGGCCGCCTCGTCCTCGTCTCCGCCCAGCACCCCGGCGCCGACGCCGACGTCGCGGTCGCCGACCTCGAGCCCGGCACCCCCGGCGGCTGGGCCGGCTACCCGGCCGGCGTCGTCCACCAGCTGCGCGAGGCCGTGCCCGGGGGCCTGAGCCTGCTGGTCGACGGCGACGTCCCGGCCGGCGCCGGGCTGTCGTCCTCGGCGGCGCTGGAGTGCGCCGTCGCCGTGGCCCTGCGCGACCTGCTGGACCTCGGCCTCGGCCCCGACGAGCTGGTCGACGTCGCCCGGCGGGCGGAGAACGACTTCGTCGGCGCGCCCACCGGGATCCTCGACCAGTCCGCGTCGGTGCTGTGCACCGCCGGGCACGCGCTGCACCTGGACACCCGAGACCGCGGCAGCGAGCAGGTGCCCCTCGACCTTGAGGCGGCCGGCCTGGCGCTGCTGGTGGTCGACTCGGGCACCACCCACAGCCACGCCGACGGCGGCTACGGCGACCGGCGCCGCGAGTGCGAGGAGGCCGCCCGGCGGCTCGGCGTCGGCCTGCTCTGCGAGGTGCACGGCGTCGACGCCCTCGCGGTCCTGGACGACGGCACCGCGCGCGGCGCGCTGCTGCTGCGCCGGGCCCGCCACGTGGTCACCGAGGACGCCCGCGTCGAGGAGGTCGTCGGCCTGCTGCGCGCCGGCGGCGACCCGCGGGAGGTCGGCCCGGTGCTCACCGCCGGGCACGCCTCGCTGCGCGACGACTTCGAGGTGTCGGTGCCCGAGCTCGACGCGATCGTCGAGACGGCGCTGGCCGCCGGGGCGCACGGCGCGCGCATGGTCGGCGGCGGCTTCGGCGGGAGCGCGGTCGCGCTCGTCGACGCCGCGGCCGTCGACGACGTCGCCGCCGCCGTCACCGGGCGCGCCGGCGCCACCCGCTCCTACGTCGTGGTCCCCTCCGCGGGGGCCCGGCGCCTGTCCTGACCCGTAGTACCGAGGAGGCCCGAGTGGACGATCTGAGACTGGACGCGGGGTTCGTCGACTACCTGCTGGTGGCCGCCTACTTCGCCGTGGTGCTGCTCATCGGGGCCGCCGCCCGGCGGCGGGTGTCCGACAGCCTGGACTTCTTCCTGTCCGGCCGCTCGCTGCCCGCGTGGGTCACCGGCCTGGCGTTCATCTCCGCCAACCTCGGCGCCGTCGAGATCGTCGGCATGTCGGCCAACGGCGCGCAGTACGGCATGAGCACCATGCACTACTTCTGGATCGGCGCGGTCCCGGCCATGCTGTTCCTGGGCGTGGTGATGATGCCCTTCTACTACGGGTCGAAGGTCCGCAGCGTCCCGGAGTTCATGCGCCGCCGGTTCGGCACCGGCGCCCACCTGGTCAACGCGCTCAGCTTCGCCGTCGCCCAGATCCTCATCGCCGGCATCAACCTCTACCTGCTGGCCACGATCGTCGAGGCGCTGCTGGGCTGGCCGCTGTGGGTGTCGCTCATCGTCGCCGCGGCGGTGGTGCTCAGCTACATCACCCTCGGCGGGCTGTCGGCGGCCATCTACAACGAGGTCCTGCAGTTCTTCGTCATCGTCGCCGCGCTGCTGCCGCTGACCCTCATCGGCCTGCACCGCGTGGGCGGGGTCGGCGGGCTCGTCGACTCGTTCACCGAGGCGGGCCGCGCCGAGGAGCTCACCTCGTGGCCGGCCACCGAGCTGTCCGGCATCGAGAACCCGGTCCTGTCGGTGATCGGCATCGTCTTCGGCCTCGGGTTCGTGCTGTCGTTCGGCTACTGGACCACGAACTTCGTCGAGGTCCAGCGCGCGATGGCGACCAAGTCGATGTCCGCGGCGCGCAGCACGCCGGTCATCGGGTCCTTCCCGAAGATGTTCGTGCCGTTCATCGTGGTGATCCCCGGCATGATCGCCACGATCCTGGTGCCGGAGGTCATCGAGGCCCGCGCGAACGCCGACGCGGAGTTCGACTACAACAACGCGATCCTGCTGCTCATCCGCGACACCCTGCCCAACGGCCTGCTCGGCGTCGCGCTCGCCGGCCTGCTGGCCGCGTTCATGGCCGGCATGGCGGCCAACATCTCCGCCTTCAACACGGTCTTCAGCTACGACCTGTGGCAGCAGTACGTGAAGAAGGACCGGCCCGACCACTACTACCTGGTCGTCGGCCGGTGGGCGACGGTCGGCGCGACCGTGGCCGCCATCGGGACGGCGATCATCGCCTCCGGCTACACGAACCTGATGGACTACCTGCAGACGCTGTTCGGGTTCTTCAACGCCCCGCTGTTCGCCACGTTCATCCTCGGCATGTTCTGGAAGCGGATGACGGCCACCGCGGGCTGGGCGGGCCTGGTGTCCGGGACCCTGGCGGCGGTCGCCGTCGCGTTCCTCAGCGAGGACGCGTTCGGGACGGCGTCGCTGGGCGTGCTCCCGCTCAGCGGCCAGGGGGCGAGCTTCGTCGCCGCGAGCGCCGCGTTCCTCGTCGACATCGTGGTCAGCGTCGTGGTCAGCCAGGTCACCGCGCCCAAGCCGGTCGCCCAGCTCGCCGGGCTCGTCTACTCCGAGACCCCGAAGGAGCAGCGCACCGACCCCGACGCGCACCGGCTGCCCTGGTACCAGTCGCCGACCAAGCTGGCCGGCATCTCGCTGGTGATGGTCATCATCCTCAACGTGATCTTCCGCTGAGTCAGGAGCCCGACATGAGCAGCAGCACCTCCCGCTCCGGCACCTCGGAGCACCAGGCCGGCGCGTTCGACGTCCGCAACGTCATCGCCGTGCTGATCGGCTTCTACGGCGTCGCGCTGGTCCTCGTCGGCCTGTTCGGCAACTCACCGGAGGACCAGGAGAAGACCGGCGACGTCAACGCCAACCTGTGGGCGGGCCTGGCCATGCTCGTGTTCGCGGCCGCGTTCGCGCTGTGGTCGCGGCTGCGCCCGATCGTCGTCGAGGCCCCGCCGGACCGGCAGGACCCCGAGGACGACGGCAGCGGGCGCACGATTCCCGGGCACTGACCCCCGGGCCCGCCGTCCTCCGGGACGGCGGGCCCGGGACGTCGCTCAGCAGAGCAGCGCGGCGGCCACCGACTGCACGCCGGCCAGGCTGGTGCACGGCTCCACGGACGGCGGGACCCCGCCGGAGTCCTCGACGGGGACGGCGGGAGGCGTCGTCCCGGTCACGGGCTCGTCGCTGCTCAGCTGCACGAGCAGGACGATGCCGACGGTGACGGCGGCCGCCATGAGGACGGCGATGACGGCGATGAGCATGCGGTGCGTGGCGGCCCACGCGCCGGCCGGGTGGTGGACGGGCACGGTCATCGGGAGCCCCTCTCCGGGTGCGGCCGTGCCGCCCCTGAGGTGCCGGTCCCGGGCGTGGCACACCCGGGACGACGACGCTGCACCTCCGCCGCGGCGGGCGGAATACGTCAGTGTGCGTATCACGCGGGCGCGGCCGGGCGGCCTAGCGTGACCGGCACGGCCGACGGGGGGTCCGCCATGGCCACCGGGTACCTGCGCGCGCGGGACGCCGAGGACCTGCTCGGCCTGCTCCGGGCGGCGCGGTCCCTCGACCCCGGGCCGGTGCTGCCCTGGGAGCTGCTCGAGGGGCTGCTGCGCCTGGTCCCCGCCGACCTCGACCTGACCGCCCGGCTGGTCGACCACCGGGACCTCCGGACCGTCGTCGTCCAGGGCGTGCGCGCCGACGGGACGCGTGGCGTCGAGCGCGCCGGCGAGGGCGCGCTGGCCGACTCCGCCGGCGGGCTGCGCTCGCCGCTGGTCGGGCCGCAGTGCCGGCGCGCCCTGCGCCGCGTGCTGTCGGCCGGGGACTCCCACCCGGGCGACGGCACCGGCCCGCGGTACCCCGAGGTGACCGCCGACGTGCCCGGCGAGCTCGCGGTGCCGCTGCGCGCGCCCCCTGGCGAGGTGCCCGTCCTGCTGTTCCTCCGGTCCGACGGCACCCCGTTCGGCGGGCCGGACCAGCGGCTGCTGGAGCTGGCCCGGCCGCACCTGCTGGAGCTGTGGCTGGACGCCGAGCACCGCCGCGCGGGCGTGCCGCGGCTGACCGCGCGCGAGTGGGAGGTCCTCGGCCTGGCCGGCGCGGGGCTGTACGCCGAGGAGATCGCCGCGGCGCTGCGCATCGCCGTCGGCACGGTGCGCAAGCACACCGAGCACATCCGGGAGAAGTGCGGGACGCACACCGTCGCCGAGGCGGCCGCCCGGTGCCTGCCGTACGGGCCGGGACCGGGTCAGCCGGTGGTCCGGTGGGGCGGCTGACCCGGTCCGTGTGGCCGTCAGCAGAACGGCTTGGCCATGGTGATCGTCATCGCGCCGGGCAGGGCGCAGGCCGCCTCGTCGACGGGTGCCGGCGACGGCGCGACCGGGGCCGCGTCGTCGGTGGTCAGCAGCACCGTCAGGGTGACGGCCGCGGCGACGGCCAGGGCGGCGACGACGGCGAACAGGACGAGCAGGGTGCGGTGGGCGGCGGCCCAGGCGGCGGCCGGGCCGTGCGTGGCGGTGGTCATCGGGAGGCCCCTCCGGGTGCGGCACGGGGCCGTCCCTGGGATGCGCGACCCGGCGGTGGGTGACCGGGGACCACGACGCTCCGCCTGCGCCGGCCCGCGCGGAATACGCGACGGGGCGTATCCCGGCCGGCCCGCCTGCTCAGTCGTCGAGGACGGTGACCGGCACCCGCTGCACGAGGTTGTTGGCCATCCCCTGGCGGTTCCAGGGCTGCTCGACCGGCTGCGGGCCCTCGGCGTCGGCGGCGCGCACGACCAGCTCGTACCCGCCGGGCGCCGCGTCCCAGGCGCAGGTCCACGCCCGCCACGCGTGCGGGTGCGCCGGGTCGGCCGGCGCGAGGCCGGCCGGGGTCCAGGTGGCCCCGCCGTCGGTGCTGACCTCGACGCCGGTCAGCGGGGCGCGGCCGGACCACGCCCGGCCGGTGAGCATCACGGGGCCCGGCCGCAGGAACCGCTCGCGGGTCATGAAGTCGGGGAAGCCGGGCGGGGCCAGCAGCGCCCGCGGCGCGATCCGGGTGACCGGTACACCGGCCTCGTGCGCCTCGGTCTTCAGCCGGTAGGCCGTGGCGTTCTGGAACCCGCCGAAGGGGTGCTCGAGCACCTCGACCCGGGTCAGCCACTTCACGTGCGCCATGCCGTACCAGCCGGGCACCAGCAGCCGCAGCGGCGCCCCGTGCTGCGGCGGCAGGGGAGCGCCGTTGACCGCCCACACCAGCAGCACGTCGGTCCGCAGCGCCTCGGCCAGCGGCAGGCCGCGGGTGTAGTCCTGCTCGACGCCGCGCTCGACCCCGTGGTCGGCGCCGGTGAAGGCGACGTCGACCGCGGCGGGGGAGACGCCGGCGTCGGCCAGCAGCGGCGCCAGCGGCGTGCCGGTCCACTCGGCGTTGCCGACGGCCTCGAGCAGCCACGGCTGGCTGACCGGGCGGGGCTCCAGCCGGGCGCGGCCGTTGCCGGCGCACTCGAGCAGCACCCGCGCGGTGACCGCCGGCCGCCGGCGCAGGTCGTCGAGGTCCAGCCGCAGCGGCCGCTCGACCGCGCCGGTGACCTCCAGCCGCCAGGTGCCGGGGTCGACGGCGGGGATGTCGTAGTGGGTGAGCACGTAGTGCAGGCCCGGCGGCGTGACGTCGTAGCGCAGCGCCTCGAGCGGCAGGCCGTGGTTGCGGGTGGCCAGCGCCAGCTCGTCCAGGCCGATGCCCTCACCGGGCCCGGCGATCCGGGCCCGCCCGCGCTGCCGGGGCTCCGTGGCGGTCATGGGAGGAGTCTCCGCCCCGCGGCCGCCGGGGAGAACCTCCTAGGAGGCGGCGCGGGCGATCGCCGCCGCCGTCTCCAGGACCGCGCCGACGACCTCGGGGCTCGGCCGGCGGCCCAGCCGCTCGACCGGGCCGGAGATCGACACCGCGCCGAGCACGGCGCCCACCGGGTCGCGCACCGGCGCCGACAGCGAGGCGACCCCGGGCTCGCGCTCGGCCACGCTGTGCGCCCACCCGCGCCGGCGGACGTCGAGCAGCGTGCGGGCGGTGAAACTCGCCTGCGGCAGCAGCGGCGTGACCTCCTCCGGCGGCGCGAAGGCCAGCAGCGCGTGCGCCGCCGACCCCGCCGTCATGGGCAGCCGCGCGCCCACCGGCACCGTGTCGCGCAGCCCGTGCGCCCGCTCGGCGGCGGCGACGCACACCCGCGACCCGCCCTCGCGCACGTAGAACTGGGCGCTCTCCCCGCTGACGTCGCGCAGCGCCGCGAGGTGCCGGCCCGCGACCCGGGCGAGGTCGGCGCTGCCGTGGCTGAGCTCGGCCAGGGCGGGACCCGGCGCCCACGTGCCCGCCGGGGTGCGCCGGAGCAGCCGGTGGCCCTCGAGCGCGACGGCCAGCCGGTGGGCGGTCGCCCGCGGCAGGTCGGTGCGCGCGACGAGGTCGGCGAGCGACGCCGGCTCCTGCGCGACGGCGCGGAGGATGGCCACTGCTTTGTCCAGAACGGCGACGGGGTTAGGCTGTCCCACACAGCGATACTCTCATCCCACACAGTGAGATACCACCGTGGGATGACCCGATCGGGAGGGACCCCGTGCCGAAGACCCTGGCGGAGAAGGTCTACGACGCCCACGTCGTGCGCAGTGCCGCGGGCGAGCCGGACCTGCTCTACATCGACCTGCACCTCGTGCACGAGGTCACCAGCCCGCAGGCGTTCGACGGGCTCCGGGCCGCCGGCCGCCGCGTGCGGCACCCCGAGCTCACCATGGCCACCGAGGACCACAACGTCCCGACGCTCGACGTCCTCGCGCCGATCGCCGACCCGGTCAGCCGGGCGCAGGTCGAGGCGCTGCGGCGGAACGCCGCGGAGTTCGGCATCCGGCTGGCCCCGATGGGCGACCGCGACCAGGGCATCGTGCACGTCATCGGCCCGCAGCTGGGGCTGACCCAGCCGGGCATGACGATCGTCTGCGGGGACAGCCACACCTCCACCCACGGCGCGTTCGGCGCGCTGGCGTTCGGCATCGGCACCAGCGAGGTCGAGCACGTGCTGGCCACCCAGACGCTGCCGCAGTACCGGCCGAAGCAGATGGCCGTCACGGTGAACGGCGAGCTGCCCGAGGGCGTGTCGAGCAAGGACGTCATCCTCGCCGTCATCGCGCGGATCGGCACCAACGGCGCCGCGGGCCACGTCATCGAGTACCGCGGCAGCGCCATCGAGGCGCTGTCGATGGAGGCCCGGATGACGATCTGCAACATGTCGATCGAGGCCGGCGCCCGCGCCGGGATGATCGCCCCCGACGAGACGACGTTCGCCTACCTGCAGGGCCGCCCGCACGCCCCGCAGGGCGCCGACTGGGACGCCGCCGTCGCGCACTGGCGGACGCTGCGCACCGACGAGGGCGCCGTCTTCGACACCGAGGTCGTCCTCGACGCCGCCGAGCTCTCGCCGTTCGTCACCTGGGGCACCAACCCCGGCCAGGGCCTGCCGCTGACCGGGCGGGTGCCCGACCCGGCCGACTTCGCCGACGACAACGAGCGCCGCGCCGCCGAGCAGGCGCTGGCCTACATGGGCCTCACCCCGGGCACGCCGCTGCGCGAGATCGAGGTGGACACCGTCTTCCTCGGCTCCTGCACCAACGGCCGGATCGAGGACCTGCGCACCGCCGCCGAACTGCTGCGCGGCAAGCGGATCGACGCCAACACCCGGATGCTCGTCGTCCCCGGGTCGATCGGGGTCAAGCAGCAGGCCGAGGCCGAGGGCCTGGACCGGGTGTTCACCGAGGCCGGCGCCGAGTGGCGCGGCGCGGGGTGCTCGATGTGCCTGGGCATGAACCCCGACCAGCTCCAGCCGGGGGAGCGGTCGGCGTCGACCAGCAACCGCAACTTCCAGGGCCGGCAGGGCAAGGGCGGGCGCACGCACCTGGTGTCGCCGTCGGTGGCCGCCGCCACCGCGCTCACCGGCCGGCTGACCGCCCCCGCCGACCTCGCCGACGTCCCCGCTGGAGTCTGAGATGCAGCCGTTCACCACGCACACCGGCACCGCCGCCCCGCTGCGCCGCAGCGCCGTCGACACCGACCAGATCATCCCGGCCGAGTACCTGAAGCGGATCACCCGCACCGGGTTCGAGGACGGCCTGTTCGTCGCCTGGCGCACCAACGAGCCGGACTTCGTGCTCAACCAGCCGCACCACGCCGACGCCTCGATCCTGGTCGCCGGACCCGACTTCGGCACCGGCTCCTCGCGGGAGCACGCCTGCTGGGCGCTGCTCGACGGCGGCTTCCGCGTCGTGATCAGCTCGCGGTTCGCCGACATCTTCCGGAACAACTCGACCAAGTCGGGCCTGCTGACCGTCGTCCTGCCGCAGGCCGACGTCGAGGCGCTGTGGCAGGCGGTCGAGGCCGACCCGGCGCTGCCGGTGACGGTCGACCTGCAGGCCAAGACGGTCACCTACGGCGACACCACCGTGCCGTTCGAGGTCGACGACTACATCCGCTGGCGGCTGCTGGAGGGGCTCGACGACGTCGGCCTCACCGAGCGGCACCTGGCCGACATCGAGGCCTACGAGGCGCAGCGCCCCGCCTGGCTGCCGAGGGCGCTCCCGGCGAGGTGACGTGATGGAACGGCCACCCTTCAGGGGCCCGCGCCGAGCCTGCGAGGCGTGGGGGGGGCAAGGGTGGTCCTTCGTCCGCCTGCCCCGGCGCCCCTCACTCGGGGGCGTCGGGGTCCGGGCCGAGGTCGCGGTAGTAGTCGGCCAGCAGCGCGCCGGGGCGGCCGCCCAGCGCCCACACGCTGCCCTTGGCCGCCGGCGGGTACAGGCGCCCGGCGACGCCCTCCCACCGGACGCCGAGGCTCATCAGCACCGACGGGATCGCCCCGCCCTGGCTGCACACCACGGTGACCCCGGCGCCCTCCCGCGGCTCCAGCAGCCGCTCGACGACGGCCAGGCCCGCCTGCGGGTCGGCGGCGAACTCCTCCTCGCCGAGCTCCGGCAGGTCGCGCACGGGCAGGCCGGTCCGCTCGGCCAGCGGCTCCAGGGTCTGCCGGCAGCGCACCCGGGGGGCGGTGAGCAGCTCGACCGGCCCGAACGCCGGCAGGACGTCGGCCAGCTGCCGCGCCTGCCGCCACCCCTTGGTCTCCAGCGGCCGCTCGTCGTCGGGGCCGTCCCAGTCGCTGCGGCTGCCGGCCTTGGCGTGGCGCACCAGCAGCAGCGACGGCGCCCGCGGGACGTCGTCGCGGGCGAGGTCGGCCAGCACCCGCCGGTCGTGCTCGTGGGTGACCAGCGCGGAGGCGTCGTCGAGCGGCAGCCAGCGCAGCTCGTCGACCTCGTCGTTGGGCTCGAACGGCTGCTCGGTGCCGACCGCCTGCATGAGCCAGTAGTCCACGTGCTTGGGCCCGGCGGCGACCTCGTAGCGGGTGCGCAGGCTGCGGCGGCCCAGCGCCACCTGCAGGCCGGTCTCCTCGACGACCTCCCGCACCGCGGCGGACAGCGCGTTCTCCCCGGCGTCGAGCTTGCCCTTGGGCAGCGACCAGTCGTCGTAGCGCGGCCGGTGCACGAGGACGGTCTCGACCCCGCCGTCGGCGGCCGGCCGCCACACCACCCCGCCGGCGGCCGCGACGACCGCCGTCCGCTCAGCCGGCATGCTCGGTCACCCGGTGCATGAGGGCGGCCTGGTAGTCCCGGGTCCCGGTGCGGGTCCACTGGCCCTCGGAGCCGAGCTCCCAGCAGCACACGCCGGGGGCCATGGCGGCGTCGAAGACCGCCTGCAGCTCCCGCTGGGCGGTGTCGTCGCACACCCGCAGCAGCACCTCGACCCGGCGGTCGAGGTTGCGGTGCATGAGGTCGGCGCTGCCGAGCCACCACTCCGGCTCGCCCGCGTTCTCGAACGCCATGACCCGCGAGTGCTCGAGGAAGCGGCCGACGATCGAGCGCACCCGGATCGTCTCGCTCAACCCGGGCACGCCCGGGCGCAGCGCGCAGATGCCGCGGATGAACAGCTCGACCGGGACCCCGGCGCCGGACGCCTCGTAGAGCGCGTCGATGACCCGCTCGTCGACCAGCGAGTTCACCTTGAACCGGATGCCCGACGGGCGGCCCTCGGCGGCGTGCCGCGCCTCCCGGCGGATCTTCTCCACCAGCCCGGCGCGGATCCCGTGCGGCGCCACCATCAGCTGCCGGTAGGTGGTCTGCCGCGAGTAGCCGGTGAGCACGTTGAACAGGTCGGTGAGGTCGGCGCCCACCCGCGGGTCGGCGGTGAGGATGCCGAGGTCCTCGTACTGCCGCGCCGTCTTCGGGTTGTAGTTGCCGGTGCCGATGTGCACGTAGCGGCGGATGACGCCGTTCTCCCGGCGCACCACCAGCGCCGTCTTGCAGTGCGTCTTCAGGCCCACCAGGCCGTAGACGACGTGGCAGCCGGCCCGCTCCAGCGACCGGGCCCAGGTGATGTTGGCCTCCTCGTCGAAGCGCGCCTTGATCTCGACGAGGACGACCACCTGCTTGCCGAGCTCCGCGGCGGTGATCAGCGCGTTGACGATGGGGGAGTCCCCGGAGGTGCGGTACAGCGTCTGCTTGATCGCCAGCACGTGCGGGTCCTCGGCGGCCTGCTCGATGAAGCGCTGCACGCTCGTGGCGAACGAGTGGTACGGGTGGTGGACCAGCACGTCGCCCTCGCGCAGCGTGGCGAACACGCTCTTGGGGGTCTCGCCCTCGGACAGCCGCGGGTGGGTGGCCGGCACGAACGGCTCGTCCTTGAGCTCGGGGCGGTCGATGTCGTACAGCGCCCACAGCGAGGCGAGGTCCAGCAGCCCGGGCACGGTGACGACGTCCTGCGGGCTGACCTCGAGCTCGGAGACGAGGACGTCGAGGATCTGCGGGTCCATCGTCTCGGTGACCTCGAGCCGGACCGCGGGGCCGAACCGGCGGCGGGCGAGCTCCCGCTCGAGGGCCTGCAGCAGGTCCTCGTCGCGGTCCTCCTCCACCTCGAGGTCGGCGTTGCGGGTGACCCGGAACAGGTGGTGGTCGATGACGTCGAGGCCGGGGAACAGCTGCGACAGGTGCGCGGCGATGAGGTCCTCGAGGGGCAGGAACGTGGCCTGGGAGTCGACCGGCCCGACCGGCACGAACCGCGGCACGTTGTTGGGCACCTTGAGGCGGGCGAACCGCGGCGCGCCGGTCTCCGGGTCGCGCACCACGACGGCGAGGTTGAGCGACAGGCCGCTGATGTAGGGGAACGGGTGCGCCGGGTCGACGGCCAGCGGGGTGAGCACCGGGAACACCTGGTCGCGGAAGTACTCGCGCAGCCGCCGGGTCTCGGTCTCGGCGAGGTCGTCCCAGTGCACGATCCGGATGCCCTCGGCCTCCAGCCGCGGCGTGACGTCCCGCTCGAAGCAGTCGGCGTGCCGGTGCACCAGCTCCTGGGTGCGCTCGGTGACCCGGGCCAGCTGCTCGCGGATGGTCAGCCCGTCGGGGGAGCGGACGGTCAGCCCGGTGCTCAGCCGCCGCTTCAGCCCGGCGATGCGGACCATGTAGAACTCGTCGAGGTTGCCCGCGAAGATCGCCAGGAACTTGACCCGCTCGAGCAGCGGCATCGAGGCGTCCTCGGCCAGCTCGAGCACCCGCGCGTTGAAGTCCAGCCAGGACAGCTCCCGGTTGAGGAAGCGGTCCGCGGGCAGCGGGGGCTGCTCCGCGGGCGCGGGGGTCTCGGGCCCGGTGATCGGGGACGTCGTCTCGGCTGCCACGGGGTCATCGTGCCGCACCGAGGTGAACGGCCGGGTGCGTTCCGCGGGTTCTCTCAGGCGGCCGGGCGCGGGAGCCGCGGCAGCAGCGCCGCCGTCGCCGTCCCGACGCCGAGGCCGGTGGCGGCGGCCAGGTCGGCGGGCGTGTCGACGTCGCGGCGCAGGCCCGGCCAGTCGCCGTCCAGCGGCACCGCGCCGGCGGCGGCGTGCGCGGCGGCGGAGTCCCGGCCGAACCGCGGTTCCAGGGGCACGCCGGCCGCGGTGAGCAGGGTGGTGCCGGTGCCCGCGGCGTCGGCGACGAAGCAGCGCGGCGCCGCCGCGGCCGCGGCCAGCGCCGCGGCCAGCTCGGCCGGCCGCAGCGCCGGCAGGTCCGACGACAGGGCGGCGACGGCGTGCCCGCCGCCGGCCCGGGCGCCGTGGGCGAGCGCCGGGTTGAGCCCGCGGTCGGGCTCGTCGGGCACCGTGCGCGCGCCGAGCGCCCGGACGGTGGCGGCCGCGCGGTCCTCGTCGGTCACGACGACGACGTCGGCCACCGCGGGGCAGGCGCGGGCCGCGGCGACGGTGTCGGCGAGCAGCGCCAGCACGAGGTCCGCGTGCAGCCCGGGACCGCCGCCGGTCAGCGGCACGAGGCGGGTCTTGGCCGCGGACAGCCGCTTCGCCGGGACGACCAGGGACCACCGCACGGGCACCATGTGAGCACACCGCCGCGGCCCGCCGCGGACGCCGGAGGACCCCGGTGCGCACCCGGACCGGCCGGAGGGTCGATCATGTGCCGGTCGTCACGACCGAGCGGAGGTGTGCCGGTGACCGAGGAGCAGTCCTCCGGGACCACTGCGGTACAGCGGCGCGCGCTGCACGAGCGCGGCCGGCTGCCGTGGTCGCTGAAGCTGGCGGTCGCGCTCATCTACCCGACCACGTCGCTGGTGTTCCGGCTGCGCTACCGGGACGGCGACCGGCTGCCGCGCACCGGGCCGGTGCTGCTGGTGGCCAACCACGTGTCGGTGCTCGACCCGCTGGCCTGCGCGCGGCTGGTCTACGACAACGGGCGGGTGCCGCACTTCCTCGCCAAGCAGGCGGTGTTCAAGGGCGTCATCGGGAAGATCCTCCGGCACGCCGGGCAGATCCCGGTGGCTCGCGGCTCCGCCGACGCCCGCGGCTCCCTGGCCGCCGCGGCGGCCGACCTGGAGGCGGGCAACGTCGTCGTGATCTACCCCGAGGGCTCGGTGACCCGCGACCCCGACTGGTGGCCGATGCAGGCGCGCACCGGCGTCGCGCGGCTGGCGCTGACCACCGACGCGGTGGTGCTGCCGGTGGCCCAGTGGGGCCCGCACCGGGTGCACGACTACCACACGAAGAAGCTGCACCTGCGCTTCCGGGCACCCGCCGACTACGCCGTCGGGGAGCCGGTCGACCTGTCCGCGCTGCGGGCCGAGGTCCGCGCCGGTCGCCCACTGACCCCGGACCTGCTCCGGGAGACCACCGACCTCATCATGGGCCGGGTGCGCGACCTGCTGTCCGGTGTCCGGGGTGAGCCGGCCCCCGCCTCGTTCGCCCCCCGGCCGGGGCGGTCGCTGCCCGGCGACCTCCCGGGGAGCGCTGCGTGAGCGAGCTGGACCGCCTCGGGCGGGGCACCCGCGCCGCCGTCCTGGGCGCCGGCTCCTGGGGCACCACCTTCGCCAAGGTGCTCGCCGACGCCGGCTGCACGGTGTCCCTGCACGCCCGCCGGCCGGAGCTGGCCAAGGCGATCGCCGAGTCGGGGGAGAACGCCGAGTACCTGCCCGGCGTGCCGCTGCCCCGCGCGCTGACGGCGACCCCCGACGCCGCCGAGGCCCTCGACGGCGCCGACGTCGTGGTGCTCGCCGTCCCCTCGCAGTCGCTGCGCGCCAACCTGCTGGAGTGGACGCCGCTGCTGCCCCCGGACGCGACGCTGCTGTCGCTGATGAAGGGCGTCGAGCTCGGCACGACCAAGCGGATGAGCGAGGTCATCTGCGAGGTCACGGGCGCGGGCCCGGACCGGGTGGCGGCGCTGTCGGGGCCGAACCTGGCGCGGGAGATCGCCGAGGAGCAGCCGGCGGCCACCGTCATCGCCTGCACCGACGCCGACCGGGCCGCCGCGCTGCAGGCCGCCTGCCACACCGTCTACTTCCGGCCGTACACCAACACCGACCTCGTCGGCTGCGAGCTGGGCGGCGCGGTGAAGAACGTCATCGCGCTGGCCTGCGGCATCGCCGAGGGGATGGGCTTCGGCGACAACACCCGGGCCTCCCTGATCACCCGCGGCCTGGCCGAGACCACCCGCCTGGGCACGGCCCTGGGCGCGGAGCCCTCGACCTTCGCCGGGCTGGCGGGGCTGGGCGACCTCGTGGCCACCTGCAGCTCGCCGCTGTCGCGCAACCGCACCTTCGGGGAGAAGCTGGGGCGGGGCCTGTCGCTGGAGGAGGTGCAGGCCACCACCCGGCAGACCGCCGAGGGGGTCAAGAGCTGCCGCCCGGTGCTGGACCTGGCCCGCGCGCACGGCGTGGACGTGCCGGTCACCGAGGCGGTCGTGCGGGTCTGCCACGAGGGCGTGCCGGCCGCGCAGATGGTGAAGGAGATCATGAGTCGGGAGGCCAAGCCGGAGTGACGACGCTCCCCGAGGGGTGGGGCGACGGCACCCGCTCGGTCCGGGCGGGCGACGCCCCGCCGGTGCCGGGCACCCCGCTGCGCCCCTCGCCGGTGTTCGCCGCTCCCTTCCACCTCGGCGACCGCCCGCCGCGCGCCGACGGCGCCGACGCCTACGCCCGCACCGAGCACCCCACCTTCCGGGCGTTCGAGGACGCCGTCGGCGAGCTCGACGGCGGCCGGTGCCTCGCCTTCTCCACCGGCATGGCCGCGGTCACCGCGGCGGTGACCGCGCTGGTGTCGGCCGGCGACCGCCTGGTGCTGCCCGCCGACGGCTACTACGCGACCCGGCTGCTCGCCCGCGACGAGCTCGAGCGGCTCGGGATCCGGGTCGAGTACGTGCCGACGACCGGGATCGGCGACGTCGCCGCCCGCGGGGACCTCGACGGCGCCCGGATGGTCCTCCTCGAGACGCCGAGCAACCCGCAGCTCGACGTCTGCGACGTCGCGGCGGTGGCCCGCGCGGCCCGGGCGGCCGGCGCCCTGCTCGCCGTCGACAACACCACCGCCACCCCGCTCGGCCAGCGGCCGCTGGCGCTGGGCGCCGACCTCACCGTGGGCGCCGACACCAAGGCGCTCACCGGGCACAGCGACCTGCTGCTCGGCCACGTGAGCACCACCTCCGGCGAGGTGTTCGACCGGCTCAAGGGCTGGCGCGACCACACCGGCAGCACGCCCGGCGCGTTCGACGCGTGGCTCGGGCACCGGTCGATGAGCACGCTGGACCTGCGGCTGGCCCGTCAGGCGGAGACCGCCGCGGCGGTGGCCGAGGTCCTCGCCGGCCACCCGGCGGTGACCGGCGTCCGGTGGCCCTGGCTGCCCTCGGATCCCTCCCACGAGCTCGCCACCCGGCAGATGCTGCGGCCGGTCGGCGTCGTCTCGGCCGAGCTCGCCGACGAGGCCGCGGTGTCGCGCTTCCTCGCCGTCAGCCGGCTGTGGACGGCGGCCACCAGCTTCGGCGGCGTGCACAGCACCGTCGACCGGCGGGCGCAGTGGGGTGGGGACGCCGTCCCGGGGGGCTTCCTGCGCTTCTCCTGCGGCATCGAGGACACCGATGACGTCGTCGCCGACCTCACCACCGCGCTCGACGCCGTCTGACGGGATGAGCCGCACCACCCTCGACCGCGTCCTCGCGGCCGGCCCCGTCCTGCACGCCGCCCGGGACGGCGACTACCGGGCGCTGGCGTGGGCGGCCGGGGAGCCGCACCGGGTGCGCCGCGAGCTGGTCGGGCCGGCGTGGGAGCCGCCGCGCCGGGGCGTGCGGGCGGTCGCCTGCCTCGCGCACGTCACCGACCTGCAGCTGGCCGACGTCTGCTCCCCGGCTCGCTTCGAGTTCTTCCACCGCTTCGAGGCCGACCCGCGGATGCGCGCCCTGGTGCCCATGCACCGGCCGCAGGAGGCGCTGACCGCGCACGCCGTCGACGCGCTGGTGCGCACCCTCAACGGCCTGGCCGGGGCGCCACGCACCGGGCAGCCGCTGCAGGTGGTGGTCACCACCGGCGACGCCATCGACAACGCGCAGTGGAACGAGCTGGAGCTGTACCTGGCGGTCCTCGGCGGGGGAGTGGTCTCGCCCGGCGCCGGGCTGACCGCCTACGACGGCGTGCAGGCCTCCGGGTGGCCGCACGACCTGTTCTGGCGGCCCGACGACGACGGCGGCGTGCACCACGAGCGGTTCGGCTTCCCCGCCCGCCCGGGCCTGCTGGAGGCGGCGTTCGCGGCGTTCGCCGCCGAGGGGCTGCGGCTGCCGTGGCTGGGCTGCCACGGCAACCACGAGGCGCTCATCCAGGGCGTCGGCGTCCCCACGCCCGCGCTGGCCGCCGTCCTCGGCGCCGGGCGCAAGCCGGTCGACGTCGACCCCGCCCTGCCGCTGGACGACGCGCTGCACCTGTTCACGCACCGCTCCGAGGTCTTCACCACCGCCACCTCCCGCCCGGTGACGCCGGTGGCCGACCGCCGCTTCATCGACCGCCGGTCCTTCGTCGCCGCGCACCTCGCCGACGGCGGCGCGCCCACCGGCCACGGGTTCACCGAGGAGAACCTGCGCGACGGCACCGCCTACTACGCCTGGGACGGGCTGCCCGGCGTGCGCGTGGTCTGCCTGGACACCACCCGGGTCACCGGCGGCGCCGCGGGCTCGGTCGACGCGGCGCAGGCGCGGTGGCTGGAGGAGCGGCTGCGCGAGGTGTCGTCGTCGGCGCCCGGTCCCGACGGCGGGCGGGTGGCCACCGGCAACGCCGACCGGCTGGTGGTGCTGCTGTCGCACCACGGGTCGGGCACGCTCACCCGCTCCGACGCCCTGGGCGGGCAGCCGGCCGCCGACGACACCGCGCTGGGCGCCCCCGAGCTGCTCGCGCTGCTGCACCGGTACCCCAACGTGGTGCTGTGGCTCAACGGGCACACGCACGTCAGCGAGGTGCGGCCGTGGGCGCACCCGCACGAGCCGGGCCGCGGGCTGTGGGAGGTCACCACCTGCGCCGTCGTCGACTGGCCCGGGCAGGCCCGGCTGGTCGAGCTGCTCGACAACGGCGACGGCACCCTGTCGCTGGTCTGCACGATGGTCGACCACGACAGCCCCGCCCGGCCGCCGGCCGCCGACGACCCGGCCGCCGGGGACCCCGCCGCGCTGGCGGCGCTGCACCGCGAGCTGGCGGCCAACGTGCCCTACGCGGGCCTGGGCTCGCCGCTGGCCGGCACGCCCGCCGACCGCAACGTCGAGCTGGTCCTCCGCGCCCCGTTCTAGAAGGACCCTCCTGCCCCCCACCCCTCGCTCCGCTCGGCGCGGGCCCCTGCAGGAGGGCCGTTCCAGCACCTCACCGGGCGGTGCGGGCGTCCCGGCGGCGGCGGTGGGCGGCGCGGGCGGTGAGCCAGCCGCTGAAGGCCAGGTAGTAGACGACGTAGGCGAACGACAGCGCGACGACGAACGGGTTCGGGTCGGGCAGCTGGGCGACCAGCACCGCGTAGGAGACGAACCAGACGGCGGTCAGCGCCATGCTCACCTGCCACAGCGCCTCGGTCCGCGACGGGTAGAGGTAGCGCACCGGCACGAACACCAGCACCGAGCAGACGACGAGCACCACGGCCACGGCCACCTGCGACAGGTCGAGCACGACCGCGTAGAACGCCACGACGTTCCAGTAGCTCGGGAAGCCGAGGAAGGTGTGGTCGTCGGTCTTCGCGTCCACCCGGCAGAACTGGTAGCTCGACGCCAGCAGCGGCAGCGCGGCCAGCAGCCAGCCCACCGGCCCGTGCGGCAGCACGCCGGTGGTCCAGAGCAGCACGACGGGGGCGAAGACGTAGGTCAGGTAGTCGACGATGTTGTCCAGCAGGGAGCCGTCGAACCAGGGGATCGTCTCCTTGACCCGCGCGCGCCGGGCCAGCATCCCGTCGGTGCCGTCGACCACCAGCGCGGCCAGCCCGATCCACAGCGCGGCCTCGACCTCGCCCTCGATCGCGGCCAGCACGAACAGCAGCGCCAGCACCGAGCCCAGCGCCGTGTAGGCGTGCACCGCCGCGCCGGCCAGCCGCAGGGGGAGCGGGTGCCGGCGCGCGGCGGCGTCCCCCTGGTGCGCCGTCGTCGCCGGGGGTCGGGGGTCCACCGGAGGGGCCGCGTTCTCCCGCATCGCCGACGAGGTTCCCACACGCCCCGCGTGCCGGCCCCGCGGGAGCCGGAGGACGCGCGGACGCCGTCGACTAGGGTCGGCGGCGATGAGCGGAACGGGCAAGGTGCGCGTCGCGGTCGTGTTCGGGGGGCGCAGCGCCGAGCACGCCATCTCCTGCGTCAGCGCCGGGAGCGTGATGGCGGCGCTGGACCGGGAGCGCTACGAGGTGGTCCCCGTCGGCATCGCCCGCGACGGCCGCTGGGTGCTCCCCGACGAGGGCCAGCAGCTGGCCATCGACGGTGGCCGGCTGCCCGAGGTCACCGGCGGGACGGCGGTGTCGCTGGTCGGCGACCCCGCCGGGCGCGGGCTGGCCGTGCTGGACCCGGCCGCCGCGATCGGCCCGGCGTTCACCGAGGTCGACGTCGTCTTCCCCGTGCTGCACGGCGCCTACGGCGAGGACGGCACCATCCAGGGCCTGCTGGAGATGAGCGGGCTGCCCTACGTGGGGTCGGGCGTGTTCGCCTCCGCGGCGTCGATGGACAAGGAGTTCACCAAGCAGCTCCTGGCCGCTGCGGGGCTGCCGCAGGGCGACCACGTGGTGCTCCGCGACGCCGACGGCGCCCTGTCGGCCGACCCGGACCTGCTGACCGCCGCCGACCGCGAGCGGCTGGGCCTGCCGGTGTTCGTCAAGCCCTCGCGCGCCGGGTCCAGCATCGGCATCACCCGGGTCACCGACTGGGGGCAGTTCCCCGAGGCGGTGGCCACCGCGGCCGCCGTCGACCCGAAGGTCGTCGTCGAGGCCGCCGTGCCCGGCCGGGAGGTCGAGTGCGGCGTGCTCGCCGGCCGCGACGGCGGGCCGCCGGAGGCCAGCCTGCCGGCCGAGATCCGGCTCAAGCCGGGCACCGACTGGTACGACTTCGACGCCAAGTACCTCGAGGACGCCGTCGAGTTCGACGTCCCGGCCGACCTCACGCCCGAGCAGACGCGGCGGGTGCAGGAGGCCTCCCGCCGCGCCTACCTCGCCCTGGACTGCGAGGGCCTGGCGCGGGTGGACTTCTTCCTCGGCACCGGGCCCGACGGCCGCGAGCGGCTCGTGGTCAACGAGGTCAACACCATGCCGGGCTTCACGCCCATCTCGATGTTCCCGCGGATGTGGGCGGCCAGCGGGGTGTCCTACCCCGAGCTGGTGGACCGGCTGGTCACCTCCGCACTGACCCGTGCGGGCCGGCCGGGGGACCAGCGGACCCCCCGGTGACCCGGGGCCGGCTCGCGGCCGTCCTCGCCGGGCTGGCGTCGCTCGTCCCGGCCACCGGCTGCACGCCGACCAGCGCCACCCCCGCGCCCGCGCCCGCCACGCCGGAGAGCGTCGAGGAGCTCGGGGAGCTGCTGCTCGACGAGGTGCCCTCCGGCCTCCCGCGGATCGCCGACGCCGACCTGCAGCCCCCCGCCGGCGCCAAGACCGTCGACGACGTGGCCACCTACTCCGACGACCCCGCCCGCGAGCGCACGGTGCTGCGCGAGTACGGCTACCGGCACGGCTGGGAGCGCTTCTGGGGCGCCACGGCCGGCCCGCTCACCAGCGTCTTCCTCGACCAGTTCACCGACCCCGCCGGCGCCGCCGCCTACGCGCGCGACCTCGCCGGCAACGACGCCGAGCTCTACGACGGCGTGCTGCAGCACGACCCGGCGTCGCTGCCCGAGGGCTGCAGCCTGCTCACCGTGGCCGAGGTCGACCCCGCGACCGGGCTGTCCGGCCCGGCGGCGTTCGCCTGGTGCGCGCACGGGGTGTTCAGCGTCGGGGTGACCGCCGTGGCGGCCACCGAGCAGGCCGCGGGCGACGAGGTGCACGCCACCGTCCGGGCCCAGCTGGACGAGCTCCCGGTGGCCTGAGCGGCCTCAGCGCGGCGGCAGGGTGTCGGCGATGACGCCGCTGAGCACGGTGACCGGGGCGCTGTCGACGTCGGGCGGCAGGGTGACCTGCACGTAGGCGGCGCGGTCGACCGCGGTCCAGGTCGTCGCCTCCTCGGTCTGCTCGACGAACCAGGTGACCTGGTCGATCTGCAGCAGCCCCTCGCCGGGGACCAGGCCCGCGGGCTGCGGCACGCCGCACACCAGCACGATCGGCGGGTCGCCCCAGGCGGCGGCGTACGGGGTGTCGGAGTCGACCAGCCGCTGCGGCTCCCCGGTCAGGTCGAGGGGGAGGCCGGACATCAGCGCCGGGCAGTTCGCGTCGGCCTCCGGCGTCGGCGGCGGGACCTCGACCGGCAGCACCGGGAGGTCCTCGGCGCGCTGCTGGGTCGGGGCGCCGCTGACGTCGGCGACCGGGTCGTCCCCGTCGTCGTCGCCGCCGACCACCCGGACCAGGACCAGCAGCGCCACGAGCACCGGCACGACGACGGCGGTCACGACCAGCGCCAGCCGGCGCAGCGGGTCGCGCTCGGGCGCCGGTGCCGGGTCGGGGGCGGGGGGGTCCTCGCTCAGCGGCTCAGATGTTGACGACGGGGCAGGTCAGCGTGCGGGTGATGCCGTCGACCGACTGGACGCGGGCGACCACCAGGCGACCGAGCTCGTCGACGGTCTCGGCCTCGGCACGGACGATGACGTCGTAGGGGCCGGTCACGTCCTCGGCCTTGGTCACGCCGGCGATCTCGCTGATCGTGGACGCCACCTGGGCGGCCTTGCCGACCTCGGTCTGGATCAGGATGTAGGCGTGGACCACGGGACGACCTTCCTCGGACGGCTCTGCGGGTGGCTGCCTGCCACCGGCAGACGGACCGGAGCGCAACGTACCCCAGCGACCCGGAGTGGCCTGTGACACGGCCCCGTCCGCTGGTGCCGCGCGAGGACCCCGCCGACAGCGTGCGGGTCGTGGGGGAGTTCGGCGTCATCGCCCGGGTGGTCGCCCGCGCCGGCTCCGCCCGGGTCGCCCAGGTCGGCCCCGGCGACGACGCCGCGGTGCTGCGGGTGCCCGACGGCCGGGTGGTCGCCACCACCGACGTGCTCGTCGAGGGCCGCCACTTCCGCCGCGACTGGTCCTCGGCCGAGGACGTCGGGCACAAGGCCGCCGCCGCGAACCTCGCCGACGTCGCCGCGATGGGCGGGGTGGCCACCGCCCTGCTGGTCGGCCTGGCCTGCCCCGCGGACACGCCCACCTCGTGGCTGGAGGGCGTGGCCGCCGGGATGGCCGCCGAGTGCGCGCCGCTGGGCGCCGCCGTCGTCGGCGGGGACACCGTGGCCTCGGCGCCCGACAGCGGCGCCGTCGTCCTGTCGGTCACCGCGCTGGGCGACCTCGGCGGCCGGGCGCCGGTGCTGCGCTCGGGGGCCCGGCCCGGCGACGTGCTCGCCGTCGCCGGGCGGCTGGGCTGGTCGGCGTGCGGGCTGGCCGTGCTGCGCCGCGGCTTCAGCAGCCCGCTGGCCGCCGTGACCGCGCACCGCCGCCCCACCCCGCCGTACCTCGCCGGGCCGGCCGCGGCCGACGCCGGCGCGACCGCGATGTGCGACGTCAGCGACGGCCTGCTCGCCGACGCCGGGCACCTGGCCGCCGACAGCGGCGTCGTCCTGGACGTCGACCGGGCCGCGCTGGTGCGTGCGACCCTGGAACCGCCCGGTCCGCTGCAGCAGGTGGCGGCGGCCCTCGGCGCCGATCCGCTGGCCTGGGTGCTCACCGGCGGGGAGGACCACGCCCTGCTGGCCACCTTCCCGCCGGACGCGGCGCTGCCGGAGGGGTGGGTGCCGATCGGGCGGGTCGAGGAGGGGGAGCCGGGCGTGTCCGTCAGCGGGGAGCCCGCGGCCGACGTCGCGGTGGCGGTCGGCGCGGAGGGGACCGGGCATGTCCACTTCGGCTGAGGCGCGGCTGCGCGACGGGTCGCTCGCCCGGCTGCGCGCGGTGCCCTACGACGACCCGCTGGCCCGCGACCTGGTCGAGCGGGTGCAGCAGGAGTACGTGGTCCGCTACGGCGGCCCGGACGGCGCCGCCGTCGACCCGGCCGAGTTCGTGCCCCCGGCCGGGCTGTTCCTCGTCGCGGAGGTCGACGGCGAGCCGGCCGGCTGCGGCGCCTGGCGCCGGCACACCGGGACGTCGCCCACCCGGCCCGACGACCCCACCGTCGCCGAGGTCAAGCGCGTGTACGTCGTGCCCCGCTTCCGCCGGCGCGGCCTGGCCCAGGTGCTGGTCACCGCGCTCGAGGACTCCGCACGCGCCTCGGGGTACCGCTCGGTCGTGCTCAACACCGGCGACCGCCAGCCCGAGGCGCTCGCGCTGTACGCGGCGATGGGATACACGCCCGTCCCGGGGTACGGCATCTACGCCGGCGAGGCCGGGGCGGTCTTCCTCGGCAGGGACCTCGTCGACGAGGAGGAGCGACCGTGGGCGTCGTGACGATCTCCGCGTCGTACGGCGCGGGCGGGCCGGAGGTCGGCCCCGCCGTCGCCGAGCGGCTCGGCCTGGCCTTCCACGACCGGGCGATCCCGGCGCAGGTGGCCGGGCGGCTCGGCGTCTCCCAGGACGACGCCGAGGCCAACGACGAGCGCGTCGTACGGGGCCTGTGGCGGCTGGTGGCCTCGCTCGGGGCCATGCCCGATCCCGTCGGCGGCGTCATGCCGGCGACCACGCAGCCCGACGAGCGGGCCTACCGCGAGCACACCGAGCGGGTGCTGCGCGAGATCGCCGACGGCGCCGGCGGGGTGGTGCTCGGCCGAGCCGGGGCGCTGGTGCTGCGCGACCGGCCCGACGCCCTGCACGTGCGGCTCGACGGCCCGCCGGACGCCCGGCTCCGGGCGGCGGTGGCGCGCTACGGCCGCCCGGCCGACGAGCTGCGGCGGGAGCTCGAGGCCAACGACACCACCCGCGAGACCTACGTCCGGCACTTCTACCGGTGCGACCCGGCGGCCGCCCGGCACTACCACCTCGTCGTCGACGGGACGGCGCTGCCGCTGGGGACCGTGGTGGACCTGGTGGTCACCGCGGCGCGGGCCCGCGGGATCGGCGCCTGCTAGACCTCCGCGCACGCGAAGGACCCCGGAGGTCGGCGACCTCCGGGGTCCTCGGCGAGCGGGCGGCCTCCGTCAGGAGGCCCGGCGATCAGGCGCGGACGACCTTGCCCGCGCGGATGCACGAGGTGCAGGCGTTGATCCGCTTGCGGTTGCCGGGGGCGACGAGCGCCCGCACCGACTGGATGTTCGGGTTCCAACGGCGCGGCGTGCGGCGGTGCGAGTGCGACACCGACATACCGAAACCGGGCCCCTTGCCACAGACATCGCACACGGCAGCCACGGTGGATCACTCCCAGAGAATCGATTTTCAGACGGCGGCGCACAGGAGGCGACCGCGAGACCGTCGTCCAGCATAACCGCTCCTCCGCGCAGCCGTCGCCGAGGTGGCAGGAGAACCGGGTCCGTCCGTCTCCGCGGGTACCCTCCGGCCGTGCTGCAGGCGCTGGACGACGCCGCGGTCGGTCGCTGGTGCCGGGCCGCGGTCACCGCGCTGTCCACGGGACGGCGCAGCCTCGACGACCTCAACGTCTTCCCCGTGCCCGACGGCGACACCGGCACCAACCTGCTGCTCACCGCGCAGGCGGCGGTCGCCGAGCTCGATGCCGCGGCGGGACGCGAGCCGGCCTGGACCGCGCTCACCCGCGGTGCGGTCCTCGGCGCCCGCGGCAACAGCGGCACGATCCTCGCCCAGCTGGTGCGCGGCCTGTCCGACCAGCTCGCCGGCCAGGAGCCCGCCGACGGCCCCGCGCTGGCCGCGGCGCTGCAGAAGGCCGCCGACACCGCCTACGCCGCGGTCGCCGACCCGGAGGAGGGCACCTTCCTCACCGTCGCCCGTGCGGGCGCCGAGTGCGCCGTGGAAGCCGTCGCCGAGGGCCGCACCGCGCTGGCCGACGTCGTCACCGCCGCCGCCGACGGCGCCCGCACGGCCCTGGAGGCCACCCCCGGCCAGCTCGACGCGCTGCGCGACGCCGGCGTGGTCGACGCCGGCGGCGCCGGCCTCTGCCTGGTCCTCGACGCCCTGGTCGCCACCGTCACCGGCGTCGAGCCCGCGCGCCCGCCGCTGGTGCCCCGCCCGGCGCGCCCCGCCGACGTGCCGCACCAGCCGCCGCCGGGCCCCGGCAGCGAGGTGCAGTACCTGCTCGCCGACGCCGACGAGGCCGCCGTCGCCGTCCTGCAGTCCCGGCTGGCCGCCCTCGGCGACAGCCTGGTCGTCGTCGGCGTCGACACCCCCACCGGCCGGCAGTGGAACGTGCACGTGCACACCAGCGACGTCGGCGGCGCCATCGAGGCGGGCATCGAGGCAGGCCGGCCGCACCGGATCACCGTCACCCCGCTGGCGCCCGTCCGGCCGGCCGCCCCGGTGCCCGGCCGCCGCGCCGTCGTCGCGGTCGTGCCGGGGGAGGGCCTGGCGCAGCTGTTCTCCGGGGAGGGCGTCCGCGTGGTCACCTGCGGGCCCGACGGCGTGGACGAGGACGAGCTGCTCGACGAGGTGCTCGTCTCGGCCGCCTGCGACGTCGTCGTCCTGCCCAACGATCCCGCGCTGACCCCGGTCGCCGCGCGCGCCGCCGAGCGGGCCCGCGAGGCCGGCCGCGACGTCGCCGTCGTCCCCACCCGCTCGCCGGTGCAGGGCCTGGCGGCCATCGCCGTCGCCGACCCCGCCCGCCGGTTCGGCGACGACGTCATCGCCATGGCCGAGGCCGCCGCGGCCACCCGCTGGGCCGAGGTCACCGTCGCCGGGCAGGAGGCGCTCACCAGCGCCGGGTTCTGCCACCCCGGCGACGCGCTGGGCTCGGCGGAGGGCGACGTCGTGGTGGTCGGGCGCGACCTCGCCGCGGTCGCCTGCGACCTGCTCGACCGGCTGCTGTCGGCCGGCGGCGAGATGGCCACGCTCGTCGTCGGGCCGGACCCCGCGCTCGGCGACGCCGTCTGCGCGCACCTGGCCGCCGTCCACCCGACCGTCGAGGTGGTCCGCTACGACGCCGGCGCCGTCCTGCCGCTGCAGGTGGGGGTGGAGTAGCCCGATGGCGGTGACCCTCGACACCGACCTCGCGCGCGTGCTCGGCGCCAAGACGGCCAAGGCGATGGCCGAGTCGCTGGGCCTGCGCACCGTCCGCGACCTGCTGCGCCACTACCCGCGCCGCTACGCCCGCCGCGGCGAGATGACCCGGCTCGACGACCTGCAGGTCGGCGACCGCGTGACCGTGCTCGCGCAGGTCCGGCGGGTGACCAGCCGGCGGATGCGCAACCGGCCCGGCACGCTCACCGAGGTCACCGTCGGCGACGGCGCCGGCGAGATGCAGCTGGTCTTCTTCAACCGGAAGTTCGGGAAGCTCGAGGAGGGCGCCTGGGGGCTGTTCGCCGGCACGGTCGGCGAGTACCGCCGGACCAAGCAGTTCGCCCACCCCGACTTCCACCTCATCACCGGCGACGACGACGAGGACTGGGCCCGCGCGCTCATCCCCATCTACCCGGCGAGCAAGGACGTCTCCAGCTGGGTGATCCAGAAGTCGGTGCGGCTGCTGCTCGACGCCTCCGGCGGCTTCGGCTTCGTCGAGGACCCGCTGCCCGAGGACCTGCGCCGCCGCCACGGGCTGCTCAGCCTCCCCGCCGCCCTGCTCGACGTGCACCGCCCCACCAGCGACGAGGACGTCGAGCGCGCCGAGGAGCGCCTCAAGTGGGACGAGGCGCTGGTCCTGCAGCTGGTCCTCGGCGCCCGCCGCCGGGCCGCGGCCCTGGAACCGGGCACCGCCCGCCCGCGCCGGGGCGGCGGCCTGCTCGACGCCGTCGACGCCGCGCTGCCCTTCGAGCTGACCGAGGGGCAGCGGCAGGTGGGGGAGGAGCTCGCCGCCGAGCTGGCCCGCGACCACCCGATGCACCGGCTGCTGCAGGGCGAGGTCGGCTCCGGCAAGACCGTCGTCGCGCTGCGGGCCATGGCGCAGGTGGTCGACGCCGGCGGGCAGGCCGCGCTGCTGGCGCCCACCGAGGTGCTCGCCGCGCAGCACGCCCGCAGCATCTCGGCGATGCTCGGCCCGCTGGCCCGCGCCGGTGAGCTCGACGGCGACCCCGCGGGCACGAAGGTCGTGCTGCTCACCGGCTCGCTCAAGGCCGCGCCGCGCCGCGCCGCCCGCGCCGCGGTGGCCGACGGCAGCGCGGGGATCGTCGTCGGCACCCACGCGCTGCTGCAGGAGGGCGTCGAGTTCGCCGACCTCGGCCTGGTCGTCGTCGACGAGCAGCACCGCTTCGGCGTGGAGCAGCGCGACGCGCTGCGCGCCAAGGGCAACCGCCCGCCGCACGTGCTGGTCATGACCGCCACGCCGATCCCGCGCACGGTCGCGATGACCGTCTACGGCGACCTGGAGACCTCCGTGCTGCGGCAGCTGCCCAGCGGCCGCGGCGGGGTGGCCAGCTCGGTGGTCCCCGTCAGCGACAGGCCGGCCTGGCTCGACCGCGCCTGGGAGCGGCTGCGCGAGGAGGTCGCCGCCGGGCGGCAGGCCTACGTCGTCTGCCCGCGTATCGGCGACGAGGACACCGGCAGCGAGGACGAGCCCGACGAGGCCGACGCCCCGCAGGACAGCGGCGGCGACGGCGACCGGCGCCCGCCGCTGGCGGTCCTCGACGTCGCCGAGGCGCTGAGCGAGGGGCCGCTCGCCGGGCTGCGGCTGGCGGTGCTGCACGGCCGCATGACGCCCGAGGCCAAGGAGGCGACCATGCGGGCCTTCGCCGCCCGCGAGGTCGACGTCCTGGTCGCCACCACCGTCGTCGAGGTCGGCGTCGACGTGCCCAACGCCACCGTCATGGTGGTCATGGACGCCGACCGCTTCGGCGTCAGCCAGCTGCACCAGCTGCGCGGCCGGGTGGCCCGGGGCAGGCACCGCGGCCTGTGCCTCCTGGTCACCGAGGCCCGCGAGACGACGGCGACCGGGCAGCGGCTGGCCGCGGTCGCCGGCACCTCCGACGGCTTCGAGCTCGCCCGCGTGGACCTCGAGACCCGCCGCGAGGGCGACGTGCTCGGCGCCGCGCAGTCCGGGCGGCGCTCCACCGTCAAGCTGCTGTCCCTCCTCGAGGACGAGGAGCTCATCGCCACCGCCCGGGCCGAGGCGACCGCGCTGCTGGCCACCGAGCGCGGGCTGGCCGACCACCCGGGCCTCGCCGCCGAGGTCGCCGCCCTGGCCACCGACGAGCGCGCCGGCTACCTCGAGAAGGCGTGAGGGAGGCGGGCGGGTGACGCGGGTGATCGCCGGCACCGCCGGGGGGCGGCGGCTCAAGGTGCCGCCCAGCGGGGTGCGGCCCACCGGCGACCGCGCCCGCGAGGGGCTGTTCAACAGCCTGGGCACCCTGCTCGACCTCGACGGCGCCGCCGTCCTCGACCTCTACGCCGGATCCGGCGCGCTCGGGCTGGAGGCGCTGTCCCGCGGCGCGGCGCAGGTGGTGCTCGTCGAGAACGGCCCGCGCGTGCTGCCGGTGCTGCGTGCCAACGTCGCCGCCGTCGGCCTGCCCGGCGCGCGGGTGGTCGCCGGGTCGGTGCCCACCGTCGTCGGCGGCGCGCCGCCGGTCCGGTTCGACCTCGTGCTCGCCGACCCGCCCTACGCCGTCCCGGCCGAGGAGGTGCGCGGCGTGCTGAGTGCGCTGGTGACGGGGGAGTGGCTCGCCCCCGACGCGGTCGTCGTCGTCGAGCGCTCCTCCCGCGAGGAGCCCTGGGAGTGGCCGACACCGCTGACCGGGATCCGCGACCGCCGCTACGGGGAGGCGTTGCTCCGGTACGGTCGCCTCCCGTGAGGCGAGCGGTCTGTCCCGGGTCGTTCGACCCGGTCACCAACGGCCACGTCGACGTCATCACCCGGGCCGCCGCGCTGTACGACGAGCTCGTGGTCGCCGTCCTGGTCAACCCCGGCAAGGCCGGGCTGTTCTCCGTCGACGAGCGGATGGAGCTGCTGCGCGAGGCGGTGGCCGACCTGCCCAACGTCGTCGTCGACAGCTTCAGCGGCCTGCTCGTCGACTACTGCCGCAGCCACGGGATCCCGGTGGTGGTCAAGGGCCTGCGGGCGGTCGGCGACTTCGAGTACGAGCTGCAGATGGCGCAGATGAACCGCGAGCTGGCCGGCGTCGAGACGCTGTTCGTGCCCACCGCGCCGCAGGTCGGCCACCTGTCCTCCAGCCTGGTCAAGCAGATCGCCACCTTCGGTGGCGACGTCTCCCGGCTGGTGCCCAAGGCGGTCCTGGAGCGGCTGCTGGCCAAGCGCGACGACGGGGCGGCGTCGTGACCGAGGTCGTGTACCGGCTCTACGAGACCGTCGACGAGCTCAGCCGGCTCATCGAGAGCGCCCGCAGCGTGCCCATGTCCGGCTCCTGCATGGTGCCGCGCGACCAGGTGCTCGACCTGCTCGACGACCTGCGGGAGAACCTGCCCGAGGAGGTGCACGCGGCCGGCGCGATCGTCGAGCAGCGCACCGAGATCCTCGAGCAGGCGCAGGCCGAGGCGGAGCAGCTCACCGGCCGCACCCGCGAGGAGGCCGACCGGCTGGTCGCCTCCGCCCGCCGCCAGCGCGAGGAGGTCCTCGGCACCGCCCGGCGGCAGCGCGACGAGCTGCTCGCCCGCGCCCAGGCCGAGGCCGAGGACCTGCTCACCCGGGCCGAGACGGAGGCCGACCGGCTCCTCGCCGAGGCTCAGGCCCACCACGAGGCGGTGCTCGCCGACGCCCAGGCGCAGCACGCCGAGATCCTCGCCGCCGCCCAGGCCGAGCACGAGCGGCTGGTCACCGAGACCGAGGTCTACCGCGGCGCGGTCGCCCGCTCCGACGAGCTCGGCGCGCAGACCGTCGCCGAGGTCAACCGGATGCGCGCCGAGGTCGACGAGTACGTCGACACCCGGCTGGCCGACTTCGGCACCACCCTCGAGCGGATGCTGCGCTCGGTGGAGAAGGCCCGCGAGACGCTGCGCGAGCCCTAGGCCGGAGGGACGCCCCGGCGGCCCGGACGGCGCCGGCCCGGGATCGGGTAGTCTCGGTTGCTGGTCCGACCACCGGTGTCCGCGCCCGGCCGGATCCCCTCCCACCTGACGACCGCGAGTACCGACATGCCTGCCGCACCTGCCGACCGCCGCCCCGGCGCCGCGTCCCCCGACGCCCGGCGCCCCGCTGCCGACCCCTGGGCCGTGGAACTGCGCGAGCTCGGCCGCCGCCCGGGCTCGATGCAGGAGCTCGACCGCACCATCCCGGCCCCCGAGGGCTGGCGGCTGGAGATGATCGGCGTCCCCCAGGGCGCGCCGGTCCACCTGCGGCTGCGGCTGGAGTCGGTCATGGAGGGCGTGCTGGTCTCCGGCGACGTCGAGGTCCGGGTCGAGGGCCAGTGCGCCCGGTGCCTGGACCCCGTCGAGGACACCTACGACCTCGACGTCCAGGAGCTGTTCGCCTACCCGGGCAGCGCCACCGAGGCCACCAGCGAGGAGGACGAGGTCCGCCTCGTCGAGGGCGAGCGGATCGACCTCCAGCCGATGGTGCGCGACGCCGTCGTCCTCGCCCTGCCGCTCTCGCCCACCTGCTCCGAGGACTGCGCCGGGCTGTGCTCCGGCTGCGGCCAGCGCCTCGACGACCTGCCGGACGACCACTCGCACGAGCTGGTCGACCCCCGCTGGGCCGGCCTCGCCGGCCGTTTCACCACCGGAGCGGTCACCGACCGTCCGGGCGACCCTGAGGAGAACTGACCGTGGCCGTCCCGAAGCGGAAGATGTCCCGCGCCAACACCCGCGCCCGCCGGTCGCAGTGGAAGGCGAGCGCCCCCACGCTGGCCCCCTGCCCGAACCGCGCCTGCGGCCAGCTCAAGCCGCCGCACCAGGCCTGCCCGAACTGCGGCCAGCACGCCGGCCGCCAGGTCCTCTCGGTCTGACCCGGCACGACGTGGGCAGCGCCGCCCGCACGCCGGTCGTCCCCGACGGCGGCTCGCCGGCGGGACCGGCGCACGCCGACTCCGCGGCCGCCTGGCTGCTCGACGCCCTCGGCGTCGAGCTGCCCGGCGGCCTGCTGGCGTTGGCGCTGACCCACCGCTCCTACGCCTACGAGCACGGCGGCCTGCCCACCAACGAGCGGCTGGAGTTCCTCGGCGACGCGGTGCTCGGCCTCGTCGTCACCGACGAGCTCTACCGCAGCCAGCCGGACCTCCCCGAGGGCCGGCTGGCCAAGCTGCGTGCCTCGGTGGTCAACATGACCTCGCTGGCCGGGGTCGCCCGCCGGCTCGGCGACGGCGGCCTGGGGCCGCACCTGTTGCTCGGCCGCGGCGAGGAGACCACCGGCGGCCGGGAGAAGGACTCGATCCTCGCCGACGCGCTCGAGGCGCTGATCGGCGCGGTGCACCTGGGCGTGGGCCTGGAGGTCGCGGCGGCCGTCGTGCACCGCCTGTTCGACCCGCTGCTGGTCGAGTCCGCCACCCGCGGCGCCGGCCTGGACTGGAAGACCAGCCTCCAGGAGCTCGGCGCCGCCCGCGGCCTGGGCGCCCCGGTCTACGACGTCACCGACGAGGGCCCGCCGCACGCCAAGACCTTCACCGCCGCGGTGTCGCTGGCCGGCGTCGTCCGGGGCAAGGGCACCGGGCGCACCAAGAAGGCCGCCGAGCAGGAGGCCGCCGAGGCCGCCTGGCGCGCCGTCTCCGCCGACGCCCCCGCGGCCGCCGGGGACTGACCCGTGCCCGAGCTGCCCGAGGTCGAGGTGGTCCGGCGCGGCCTGGAGCGCTGGGTCGCCGGGCGCACCGTGGCCGCCGTCGAGGTGCACCACCCGCGCGCGGTCCGCCGGCACCTCGAGGGCGCCGACCACTTCGTCGCGGCGCTGACCGGCCGCACCCTCAGCGCCGCGCACCGCCGCGGCAAGTACCTGTGGCTGCCGCTCACCGAGGTCGACGGCACGCCCGCCGGCCGGGCGATGGTCGCCCACCTCGGCATGAGCGGGCAGCTGCTGGTCGAGAAGCGCTCCCAGCCCGACGAGACCCACCTGCGCGCCCGGTTCACCTTCACCGACGGGGGCCGCGAGCTCCGCTTCGTCGACCAGCGCACGTTCGGCGGGCTGGCGGTGGAGGACGCCGACGGCGAGCGCATCCCGCAGCGGCTGGCGCACATCGCGATCGACCCGCTGGACACCTCCTTCGACGAGGCCGGCTTCAGCGCCGCGCTGCGCCGCCGGCGCACCGAGGTCAAGCGCGCGCTGCTGGACCAGACGCTGATCGGCGGCGTCGGCAACATCTACGCCGACGAGGCGCTGTGGCGGGCCCGCCTGCACGGCGCGCGGCCCACCGACCGGCTGACCCGCACCCAGGTCGCGGACCTGCTCGACGGCGTGCGCAGCGTGCTCGGCGAGGCGCTGGCGCAGGGCGGCACCTCGTTCGACTCGCTGTACGTCGACGTCAACGGGCAGAGCGGCTACTTCTCCCGCTTCCTCGCCGTCTACGGCCAGGCCGACCGGCCCTGCCCGCGGTGCGGCACGCCGATCGTCCGGGAGTCCTTCATGAACCGGTCCAGCTACAGCTGCCCGCAGTGCCAGCCGCGCCCGCGCGCGAGGCGGTCGTGAGCGACCCCGTCCGCGTGCGCGTGCTGGTCTCCGGCCACGTGCAGGGCGTCGGCTACCGCTGGTTCGTCCGCGGCCTGGCCGAGGCCACCGGGCTGGCGGGCTCGGCGCGCAACCTGCCCGACGGCCGCGTCGAGGTCGAGCTGGAGGGACCGGCCGACGACGTCCGCGCCGTCGTCGCCGCGCTGAGCGGTCCGGGCGCCCCCGGCCGGGTGACCGGGACGGTGCAGGAGGACCGCGTGGTGCAGGGGGTCCGCGGCTTCACCACCGCGTGACGAAGACGACATCCCCCCGACACGATGACGCTCCAGTCTTGGCGTTGACCTGCGTGTCGGGGGCTGTCACCCTGGGGACACCGAGCCCGCGCCGACCGACCTTCCCGGGGCGGCGGGCACTCCCTCTCGCTGTCGGAAAGGCCGTTTCCGCCATGGCCAAGGCCCTGTTCGGTTCCGTCGTGTCCCCCGCGGAGCTCCGCGTACTCGAGGAGAACGCGGTCCTGCGTGCCAAGGTGCGCCGCCTGGAGCAGGAGCTGACCGAGCTGCGGGCCCAGCGGGAGGCGGCCCTCGCCCACGAGCTGCTGAGCCTGACCGGCGACAACGCCGAGCCGGCCCTGGCGTAACCGCGTTCTCCACACCACCAGCACCACCCGCCTCGTCCGTCCCGGCGCCTCACCCCGGGAGGACTAGGCTGTCGAGTCCGTGCACCTGTCCAGCCTGACGCTCAAGGGCTTCAAGTCCTTCGCGTCCCCGACGACGCTCCGGCTCGAGCCGGGCATCACCGCCGTCGTCGGCCCCAACGGCTCGGGCAAGTCCAACGTCGTCGACGCCATCGCCTGGGTCCTCGGCGAGCAGGGCGCCAAGTCGCTGCGCGGCGGCAAGATGGAGGACGTCATCTTCGCCGGGACCGCCGGCCGCCCGGCGCTGGGCCGGGCCGAGGTGACGCTCACCATCGACAACGCCGACGGCGCGCTGCCGATCGACTACACCGAGGTCTCGGTCACCCGCCGGATGTACCGCTCCGGCGAGAGCGAGTACGAGATCAACGGCGACAAGGTCCGCCTGCTCGACGTGCAGGAGCTGCTCAGCGACGCCGGCATCGGCCGCGAGATGCACGTCATCGTCGGGCAGGGCCAGCTCGACGCCGTCCTGTCCGGCCGGCCCGAGGACCGCCGCGCGTTCGTCGAGGAGGCCGCCGGCGTCCTCAAGCACCGCAAGCGCAAGGAGAAGGCGCTCCGCAAGCTCGACGGGATGCAGGCCAACCTCGACCGGCTGGCCGACCTCACCGCCGAGCTGCGCCGCCAGCTCAAGCCGCTGGGCCGCCAGGCCGAGGTCGCCCGCCGCGCCGCCGGGGTGCAGGCCGAGCTGCGCGACGCCCGCCTGCGGCTGCTCGCCGACGACCTGGTCGGCCTGCGCGACGCCCTGGCCAAGGACGTCGCCGACGAGACCGCGGCCCGCGAGCGGCGCGCCGTCGTCGAGGCCGAGCACGCCGCCGTCTCCCGCCGCGAGTCGGAGCTGGAGACCGCGCTGGCCGCCGACGCGCCCCGGCTGGGCGCCGCGCAGGACACCTGGTACCGGCTGTCCGCGCTGGGTGAGCGGTTCCGCGGCGTCGCCCAGCTGGCCGCCGAGCGGCACCGCCACCTGTCCGCCGCCGGGCCCGCGGCCACCGGCGGCCGCGACCCCGAGCAGCTGGAGGCCGAGGCCGACCGGGTCGCCGCGACCGAGGCCGAGCTCGCCGCCGGGCTGGAGGCCGAGCGCGGCCGGCTCGCCACCGCCGTCGCCGCCCGCGCCGAGCTGGACGAGGCGCTGGCCGCCGAGGAGCGCGCCTGGGTGGCCGCCACCCGCGCGCTCGCCGACCGCCGCGAGGGGCTGGCCCGGCTGTCGGGGAAGGTCGCCGCCGGGCGCTCCCGCGCCGCGGCGGGGCAGGCCGAGGTGGAGCGGCTGGCGCAGGCCGCCGCCGAGGCGGCCGCGCGCGCCGAGGCCGCCGGGGCGCGGCTGGCCGAGCGGCGGGCCGGTGTCGCCGACGCCGACGACGAGGACGTCGCGCTGGTGACGGCGCACACCGACGCCGTCGCCGCGCACACCGCCGCGGCGCGCACCGTCACCGAGCTCGCCGACGCCGAGCGGGCCGCCGAGCGCGACCGCGCCTCCTGGGCCGCCCGCCGCGACGCGCTCGCCCTGGGCCTGGCCCCCGCCGACGGCGCGGCCGCCGTCCTCGCCTCGGGCCTGCCCGGCGTCGTCGGGCCGGTTCCCGAGCGGATCACCGTGGCGCCCGGCGCGGAGGTGCCGCTGGCCGCCGCGCTGGGCGGGCTGGCCGAGGCCGTCGTCGTGACCGGGGTGGCCGAGGCGACCGCCGTGCTCGCGCAGCTGCGCGACACCGACGCCGGCCGCGCCGGGCTGCTGGTCACCGGCGGCCCGCCGCCGCTGCCGCGCGAGGGCTGGCCGGCGCTGCCCGAGGGCCTGGCCTGGGCGCTGGACCTCGTCGAGGCGCCCGCGGAGCTGCACCCCGCCCTGGCCCGCGCGCTGGACCGGGTCGCCGTCGTCCCCACCCTCGACGCCGCCCGCGCGCTGGTCGCCACGCACCCGCGGGTGCGTGCGGTCACCGCCGACGGCGACCTCGTGGGCGCCGACGCCGCCACCGGCGGCGCGACCAACGCCCCCTCGGGCCTGGAGGTGCGCGCCCGCGTCGACGAGGCCGAGCGCGAGCTCGCCGCCGCCAGCGACCGCGCCGCCGACCTCGCCGACCGGCTGGCCGCCGCGCGTGAGACCGCCCGCGCCCGGTCGGCCGACGTCGACACCGCGCTGGCCGCCCGCCAGGCCGCCGACCGCAGCCGCTCGAAGCTGGCTGCGGAGCTCGCCGAGCTGGGTGCGGCGGCCCGGTCGGCGGCCGCCGAGGCCGAGCGCTCGGACGCCGCCCGGCGCCGCGCCGAGCGCGCGCTCGAGGAGTCGCAGGCCGGCCTCGCCGAGCTCGAGGCCCGGCTCGCCGACGCGGAGGCGGCGCCGGTCGAGGAGGAGCCGTCGGCCGAGCAGCGCGACCGGCTGCGCCTGGAGGTGGCCGCGGCCCGGCAGGCCGAGACCGAGGCCCGGCTGGCCGTGCGGACGGCGGAGGAGCGGGCCCGCGCCCTGTCCGGCCGCGCCGACGCGCTGCGCCGCCAGGCCCGGCAGGAGCGGGCCGCCCGCGAGCGCGCCGCGGCCGCCCGGCTGGCCCGCCGCCGCGGCGCCGAGGTCGCCGCCCGGGTGCGCGCCGGCGCCGAGGAGGCCCTCACCGCGCTGGCCGGCTCGCTGACCCGCGCCGCCGCCGAGCGCGACGAGCTGGCCCGGCAGCGCACCGCCCGCGAGGCCGAGCTGCTCGAGGTCCGCACCCGCGTCCGCGCGGCGACCGCCGAGCTGGAGCGGCTCACCGACGAGGTGCACCGCGACGAGGTCGCCCGCGCCGAGCAGCGGCTGCGCATCGAGGCGCTGGAGGAGCGCGCCGCCGAGGAGTTCGGCGTCGACCTGCCCACGCTGGTCGCCGAGTACGGGCCCGCCGCGCCGGTTCCGCCGACCCCGGCGCAGGTCGCCGCCGAGGCCGCCGGGGAGCCCGAGCCGCCCGCGGTGCCCTACGACCGCGCCACCCAGGAGCGCCGGGCGGCCCGCGCCGAGCGGGACCTCACCACCCTCGGCAAGGTCAACCCGCTGGCGCTGGAGGAGTTCGCCGCGCTCGAGGAGCGGCACACCTTCCTCGCCACCCAGCTCGAGGACCTCAAGGCCACCCGCAGGGACCTGCTGACCGTCGTCCGCGAGGTCGACGGGCGCATCCACGACGTGTTCGCGTCCGCGTTCGCCGACGTCGCCCGCGAGTTCGAAGGTGTCTTCGCCACCCTGTTCCCCGGCGGGCAGGGCCGGCTGGTGCTCACCGACCCCGAGGACATGCTCACCACCGGCGTGGAGATCGAGGCGCGTCCGCCGGGCAAGAAGGTCAAGCGGCTGTCGCTGCTGTCCGGCGGCGAGCGCTCGCTGACCGCCGTCGCGCTGCTGGTGTCGATCTTCCGGGCCCGGCCCTCGCCGTTCTACGTGCTCGACGAGGTCGAGGCCGCGCTCGACGACGTCAACCTGGGCCGGCTGCTCACCCTCGTCGAGCAGCTGCGGGCGACGTCGCAGCTGATCGTCATCACCCACCAGAAGCGGACGATGGAGATCGCCGACGCCCTCTACGGCGTGAGCATGCGCGGCGACGGCATCACCGGCGTCATCAGCCAGCGCCTGCGCGAGGCCGACGCCGCCTCCGCCTGACCCGTGCGGCAGAAATGGCCATTTCTGCCGCTCAGACGCCGGAGGGGACCAGCAGGTCGACGACGAGCGGCAGGTGGTCCGAGGCGCCGGCGCCGTCGAGGACCCGCGCCCCGGCGACCTGGATGCCCGGGGTCACCCACACCTGGTCGATGCGCACGTGCGGGGCGCGCGCGGGGTGGGTGAGGCCCTCGTCGCGCTGCCAGAAGCGCCACCGCGCCTGGTCCTCGCGCTCGCCGGCGACCTCCCAGGCGTCGGTGAACCGCTCGCGCAGGCCGGCGAGCTCGGGGGCGTCGGGGCCGGCGTTGAGGTCGCCGACCAGCACGCCGGTGGACATCGACTCGGTGGTCAGCGCCGCCAGCAACTCCACCTGCTCGGCCCGCTCGGCCGCCGACCGCGTCGTCAGGTGGGTGGTGGTCACCCACAGCGCGCCGCCGTCGAGCTCGACCAGGGTGCGCAGCGCGCTGCGCGGCTCGCCGCTGCCCGGCAGCGGGTGGACGTCGCTGACCAGGATCGGCAGCCGGGACAGCAGCGCGTTGCCGTACTGGCGCCGCCGCGCGTCACCGGGGCGGGCCTCGTCGATCGCCGGTCCCCAGGCCAGCTGCATGTCCAGCGCCCGGGACAGCAGCAGCGCCTGGTCGACGTCCTCGCTGCGCTCGCCGAAGTGCCGGTCCACCTCCTGCAGGCAGACGACGTCGGCGTCGGCGGCGGCGAGCACCTTCGCCAGCCGCGGCAGGTCGTGCCGCCGGTCGTCGCCCACGCCGTGGTGGGTGTTGAACGTGACCAGCCGGACGGGGATGGGCGGCTGGTCGGGCCCGGGGGCCGGCTTCTGACCACGGGGATCGGTCACCCCGTCAGCCTGTCACCTCCGCCGCCGGGGCCGCAGCGGGCACCGGACCGGCCAGCGGCAGGTCGAGCACCTGCTGCAGGCACTCCTCGCCGTCGGGCCGGTGGTCGGTCACGTGCAGCACGAACCGCGCCCGCCGGCCCTCGAGCACCAGCTCGCCCACCTGGTTGCCGAAGAACGGCCCGGCCGCCTTGGCCCACTCGACCGACGCGGGACGGACGCGGGCCGCCCGCGCGACCACCCCGGTCAGCCGCCGCGCCCAGCGGCTCCAGCCGATGCGGAAGCCGACCCGGATCGGGTGCGGCGCCTGGTTGTGCAGCGGCGAGACGGTGAGCTGGTGCACCCGCCCGGCCAGGCCGCCGGGGGAGACCACCTCGGCGGCGTAGGCGTGGTGGACGTCGCCGGAGAGGACCACCGCCGTCGCCGGCGCCCGGCCGTGCTCGCCGCGGGCCACGGCCAGCAGCGCGGCGGCCAGCCGGTCGAAGGAGTGCCCGAAGGCGGCCCAGTGCTCGAGGTCGGCGGCCTGCCGCAGCGCCTCGGCCAGCCGGCCCAGCGGCCGCCCCTCGTGCCGGACTGCCAGCGCCTCGTCCCAGCGCTCGATCGCGTCGATCGCGTGGGGGAGCAGCCAGGGCAGCGACGTGCCGACCAGCAGGTGCTCGACGCCGTCCGCGACCGCGGCGCGCATCTGCTCCTCGATCCAGGCGAACTCCTCGTCGTCGACCATCCGGCGGGACTGCTCCTCGAGCACCCGCCCGGCCCGGCTGTCCACCATCAGCAGCCGCGCCTCGCCCCAGTGGCGCACGTAGCTCCAGCGCACCGACCGCGGGTCCCGGTCGGCGGCCTCGGCCATCTCGCGCAGCACCGGCTCGGCGTCGGCGTCCTCGGGCAGCGCGCACACCGCCTGCCACGTCCCGCTGGCCGCCAGCTCGGCGGGGGAGAGGTTGCCCAGGTGCTGGTAGACCCAGTAGCTGACCAGCCCGCCCGCGATGCGGTCGGCCCACCAGCCGGTGGCGGTCACCCGGCGCCGCCAGGCCGCCGAGGTGTTCCAGTCGTCGATCATCTCGTGGTCGTCGAAGACCATGGACGACGGGATCGTGGCCAGCAGCCACCGCACCTGCGGGTCGCTCCAGGACTCGGCGTAGAGCCGGGTGTACTCCTCCAGGTCGCCCACCTGGGCGTCGCGCTCCACCGGCCCGCCGCGGCGCAGGCCCAGCCAGGTGCGGGTCGCCGGGGTCAGCTCGTCGGCGTAGACCTGGTCGCCGAGCAGCACCAGCGCGTCGGGCCACTCGTCCTCCGGCAGCGCCGCGACCCGCTCGGCGTAGGCGTCCAGCGCGTCGGGCGGGATGCCCTCGGCGACGTCGACGGTGCCCGGCGCGGCGTAGCGGCAGGAGCCGAAGGCCAGCCGGAACGGCCCGGGTCGCCCCGGCGTGCGGATCCGGCTCGGCGGGAACGGCGAGCCCTCCTCGGGCCACACCCGCGTGCCGTCGGTGCCGTCGGTCGACAGGTGCACCTCGTAGGGCGTGGTGCTGCCCGGTGCCAGCCCCTCGACGACGACGAGCGCGTAGTGGTGCCCGCCCACGCGGAAGGTGCGCGCGCGGTGCCCGAGGACCTCGACGGTGCACGCGCTGTCGGTCTCGACCCACACGGTCGCCGACACCGGGTCGACGTGCCGCAGGAGCGGGCCGAGCAGCAGGGCCGGGGGATCCCCGTCGGACGGCGGCATGACCGCCAGCCTCGTCCACCGACCCGGGTTCCGCCCAGAGCCCGCCGTGCGGGAGCTGGGAGACTGACCGGCATGGAGTTCGTGCTGATCGCGATCGCGATCGTCCTCGTGGCCCTGGTCGCCGGGGTGGGCCTCCTGGTGGGCCGCGGTCGCCGCACCACCCGGCTGGACGAGGACGCCGCCTCCGGCACCACGCTCACCCGCCCGCGCCCGCCCACGGCGCCGCCCGCGCCGCCGCGGGAGGACCGCCCCTCGGGGGCCACCGCCTCCGGTCAGGGTCTCGCGCCGGCCGAGCCGGACACCGTCACACCCGAGACGCCGCCCGCCGTCGAGCTGCCGCCGGCCGAGGCGGAGCCGGGCGTCGTCTTCGAGACGCCCCCACCCTCGGCCGGCCGGCTGGTGCGGCTGCGCTCCCGGCTGGCCCGCTCGCAGTCCTCGCTCGGCCGCGGCCTGCTCACCGTGCTGGCCCGCGAGCGGCTCACCGAGGACGACTGGGAGGAGGTCGAGGAGACCCTGCTGGCCGCCGACGTCGGCGTCGCCGCGACCACCCAGATCGTCGAGCGGCTGCGCACCCAGTCGATGGTGCTGGCCACCGCCACCCCCGCCGACCTGCGCGCGCTGCTGGTCCGCGAGCTGACCGCGGTCCTCGGGCCCGACCTCGACCGCCGCCTGGCCACCGACCGGCACGGCGGCCGGCCCGGCGTGCTCCTCGTCGTCGGGGTCAACGGCGCCGGCAAGACGACGACGGTCGGCAAGATCGCCCGCGTGCTCGTCGGGGACGGCCGGAGCGTCGTCCTCGGTGCCGCCGACACCTTCCGCGCCGCCGCCGCCGACCAGCTCGAGACCTGGGGCGAGCGGGTGGGGGTGCTCACCGTCCGCGGGCGGGAGGGCGCCGACCCGGCGTCGGTGGCGTTCGAGGCGGTGCGCACCGGCGTCGAGGCCGAGGTGGACACCGTCGTCGTCGACACCGCCGGCCGGCTGCACACCAAGTCCGGCCTCATGGACGAGCTGGGCAAGATCAAGCGCGTCGTGGAGAAGCAGAGCCCGGTCACCGAGACGCTGCTGGTCCTCGACGCGACCACGGGCCAGAACGGCATCGTGCAGGCGCGGGTGTTCACCCAGGCCGTCGACGTCACCGGCGTGGTGCTCACCAAGCTCGACGGCACCGCCAAGGGCGGCATCGTCGTCTCGGTGCAGCGCGAGCTCGGCATCCCCGTCAAGCTGATCGGCCTGGGGGAGGGCGCCGACGACCTCGCGCCGTTCGAGCCGGAGGCCTTCGCCGAGGGCCTGGTCGGCGCCGCGGACTAGCGGGCCCCGGCCGGGTCCGACCAGCGCTGCTCGATCCGGCCGACCCGCCAGACCACCGCGGCGACCGCCCAGGTCACCGCGAACAGCCCGACGATCGCGAACCCGACGAACTCCAGGTCGAGCGAGGCCAGCCAGGCCAGCGGGCCGCCGTCGACGTGCAGCCGCTCGACCAGCAGGCCGATGAGCACGAGGGCGCCGATCACCAGGGCCACGGTCACCGACAGCACCGTGATCGTCAGGTTGTAGAAGACCTTGCGGACCGGCTTGAGGAACGCCCAGCCGTAGGCGCGCGACATCAGGACGCCGTCGGCGGTGTCGAACAGGCTCATGCCGGCGGCGAACAGGACCGGCAGGACGAGGATCGCGTACCAGGGCAGCACGAACGCCGCCGAGCCCGCCGCCAGCACCAGCAGCGCGACCTGGGTGGCGGTGTCGAACCCGAGGCCCATGAGCAGCCCGACCGGGTAGAGGTGCCAGGCGCGGTCGACCCGGCGGGTCACCCGCCCCAGCAGCCGGGCGAGGAAACCGCGGTTGTGCAGGTGGTGCTCGAGCTCGGCCTCGTCGTACTCGCCGGTGCGCATCCGGCGGAACACCCGGGCGATGCCCACGGCCGAGCCCAGGTTCATCAGGCCGATGAGCAGCAGGAAGCTGCCGGCGACGAGCGTGCCGACCAGCGCCAGCGTCTGCCCGACGGCGTTGTCGTCCTCCTGGACCACCCCGGCCACCGAGCGCACCCCGGCCACCAGCAACAGGCTCGCGACGAAGACCACCGACGAGTGCCCGAGGGAGAACCAGAAGCCGGTGCTCACCGACGGGCGGCCGTCCTCGACCAGCTTCCGGGTGGTGTTGTCGATCGAGGCGATGTGGTCGGCGTCGAAGGCGTGCCGGACGCCGAGCATGTAGGCGGTCAGGCCCACGCCGACGCCGAGCACGCCGGTGCTGCCCAGCTGGTACTCCTGCGGCGCCACGGCGAGGACGAGGACGCCCCAGCCGACGACGTGCAGCAGGAGCACGAACGCCGCCATCCCGCCGATGGACCGCCACTCGCGGGGGGAGAAGCCCCCGCGCACCCCGGCGGGCGAGCGCGGTGCCCCGAGCGGGGCGGGCACGGCTCGGGCGGGCACGGACACGGGTTCCTCCAGCGGGGGGCGGCGGACGGACGCGCCGACCTTATTGCACACGGTTTGCAACTGCACATGCCTCGCAGGCGGACCCCGCGTGTGGCCGTCGCCACGCCCGGACGTGCCCGCAACACGGCCGTCACACGACCCCGGGACACGCGGCGCGGAGTTCACGGTCCGGAAACGCGGCGACGACGCCCCCGGAAACAACACCCCGGCACCGTGAACGCCGCGTCGCCGCCAGGGACGGAGGCGACCGCGACCCCACCCGTCCCCGGCCCGCCGGGGCCCTCTCCCTCGTTGCGGCCGACGGCCCACGACCCACTTCAGGAGGTTGCCGTGGTCAACACCGGCGACACCGCCTGGATCCTCACCAGCGCGGCTCTCGTGCTGTTGATGACGCCGGGCCTCGCGCTCTTCTACGGCGGCATGGTCCGCGCGAAGAGCGTGCTCAACATGATGATGATGAGCTTCGGCGCGCTGGCGCTCATCACCGTGCTCTGGGTGCTCTACGGCTACTCCGTCGCCTTCGGGAACGACGTCGGCGCCGGCCTGCTGGGCGACCCGGGCGAGTTCTTCGGCCTCAGGGGCCTCATGGAGGACACGACGAGCGAGGCCGGCGGCCTGCCGTCGATGGCCTTCGTCGGCTTCCAGGCCGTCTTCGCGATCATCACCGTCGCCCTGATCTCCGGCGCCATCGCCGACCGGGCCAAGTTCGGCTCCTGGATGGTCTTCGCCGGCCTGTGGGCCACCGTCGTCTACTTCCCGGTCGCCCACTGGGTCTTCGACTTCACCCTCACCGACGACGACGGCGTGGTCACCCACACCGGCGGCTGGATCGCCAACAACCTGGCGGCGATCGACTTCGCCGGCGGCACCGCGGTGCACATCAACGCCGGCGCGGCGGGCCTGGCGCTGGCCCTGGTGCTCGGCAAGCGGCGCGGCTTCGGCCGCGAGGCGATGCGCCCGCACAACCTGCCGCTGGTCATGCTCGGCGCCGGCCTGCTGTGGTTCGGCTGGTTCGGCTTCAACGCCGGCTCCGCGCTCGCGGCCAACAACACCGCCGCCGTCGTCTGGGTCAACACCCTCGCCGCCACCGGCGCCGCGATCCTGGGCTGGCTCGCCACGGAGAAGGTCCGCGACGGGCACGCCACGTCGCTGGGCGCGGCCTCCGGGGCCGTCGCCGGTCTGGTCGCCATCACCCCGGCCTGCTCGTCGCTCTCACCGGTCGGCAGCATCGTCGTGGGCCTCGTCGCCGGTGCGCTGTGCGCCCTCGCCGTCGGGCTGAAGTACCGCCTCGGCTACGACGACTCGCTCGACGTCGTCGGCGTCCACCTGGTCGGCGGCCTCTGGGGCACCCTCGCCGTCGGGTTCTTCGCCACCGCCGACGCGCCGGCCGGGGTCGACGGGCTCTTCTACGGTGGCGGTGTCGACCAGCTCTGGCGGCAGGCCGTCGGTGCCGTCGCGGTGCTCGTGTTCTCCTTCGTCCTGACGCTCGTGATCGCCACGGTCGTCAAGGCCGTCATGGGCTTCCGGATCAGCGAGGAGGACGAGGTCGCCGGGATCGACACCGTCGTCCACGCCGAGTCCGGGTACGACTTCACCAGCCTCGGGGGCGGCAGTGGATCCGCCCTCCACCAGGCCACCACCCCGAAGACCACGGAAGGGGTCCGGGCATGAAGCTCGTCACCGCCATCATCAAGCCGTTCAAGCTCGACGACGTGAAGAACGCCCTCGAGCTGATCGGGATCACCGGGCTCACCGTCAGCGAGGTCCAGGGCTTCGGCCGCCAGCGCGGCCACACCGAGGTCTACCGCGGCGCCGAGTACCAGGTGGACTTCGTCCCGAAGGTCCGCATCGAGGTCGTCGTCGGCGAGATCGAGGCCGCCCGCGTGGTGGACGCCGTCGTCGAGTCCGCCTCCACCGGCCAGATCGGCGACGGCAAGGTCTGGGTCACCACGATCGACGAGATCGTGCGGGTCCGGACCGGCGAGCGCGGCGAGGACGCGCTCTAGCCGGGGCCCTGCCCGGAGCCCGTCCGTCGGCCGGGGTGGTGGGAGGACCACCGCCCCGGCCGACGCCGTTCCCGAACCGCTGACCGAGGGGGAGACCGTGCCGGACCTGGGGTCGCTGCCCGAGCGGCCGCGCGCCGAGCGGGTGCGGGTGCTCGACGCCTGGCTGGGCGGCCTGCTGGCCGACGCCGTGGCCGGCACGCCGCCCCCGCGGCAGGGCCGCGGTGGCCCGCCCCCGCGCACCGGCACCGACGGCGTCGCGCTCGTGGCCGTGGGGAGCCTCGGCCGGCGCGAGCCGCCCCCGCACGGCGACCTGGACCTCGTGCTGGTCCACGACGGCCGGCCGGAGGTCGCCGCCCTCGCCGACGCCGTCTGGTACCCGATCTGGGACGCCGGCGTGCGGCTGGACCACTCGGTGCGCTCGGTGGCCGAGGCCGTGTCGGTGGCCTCCAGCGACGTGAAGGCCGGCCTCGGGCTGCTCGACGCGCGGCTGGTCGCGGGTGACGCGACCCTGGCCGCGTCGCTGCGGACCGCCACGCTGGCCAGCTGGCGGCAGTCGGCGTCGAGGCTGCTGCCGCAGCTGCGCGACCTGCGCCGCGGCCGCGCCCGCCAGGTCGGCGAGCTGGCCTTCCTGCTCGAGCCCGACCTCAAGGAGGCCTACGGCGGCCTGCGCGAGGGCCAGGTGCTGCGCGCGGTCGCCGCCGCCCAGCTCGGCGACGAACCGTCCGCCGAGGCCGAGGCGGCCTACTCCTTCCTGCTCGACGTCCGCGACGAGCTGCGCCGCCGCTCGGGCCGGCCCAGCGACGTCCTCGTGCGCCAGGAGCAGCGCCCGGTCGCCGCCGCACTCGGTCTCGCCGACGAGGACGTGCTGCTGCGCGAGGTGAGCCTGGCCGGGCGCCGGCTGGCCTTCGTCGCCGACGACACCTGGCGGCGGGTGGAGGCCGCGCTGGTCCGGCGGCCGCGCGGCCGCTACCGCCGGGTGCGCCGCGAGCCGCTGGCCGAGGGCGTGGTCCGCCAGGGCGACGAGGTGGTGCTCGCCCGCGACGCCCGCCCGGCCGCCGACCCCGGCCTCGTGCTGCGCGGCGCCGCGGCCGCCGCCCGGGCCGACCTGCTGCTGTCGCCCTACACGCTCAAGGTGCTCGCGGCGCACTCGCCGCCGGTGCCCGAGCCGTGGCCGGCCGAGGTCCGCTGGTCGTTCCTGCGGCTGCTGGCCAGCGGCCGCCCGGCGGTGCCGGTCCTCGAGCAGCTGGACCAGGAGGGCCTGCTCACCCGGCTGCTGCCCGAGTGGGCCCAGGTGCGGTCGCTGCCGCAGCGCCACCCGTGGCACCGGTTCACCGTCGACCGGCACCTGGTGGAGGCCGCCGCGGCCGCCGCCGAGCTCACCCACGACGTCGACCGGCCCGACCTGCTGCTGGTCGCGGCGCTGCTGCACGACGTCGGCAAGGGGTGGCCCGGCGACCACAGCGTCGTCGGGGAGCCGATCGCCGCCGGCGTGGCCGAGCGCATGGGCTTCGCGCCCGCCGACGTCGCCACCGTGGGCACGCTGGTCCGCCACCACCTGCTGCTGCCCGACACCGCCACCCGCCGCGACATCGACGACCCGGCCACCATCGAGCGGGTCGCCGACACCATCGGCCGGGACGGCCAGGTGCTGCAGCTGCTGCACGCGCTGGCGCAGGCCGACGGCGCGGCCACCAGCACCTCGGCGTGGTCGCCGTGGAAGGCGCACCTGGTCGCCCACCTGGTGGCCCGCGTGCAGGCGCACCTCGGCGGCACCCCGGTCGACGGGCCCGACCCCGTGCTGCACCCCACCGAGCCGACGGTCACCCAGGCCGGCGGCGACGGCGCGGTCACCGTGGGCGTCGAGGACGTCGCCGACGGGCAGCAGGTGACCATCGGGGCGCCCGACGCGCACGGCCTGTTCAGCCGGCTCGCCGGGGTGCTCGCGCTCAACCAGCTCGACGTCCGCGCGGCGAAGGTGAACGTCGTCGAGGGCCGGGCGACCGCGGTGTTCGCCGTCCGCCCGCGGTTCGGCCGCGCGCCGCAGCCGACGATCCTGGCCGACGCCGTCCGTGCCGCCCTGGAGGGGACGCTGCCGCTGGCCGACCGGCTGCGCCAGCGGGAGGCCGACTACCGGCAGGACGCCGCCCGGGCCGCGCCGCCGCGGATCTCCTGGCACGACTCGGAGGTCAGCGGGGAGGCGACCAGCATCGTCGAGGTGCGCGCCGGCGACCGGGCGGGCCTGCTGTACCGGCTCACCGCCGCGCTCGCCGCCGAGGGCCTCGACGTCACCTCCGCGCGGATCGAGACCCTCGGGGCCGACGCCGCCGACTACTTCTACGTGTGCAGCCCCACCGGCTGCCCGATCGACGCCGGGCAGCGGGCCCGCGTCGAGGCGGCGCTGGTGGCCGCGGCGCGCGGCGCCGTCCCCGACCCGGCACGCACCGGCGGCGACACGCCGGGCTGAGGCGGGCCGGGACTGTCGGTGCCCCGTGCGACCGTCGGGACGAGGCGGGACGGACCGGTCCCGCAACCCGACGCCGAGGGGGACCCGCGTGACCGTCCAGCAGACCGCAGCCCTGCCGACCTGGCCGTGCCGGGACTGCGGCGAGGACCGCCTGTTCGAGCAGCCGCCGTGCGCCGACGGGCACACCGACGACGGCGGTGAGTGCCCCGAGTGGGCCTGCACCGGCTGCGGCGGCGCACTGGTGGTCGGCGGGCCCGAGGTCGTCGCCGGGGCGGCGGTGCGGCGCGCGGCCTGAGCGGCGCGCACGGCCGGGCCGCGATGTCCCGGCTCGATACCCTGGGGTCAGGTGGCGCGGCCCGTCCGCGCCCGTGACTGCTGAGGACTGCTCGTGTTCGAGACTCTCTCCGACCGCCTCGACAAGGTCTTCACCGGCCTGCGCGGCAAGGGCCGGCTGACCGACGCCGACATCGACGCCACCGCGCGCGAGATCCGCATCGCGCTGCTGGAGGCCGACGTCGCGCTGCCTGTGGTGCGCGCGTTCATCGCCGCGATCAAGGAGCGGGCGCGCGGTGCCGCGGTGTCGCAGGCGCTGAACCCGGCCCAGCAGGTCATCAAGATCGTCAACGAGGAGCTCATCGAGATCCTCGGCGGGGAGACCCGGCGGCTGCGCTACGCCAAGACCTCGCCCACGGTGATCATGCTCGCCGGCCTCCAGGGCTCCGGTAAGACCACGCTGGCCGGCAAGCTCGGCCGCTGGCTGAAGTCCCAGGGGCACACCCCGCTGCTGGTGGCCTGCGACCTGCAGCGCCCCAACGCGGTCAACCAGCTCACGATCGTCGCCGGCCAGGCCGGGGTCGACGTCTACGCGCCGGAGCCGGGCAACGGCGTCGGCGACCCGATCCGGGTGGCCGCCGACTCGATCGAGCACGCCCGCCGCACGATGCACGACGTCGTCGTCGTCGACACCGCCGGCCGGCTGGGCATCGACGCCGAGCTGATGGCGCAGGCCGCCGGCATCCGCGACGCCGTGCAGCCCGACGAGACGCTGTTCGTCGTCGACGCGATGATCGGCCAGGACGCCGTCACCACGGCCGAGGCCTTCCGCGACGGCGTCGGCTTCTCCGGCGTCGTGCTCACCAAGCTCGACGGCGACGCCCGCGGTGGTGCCGCGCTCTCGGTCCGCTACGTGACCGGGCAGCCGATCATGTTCGCCTCCACCGGCGAGAAGCTCACCGACTTCGACGTCTTCCACCCCGAGCGGATGGCCTCGCGCATCCTCGGCATGGGCGACGTGCTCACCCTCATCGAGCAGGCCGAGCAGGCCTTCGACGCCGAGCAGGCCGAGAAGATGGCCGGCAAGCTCGTCAGCCGCGAGGGCTTCACCCTCGAGGACTTCCTCGAGCAGATGATGGCCATCCGCAAGATGGGCCCGATCGCCAACCTGCTCGGCATGCTGCCCGGCGCGGGCGCGATGAAGGAGCAGCTCAAGCAGGTCGACGACCGCGACCTGGACCGCACCGCGGCGATCATCCGCTCGATGACCCCGCAGGAGCGGGTCGACTCGAAGATCATCAACGCGTCGCGGCGGGTGCGCATCGCCAACGGCTCGGGTGTGACGGTCACCGAGGTCAACCAGCTGCTGGAGCGCTTCGCGCAGGCCCAGAAGATGATGGGCCAGATGGCCGGCAGCATGGGCCTGCCGGGCATGGGCCCGATGTCGAAGAAGGCCCGCGGCCGGCAGATGCAGGCCCAGTCCTCGAAGAAGGGCAAGGGCAAGAAGGGCAAGGGCGGCGGCAAGGCCCCGGCCCGCCGGCCGATGGGCGCCCCGGGCCTGCCCCCGGGCGCCGGCTTCCCGGGCGGCCTGCCGGGCGGCATGCCCTCGCTGCCGCCGGGCCAGGCGCTGCCGGACCTGTCCAAGCTCGACTTCAGCAAGTTCGGGGACGAGCGGCCCGGGCGGTGACCGCCCCCTCCCTGCACCTGTCCGGGGTCGTCCTCCCCGAGGGCGAGCACCGCGACCTGTGGGTCCGCGACGGCCGGGTCACCTTCGAGCGCGTCCCGGGCGCCGAGACCGTCTCCCGCGGCGGCTGGCTGCTGCCCGGCCTGGTCGACGCGCACTGCCACGTCGGCATCGGCCGCGGCGGGGCCCCCGTCGAGGACCTCGCCGGGCTGCGCGAGCAGGCGCTGGCCGAGCGGGCCGCCGGGGTGCTCGCGCTGCGCGACTGCGGCTCGCCGGTGGACACCCGGGCGCTGGACGACGAGCCCGACCTGCCGACGATCGTCCGCGCCGGCCGGCACCTGGCGGCGACCCGGCGCTACATCCCCGGGCTGGCCGTCGAGCTGGAGCCGGCCGGGCTGGTCGAGCAGGTGCGGGTGCAGGCCAGCCGCGGCGACGGCTGGGTGAAGCTGGTCGGCGACTGGATCGACCGGTCGGTGGGCGACCTCGCGCCCGAGTGGCCGGCCGACGTCGTGGCTGCGGCGATCGCGGCGGCGCACGAGGAGGGCGCGCGGGTCACCGCGCACACCTTCGGCACCGACGCGCTGCCCGACCTGATCCGCGCCGGCATCGACTGCATCGAGCACGGCACCGGGCTCACCGAGGACCTGGTCGGCGAGATGGCCGCGCGCGGCACCGCCGTCGTCCCGACGCTGGTCAACGTGGAGAACTTCCCCGGCTTCGCGGCGGCGGGGGAGGCGAGGTTCCCCGCGTACGCGAGCACGATGCGGCGGCTGTACGCGTCGTCGGGCGCGGTGGTGCGGGCGGCGTTCGAGGCCGGCGTGCCGGTGTTCGCCGGCACCGACGCCGGCGGCGGCATCGAGCACGGCCGGATCGCCGACGAGGTCCGCGCGCTGTGCGACGCCGGCCTGCCCGCCGAGGCGGCGCTGGCCGCGGCGTCGTGGTCCGCGCGGGCCTGGCTGGGCCTGCCCGGCATCGAGGAGGGCGCGCCGGCCGACCTCACGGTCTACGACGCCGACCCGCGCGCCGACCTCGGCGTCCTGACCCGGCCGCGGCTCACCGTGCTGCGCGGCCGGGCGTACCGCTAGGGGCGCCGAGCTCGAGCGCGGTCACCCCAGCCGCGCCGACGGCGACCACCCCGCCGGCGCCGAGCCGTCCGCCCCAGCGGTGACCCCGACCCCCGGCGACTCCGGCGGCGGGCACGGCTCCGGCGGCGGGCACGGCTCCGACGACGACGGCTCCGACGACTGAGCGCTCCCGCCCGGACGGCGACCGCGCGCCGTCCGGGCGGTCCGCGGTCCGGTCAGACGTCGACGCCGGCCGCGGCGCAGGCGGTGCCGAACTCGGTGACCGGGCCGGTCAGGTCGGTGACCGCGGTGATGACGTCGCCGCCGGCCCGCACGTCGTCGATCGCGGCGCCGGTGGCCGCGGAGACGGCGTCGGCGGCGGCGAGCAGGGGCGCGCTCGCGTCCCGGTGGTCGGCCGGGGCGTCGCGCAGGGCCTCGAGCAGCGGGACGACGCCGGCGGGGTCGACGTAGCCGGTCTCGTCGACCGAGATCAGCGACAGGCCGACGTAGCCGAACCACCCGGCCACCGCCTGGCACAGGCCCTCGTCGCCGGGGACGCCGGCGCCGGGGACCGGCAGGTCGTCGTCGCCCGCGGGCACGCTGCCGGTCCCGGGCGCGGGGTCGGTCACGGGCCCGGTCTCCCCGGCCTCCTCCACGGGCGGGGCGGCCGGCTCGGCCGAGGCCTCCGCGGACCGCGACACGGGCGTGGCCGAGCCGCTGACCGCGGTGGCGCAGGCGGCCAGCGAGGCGCCGGCGGTGAGGGCGAGGACGGCGGTGGCCAGGCGGCGGGGCGTGCGCACGGGGGACTCCAGGGAGCTCGAGCCGGGTCTCGGCGGGGGAGAGGCCGCCGGTCGGCGGCTCGCCGGGGACGACGGTCGCGGCCGGTGCTTGCGCCGCTCTTGCGCGCGGCTGACCGTGCGGCACAACCCGTTCGCGCGCCCTGGGAGACTCGTGCCGTGCTGTTGCGGATGTCCTCCCTGTTCCTGCGCACCCTGCGCGACGACCCGGCCGACGCCGAGGTCCCGAGCCACCGCCTGCTCGTGCGGGCCGGCTACATCCGCCGGGCCGCGCCGGGCGGCTTCACCTGGCTGCCGCTGGGCTACCGGGTCTTCCGCAACGTCGAGCGCGTCGTCCGCGAGGAGATGGACCGGATGGGCGCGCAGGAGGTGCACTTCCCGGCGCTGCTGCCCCGCGAGCCCTACGAGGCCACCAACCGCTGGACCGAGTACGGCCCCAACCTCTTCCGGCTGCAGGACCGCCGGGGCGCGGACTTCCTCCTCGGGCCCACGCACGAGGAGATGTTCACGCTCCTGGTGAAGGACCTGTACTCGTCCTACAAGGACCTGCCCCTGTCGCTGTACCAGATCCAGACCAAGTACCGGGACGAGGCGCGGCCCCGGGCCGGGCTGTTCCGCACCCGCGAGTTCACGATGAAGGACAGCTACTCCTTCGACGTCGACGACGCGGGCCTCGACGCCTCCTACGCCGCGCACCGCGCCGCCTACGTCCGGATCTTCGACCGGCTGGGCCTCGAGTACGTGATCGTCTCGGCGATGTCCGGGGCGATGGGCGGCTCCAGGAGCGAGGAGTTCCTGCACCCGACCGAGATCGGCGAGGACACCTTCGTCCGCTCGGCCGGCGGCTACGCGGCCAACGTCGAGGCGGTCAGCACCGTCGTCCCCGAGCCGCTGCCGATCGAGGGCCTGCCCGAGGCGCACGTCGAGGACACCCCCGACACCCCGACGATCGAGACGCTGGTCGCCGTCGCGCGGGAGCTGTTCCCCGACGCCGGGTACACGGCCGCCTCCACGCTGAAGAACGTCGTCGTCACGCTCGTGCACCCCGACGGCACGCGGGAGCCGCTGGTGATCGGCATCCCCGGTGACCGCGAGGTCGACGCCAAGCGGCTCGAGGCGCAGGTGGCGCCGGCCGAGGTGGAGCCGTTCACCGACTTCGAGGCGCACCCGGCGCTGGTCAAGGGCTACATCGGCCCGCAGGTGCTCGGGAAGGACAGCGAGTCGGGCATCCGCTACCTCGTCGACCCCCGCGTCGTCCCCGGCACCCGCTGGATCACCGGCGCCAACGAGCCGGGCAAGCACGTGTTCGACCTGGTGGCCGGCCGCGACTTCTCCTGGGACGGCACCGTCGAGGCCGCCGAGGTGCTGCCCGGCGACCCGGCGCCCGACGGCTCGGGCCCGCTGGAGCTCGCCCGCGGCGTGGAGATCGGGCACATCTTCCAGCTCGGCCGCAAGTACGCCGACGCCCTCGGCCTCCAGGTGCTCGACGAGAACGGCAAGCTCGTCACGGTCACCATGGGCTCCTACGGCATCGGCGTCTCCCGCGCCGTCGCCGCGATCGCCGAGTCCACCCACGACGAGCTGGGCCTGGTCTGGCCGCGCGAGATCGCCCCGGCCGACGTGCACGTCGTCGCCACCGGCAAGGACGCCGCGGTGTTCGAGGCCGCGGAGGCGCTGTCCGACGAGCTGGTCGCCGCCGGGCTGACCGTGCTCTACGACGACCGGCCGAAGGTGTCGCCCGGGGTGAAGTTCAAGGACGCCGAGCTGCTCGGGATGCCGACCATCCTGACCGTCGGCCGCGGGCTCGCCGACGGCGTCGTCGAGCTGCGCGACCGGCCGACGGGCGAGCGGTCCGAGGTGCCGGTGGCCGACGCCGCCGCGGCCGTGCTCGCTCAGGTCCGGTCGGAGACCAGCTCGACCTCGTAGCCGTCGGCGTCCTCGAGGTAGGCCGCCCGGTGCTGCGGGCCGCCGGCGAACGGGTGGCGGTCGGCGAACAGCAGCCGCCACCCGTGCGCCGGCGCCGCGGCCACCAGGGCGTCGAGGTCGTCAGCGGTGCCGGCCCAGAACGCGAGGTGGTTGAGGCCGGGCCGGCGGCGCTCGTGGGTGTCCGCGGCGAGGTCCGGCGACCGCTCGACGACGACGTAGACGTCGCCGAGCCGCCAGGACCGGCCGTGCTCCCACGACTGGTAGAGCGCCGCACCCAGCGCGGTGAGCAGCCAGCCCCACGAGCGCTCGGCGCGGGCCAGGTCGGGCACCCACAGCTCGACGTGGTGCAGCAGACCCCGGCTGGTCATGGCACGCCTCCCGGCATCTGGCATCATGGTCGGTCGAACACGGCGGTGTGCGGCCCTCTCACCGACGCCGGCCGTGTCCCTGGCTCCGCCCCGGCGTAACCCCACGCGTCCGTCCGGCGAGCACCGACGAACAGCGTTCGAGGAGATTCCGAGCCACCGTGGCCACCAAGATCAAGCTCATGCGTCTGGGCAAGATGCGTGCTCCGTACTACCGCATCGTCGTCGCCGACTCGCGCACCAAGCGCGAGGGCCGCGTCATCGAGACGATCGGCAAGTACCACCCGAAGGAGGAGCCCTCCTTCATCGAGGTCGACAGCGAGCGCGCGCAGTACTGGCTGGGTGTCGGCGCGCAGCCGACCGAGCCGGTCGCGGCCATCCTCCGCGTGACCGGTGACTGGCAGAAGTTCAAGGGCGAGCCGGCCCCGCCGCCCATGAAGGTCGCCGCCCCCAAGCCCGACCGCAAGGCCCTCTACGAGGAGGCCGTCCGCAGCGCCGGCGAGGAGCCGGCCGCCGGTGCGACCACCCCGAAGAGGAAGGCCGCTCCCAAGGCCGACGACGCCGCCGCCACGGTGGCCGAGGCCGCCGGTGCCGGTGGCGAGGGCCCGGCCGCCGGCGCCACCACGACGCCCGCCGAGTAAGACGTGCTCGAAGAGGCGCTCGAGCACCTGGTCAAGGGCATCGTCGACCACCCGCGCGACGTCACCGTCGACCTGGTCGGCGGCCGTCGCGGCAAGACCCTCGAGGTCCGGGTCCACCCCGACGACCTCGGTAAGGTGATCGGTCGCGGCGGGCGCACCGCCAAGGCGCTGCGCACCGTCATGACCGGCGTCGGCGGCCGCGGCCTGCGGGTCGACGTCGTCGACACCGACGGGCGCTGAGCCGCGCGGCTTGGACGCGCAGAACTCCTCCACCGACACCGTGGTGGTCGGCCGCATCGGCCGGCCCCACGGTGTCCGTGGTGAGGCCACCGTCGAGGTCCGCACCGACGACCCCGGTGAGCGCTTCCGCCCCGGCGCCGTCCTGCGCACCGTCCCCGCCGGGCGGGGTCCGCTGACCGTCGCCGGCGCCCGCTGGCACCGCGAGGTGCTGCTGCTCGCGTTCGAGGGCTACGACAGCCGCGAGGCCGTCGAGACCCTCCGCGACACCCTGCTCGAGGTCCCGGTCGCCGACCTGCCGGCGCTGGAGGACCCCGACGCCTTCTACGACCACCAGCTCGTCGGCCTGGCCGCCCGGCTGACCGACGGCACGCCGCTGGGCGAGGTCACCGCGGTCCGCCACGAGGGCGCGGACCTGCTGGTCGTCGCGCGCCCCGACGGCGGCGAGCTGCTGGTGCCGTTCGTCACGGCCATCGTGCCGACGGTCGACGTGCCCGGCGGGTTCGTCGTCGTCGACCCGCCCGAGGGGCTGCTCGACCTGTGAGCGACGCCTTCCGGATCGACGTCGTCACGATCTTCCCCGAGTACCTGGCGCCGCTGCGCCAGTCGCTGCTCGGGAAGGCCGCCGAGCGCGGCCTGGTCTCCGTCGGCGTGCACGACCTGCGGCAGTGGACCGACGACGTCCACCGCACCGTCGACGACGCCCCCTACGGCGGCGGCCCCGGCATGGTCATGCGCCCCGAGCCGTGGGCGCGCGCCCTGGAGGCCGTCCGCCCGCCGGGCACCCGGCTGGTGGTGCCCACGCCCGCCGGGCGCCCGTTCACCCAGGCCGTCGCCGCCGAGTGGGCCGCCGAGCCCGGGCTGGTGTTCGCCTGCGGCCGCTACGAGGGCATCGACCAGCGGGTGGCCGAGTGGGCCGCCGCGGCCGGGCCGGTGTCGGAGGTCTCGATCGGCGACTACGTGCTCGCCGGCGGCGAGTCCGCGGTGCTGGTGATGGTCGAGGCGGTCACCCGGCTGATCCCCGGCGTCGTCGGCAACCGCGAGTCGGTCGAGTTCGACTCGCACGCCGACGGGCTGCTCGAGGGCCCCTCCTACACCCGTCCGGCGTCCTGGCGCGGGCTGGACGTCCCGCCGGTGCTGCTGTCCGGCGACCACGCCGCGATCGCCCGCTGGCGCCGCGCGGAGTCGCTGCGGCGGACCGCGACCCGGCGTCCCGACCTGCTGGCCGCGCTGCCCGGGGACGCCCTGTCGCCCGCCGACCGCGCGGTCCTCGACGGTGCCTGAGCGCGCGGAGGTCGCCCCGGCGGTGGTCCGCCCGACGGCGCGGGTCGTCGTCCTCGACCCTGACGGGCGGGTGCTGCTGCTCGGCGCCCGGCTGACCGACCCGGCCGTCCCGCCCGGCGACGTGCTGTTCTGGTACACGCCCGGCGGGGGAGTGGAGGACGGCGAGAGCGTCCGCGAGGCCGCCGCTCGCGAGCTGGCCGAGGAGATCGGCCTGGTCGTCGACCCTGCGGCGCTGGAGGGCCCGGTGTGGTTCCGGCGGCACGTCGGGCCGTTCGCCGGCGTGCAGGTCGACTCGCGGGAGACCTTCTTCGTCCTGCGCGACGTCGTCCACGAGGTGGACGCCACCGGCCGCACCGAGCTGGAGCTGCTGGGGGAGGAGCCGCATCGCTGGTGGACCGCCGCCGAGATCGCCGCCGCGGACGTGGAGTTCGCTCCCCGCGAGCTCGCCGGCGTGCTGCCCGAGCTGCTGGCCGGGCCGTGGCGCCGGCCACCCCGCGTGGTCGACTGACCGCTTCCGCCCGGCCCGCGCTCGGCAGGGTGGCGACCGTGTGGCACAGTAGAGAGTCGCTGCAGACCGGAGGCGCCGCCGACGGGCACTCCTCCCGGAGTCGCAGCCACCTGGTCCGGAGCGTGGGGCACCCCGATGCCCGGGCCGACGACGAGCCAACGCTGAGACCGAGGAATGCCGCGATGAACACCCTGGACGTACTCGACGCCGACTCGCTGCGCGACGACATCCCCGAGTTCCGCCCCGGGGACACCGTCAAGGTGCACGTCCGCGTCGTCGAGGGCAACCGCTCGCGGATCCAGGTCTTCCAGGGCGTCGTGATCCGGCGCCAGGGCGGCGGGATCCGCGAGACCTTCACCGTCCGCAAGGTCAGCTTCGGTGTGGGCGTCGAGCGCACCTTCCCGGTGCACACCCCGGTCGTCGAGAAGATCGAGGTGCTGACCCGCGGTGACGTCCGCCGGGCCAAGCTCTACTACCTGCGCGAGCTGCGCGGCAAGGCCGCCAAGATCAAGGAGCGTCGCGAGACCGTCGCGCGCTGACCGTCCCCGGCTCCGGCCGGACGACTCCGGGCCGGTCCGACCCGGCCTGACCACGGCGGGTCCTCCGCGGCCGTACGCTGGCTCCTGATGAGCAGCGATCGGTCCGGAGGGCCCGCCGACGTCGTCCCGGGGGACGACCCCACGCCCGAGCGGCCGGACGCCGGTGGCCGTCGCCGCACCTGGCGGCGGCGGGACGAGCCGGAGAACAAGGGCTCGCTGCTGCGCGAGCTGCCCGTGCTGCTGCTGGTGGCCTTCGTGCTCGCGCTGCTGGTGAAGACCTTCCTGGCGCAGGCCTTCTTCATCCCCTCCGGGTCGATGGAGCAGACGCTGCACGGCTGCACCGGCTGCACCGGGGACCGCGTCCTGGTCAACAAGGTCCCGTACTGGTTCGGCGACCCCGAGCCCGGCGACATCGTCGTCTTCGAGGGGCCGGACACCTGGACGCCCGAGGTCGAGGTCTCCGAGCCCACCAACTGGTTCACCGGCGGGCTGCTGTGGCTGGGCCGGGCCGTCGGCGTGGCGCCGCCGAGCGAGGACGACTACGTCAAGCGGGTCATCGCCGTGGGCGGGCAGACCGTGCAGTGCTGCGACGCCGAGGGCCGGGTGACCGTCGACGGCGAGCCGCTCGACGAGCCCTACATCTACGAGGACACCCCGCTGGAGTCCCGCGCCTTCGGCCCCGTCACCGTGCCGGAGGGCCGGCTGTGGGTCATGGGGGACCACCGGTCGGCCTCGGCCGACTCCCGCTCGCACGTCGGCGACCGGTACGGCGGCACCGTCGCCGTCGACGACGTGATCGGCAAGGCCGCGCTCATCGTCTGGCCGGTGTCCCGGTTCGGCACGCTGGACTCCCCGGACATCCAGGGCACGGAGGCGGCCGCCGCCGCGGGCGCGGTCGGCCGGGTGCTCCCGCTGAGCGCGGGCCTCGTCGGCGCACTGCCGGTCGCGGTGTGGAACCACCGGCGCCGGCTGCGCCGCGCGCCCCCGGACTGACCTCCGCCCGCCTCCCGACGGCGCCGTCCCTCCCCGAGGGACGGCGCCGTCGTCTTTCGTGCGCCATTCCCGGTATCGGCGTCCCCATGTCGACAAATGGGAGACGGTCACCTTTTCGGTTTCTCCTGTGACGAGCGCTACCAATATGGATCGTGGAAAAAATCCTCAGGAAGTGTTCAAGGACCGCACCATTCATCCCGATGGAGTAGTCGAGAGCAACCCGGTCCACCGAAATGGAGAAAGTCGTGTCCGCACCCCTGGCGAGCGCTACCCGAGGCGTCGCCCGCGTGCTCCTCCTCGCCGACGCCCCCGTCCTGCGGCGCGGCCTGGTCAGCATGATCAACGAGACCGCCGGCATGCAGTCGGTGGGCACCCCCGGCGAGCTGCGCCGCGCCCTGACCCTCGTCGAGACCGCCCGGCCCGACGCCGTGGTCGTCGAGATGGGCGCCGGCCGCGCCGCCACCCTCAACGTCGTCCGCGACCTGCGCCGCCGCTTCCCGCGGGTCGCCGTCGTCGCCCTCGCCACCTCCGAGGACCCGGCCGTGGTCAACGAGGCGGTCGCCGCCGGTGTCCGCGGCTACCTGATGCTCAACACCTCGCCGACGCTGCTCGGCTGGGCGATCCTGGCCGCCCGCGCCGGCCGCACCGTCGTCGACCCGCAGATCCGCCGGGTCGAGGGGGCCACCGCCCCGCCGGCCGGCAAGCCGCTCACCCCGGAGGTGCCGCTCACCCGCCGCGAGCAGGACGTCCTCGACGAGCTGCTGCAGGGCCAGTCCAACCGGCAGATCGGCCGCAACCTCTTCATCAGCGAGGACACCGTCAAGTCGCACGTGAAGGCGATCCTGCGCAAGCTCGGCGCCCGCGACCGCGCGCACGCCGTCTCGCTGGTCCTGTCCTCCCGCTCGTCGGGCAGCTGCACCTGCGGTGCCCACGCGCTGACCGTCCCCGCCCCGGCTCCGGCCGAGGTCTGATCCCGGCGCCCGGACCCGGCAGCACCGCGCCGGGTCCGGCGCCCCCCGGCCGGGGGGGGGGGGGGGGGGCGGGGGGGGGCGGGGGGGGGGGGGGGGGGGGGGGGGGCGGGCGGGGGGGGGGGGGGGCGCCGCGGGTCGCCCCCCCGCCCGCGCCCCCCCCGG
>NZ_JBJGZH010000003.1:0-236549 GCF_054050415.1 Geodermatophilus sp. SYSU D01180 | reverse complement strand
TCGCCCGCGCCCAGCAGCAGCACTGAGCGCCCCCCGGCCGGGGTCCCGCGCGGGACCCCGGCCGGGGGGCGCTCAGTGCTGCTGCTGGGCGCGGGCGACCAGCCGCTGGCCGAGCGAGCCGGCCTGGCTGTTGGTGAGCAGCTGGGTCTGCGACTCGACCAGCCGCAGCACCGCCGGGTCCTCCCGGGCGATCTCGGAGGACTGCAGCAGGATCGTGCCCTTGCCGGTGAAGTCGTACTGCCGCTCCTCGCCCGAGGCGCGGCCGAGCGCGCCGGTGAGCGCGCCGAGGAAGCTCTGGGTCATCCACTGGGCGTCGTGGTGCACCGACGGCGCCGGGCAGTCGGCCCAGCCGAGCAGCGCCTCGGGATCGGCCCGGAACGGCGGCTCGACGAAGATCACCGGCCCGTTGGACGAGGCGATGAACTTCCCCGTCCCGATGAGCGTGACGAAGCCCGGGACGATCGACTGCTTGAGCTCCAGGTCCTTGGAGAACGCGCAGAGGTTGCCGGCCTTGATCGTCAGGTTGCCGTCGTCGAGGTCGTAGGAGTTCAGGTCGAACCCGCGGTCCCCGATGAGCACCTTGCCGTGGCCCTGGGCGACCACCCAGTCCTGCACGTAGACCGGGCTGGAGAACCGGTGGGCCACCCACGCCTGCACCGAGGAGTACTCGCTGACGGCGTCGAACTGGACGTTGCCGTAGTAGGCGAGCATCGCGCCCTTGCTCATGAACCACTCGCCGTTGAGCGCGATGCAGAAGACGTAGGGGTTGACGTTGTCGTCGTCGGGCAGCGACTGCGCGCTGAGCGTGCTCGGCACGCCGGCCGGCGGCCCGGCCGGGGGCTGGCCGTACCCGGGCGGCGGGGGCTGCCCGTAGCCGGGCTGCGGCGGCTGCCCGTACCCGGGCTGGCCGTAGCCGGGCTGCGGCGGCTGCCCGTACCCGGGCTGGCCGTAGCCGGGCTGCGGCGGCTGCCCGTACCCGGGCTGGGGCTGGCCGCCGTAGGGGTTGTTCGGCGGGTAGGTCATCGTCGCCGTCCTCAGAACTTCTGCTCGCTGGCCTGCACGTACACCGTGCCGTGGCCGCTGATCTTCAACTGGAAGGCCTCGCCGGAGCCGCGGCCGACGACGTCGCGGAAGCCGACCTTGGCCGCGAGGTCCACCGAGAGCTGGCCGACGTGGCCGACGTAGGCCTGCGGGTCGACGCCGACCTGCTGCCCGTTGAGCTGCAGCGGGAAGGCGCCGCCGTGGGCGAGCAGCGCCACCGACCCGCGGCCGTGGAGGTTGGTCGTGAACAGGCCCTGCCCGGTCATGGCGCCGCTGATCGCGGACCTGAGCCCGCCGGAGCCGAGGAACTGCACGCTGGTCTGCAGGTTCGCGTCGTGCACGAGCAGCCGGTCGGCCTCGCAGACCAGCGGGGCGGAGCCGTCGAGCTCGAGGACGGTGACGTGCATGCCCTTGTAGCCGTAGAGCACCTGGCCGCTGCCCTCGGTGGCCATCATCGGGTTGGACTCCCCCGACATCGCCGCGCCGACCATGCCGCCGATGCCGCGGCCCTGGCCGTGCACCGGGCGGAAGGTGACCTGCCCGGAGTAGCCGAGCATCGCGCCGCGGCGGGCGAGCACCGGGTTGGCCGGGCCGACGTGCGCGCGCACGACCTTGCTGTTGACGGTCTCGAACGGCACGGCTCAGCGCTCCGAGGACTGGACGAGCACCAGGCCGTGCCCGGTGAAGCGGAGGGAGAAGGGCTCGCCGGAGCCCTCGCCGACGAGGGACTTCCACGAGACGCCGCTGACCAGGTTCATCGACAGCTGGCCGCGGGAGCCGACGTAGGCGTCGGGGTCGACCACCAGGTCCGTGCCGGGCGCGACCTCCAGCGCCATGACCGGGCCCTCGGACACGATCGCGACCTGACCCTGCCCGGTGACGGTCGTGGTGGCCAGGCCCTGGCCGCTGGTCACGCCGCGCAGCCCGGAGAACTGGACGTCGAGGCGCAGGTGCTCGGTGTGGGCGAGGACGTGCTCGCTCTCCACGGTCAGCGTGTCGCCGGCCAGGTCGACGACGAGGACGTCCATCGCGTCCTTGGCGAGGTACACCCGGCCGTGTCCGGCGCAGTCCATCAGCGAGATGCTCTCGCCGGCGACGGCCCGCTTGAGGGCGGCGCGCATGCCGCCGCCCCCGCCCATCCCGGAGTTCTTGAAGTCGACGTTCCCCTCGAAGGCGACCATCGAGCCGCTGGCGGCCCGGATGCGGTCCCCGTGCAGGTCGGCGTGCAGGACGCGTTTCTGGGCGGTGAGCTGTGCCAACGACGGACCTCTCGGTGCGGGAACGGGAAACCGGGCGGACCGTATCCGGCTCCCCGGTCCCGCGGTAGACCACCCGCCGCGGACGCCCGGCGGCCCCGGGGCGGGTGTCCCGGGGCCGCTGGAGAGCGCCTGCGCTCAGCTCTGGCCGGCGGGCACCTCGTCGCGCTCGCCCGGCCGGTCGGCGGCCGCGACCTCGGCGCGCTCCCGCCGCGAGACGACGATGCTGCTGATCACCGCGGCGATGATGAACAGCAGGCCGGTGAGGCCGGTGACGTACTCGCTGATGTGGAACCGCAGCTCGAGGATCATGATCGCGGCGAGGAAGCCGATGGCCCACATCGCGCCGTGCTCGAGGTAGCGGTACTCGTCGAGGGTGCCCTTGTCGACCATGTAGATGGTCAGCGACCGCACCCAGAAGGCGCCGATGCCCAGGCCCAGCGCGATGATGAAGATGTCGCTGCTGATGGCGAACGCGCCGATGACGCCGTCGAAGGAGAACGACGCGTCGAGCACCTCGAGGTAGAGGAACGCGGCGAACCCGGCGCCCGCGACCGCCTTGGTGGCGGTGTCCCCGGTGCCGTTGCCCGCGGTCTGCCCGGTCGGGGCGACGTCGTCCTCGTCGTCGGTCTCGGGGGCCTCCATGAGCTCGTTGAGCCCGCCGATGAGCAGGTAGGTGAACAGGCCGGCGAGGCCGGACATGAGCACCGTGGCGTACTTGTCGTCGTCGGCGATCTGCGAGCCGACGTAGATGACCGCCAGGGCGATGACGATCGCGAGGTAGGGCAGCTTGCCGGCCTTGGCCAGCGGCTTCTCCAGCCACGACAGCCAGTGGATGTCCCGCTCCTCGTCGAAGAGGAAGTTCAGGAAGATCATCAGCAGGAAGATCCCGCCGAAGGTGTAGATCGCCTCGGCCGCGGCCTCGACGTTCTCGGCGTAGGCCTCCTGGTCCGACAGCGCCAGGTCCCACACCTCGGGGATCGACAGCTGCGCCGTCACCGACACCAGGACGATCGGCAGCAGCAGCCGCATGCCGAACACGGCGATGAAGATGCCGACGTAGAGGAACAGCTTCCGCCACAGCGGGCTCATGCGGCGCAGCACCTTGGCGTTGACCACGGCGTTGTCGAAGGACAGGCAGACCTCGAGGACGCCGAGGACGGCGACGGCCAGCAGGGCCGCCGGCCCGCCGAAGAACACGGCGGTGACGAGCGCGGCCACCGTCAGACCGACGGAGAAGCCGAAGTAGCGGAGCATCAGGGGTTCCTCTCCGCCGCCGGGGGTGCCGGGCGACGACGACGACAGGGACGTGCGGGCCGGATCGGGCGGGAGGCGGGCCGGTGGTCCAACGGACCCCGGCGGGTCCCGGTTCCCGCCGGCCCGCGGCGGGGCGGCGGAAGGGACGCGTTCAGCGGACCGGGCGGCGCCGGCCGCCCGTGCCCACGTGCGGGGTCCCGGCGTGGTATCCACGGGCCTCCGGACCGCGCGGGTGCCGGACCGCCCCGCCGGACGCGGGCGACGGCGAGGGGAGGCGGTCGTGAGCGCACCCGGCGGCACCTCCTGGTGGCGGCGCGACCGCGACGCCCCCCGGCGGGAGGCCGCGGCGGCGCGGGAGGCCGCGGCCGCGGCGATGCTGGAGCTGGACGCCGCCCTGGCCGACCTGCCGGACGCCGTCGCCGCCGCGGAGGAGGTGGGCGCACCGGCGGGCGGACGACGGGCTCATCACCGCATCCCCGCCCCTGACTCGTTGGCCCGCGACTGGCGGGACCTCTCCACCCACGCCGACGCCGTCATCGGACACTACCTGCAGGCGCTGTCCGCCCACGACCCCGCAGCGGACGCCGAGCCGGGCGCGGCCCGCGCCGCCGCCGCGGAGCTGGGCGCCGCGGCCACGGCGCTGCGCGAGGTGCTCGGCCAGGTCCAGCGCTTCCGCGACCAGTACGGCGAGGTGCTCGCCGCCGCCTCCCGCGCCCGCGCCGCGGCCGCCCGCGCGGTGTCCGCGACCCGCGACGCCGTGGCCACCGCCCGCGCGGCGCTGGACGCCGCCGGCGCCGCCGGGCTGGCCGACCCCGGCCTGGACGGCGTCCTCGCCGACGCCGAGCGCCTCGCCGCCGGCGCCGCCGCCGACCTGGCCGCCCGGCACGCCGCGCCCGCGCTGGACGCCGCCGAGAAGGGCCGCCGGGAGGCCGAGGCGGCCGCCGCGCGGGCGCGGGCGCTGCCGGAGCGGGCCGCGGAGGTCCGCCGGGGCGCCGCCTCCGTCCGCACCCGCCGCGAGGCACTGGGCACCCGGCACGAGCGGCTGGCGCCGGTGATGAGCGAGCTGCGCCGCCGCTACCCGCTCACCGCGTGGTCCGACGTCGAGCGCGCGCCGCAGCGGGCTGCCGAGGCGCTGGCCGAGGCCGACGAGGCGCTGACCGCGCTGGAGGGGGCGCTCGGGGCGCCGGTCCTCGACGTGCCCGCGGCCGCCGCGCTGCTGGCCCGGGTGCGGGCGGCCGCGGGCCGGGTGGACGACGAGGTGCGCGCCGTGACCGGGCGGCTGCAGCGGCTCGACGCCGTCGCCGCCGACCCCGGGTCGCTGCTCGGCGAGGTGCAGCGCGCCGTCGTCGACGCCCGGCGGTTCCTCGGCGGGCTGCCCGAGGAGCGCGCCCGCCGCTTCCGCCGCACGTTCGAGGACCTCGCCCGGCGGTTGCCGCCGCTGGAGGAGGCGGCCCGGGGCCGCCGCCCGGACTGGGGCGCGGTGCTGCGCGAGGCGCAGTCGATCGAGGACGGCCTGGACCGGCTGGTGCGGACCGCGCGGGCGGACTAGCCCGCGCGGTCGAGCAGCCAGCGGACGATCTCCTCGCCCGCCGCGGCGCCGCTGGCCGCGGTGACCGCGACCCGCGCGCCGGTCCAGCCCTGCTCGTGCAGCTCGCCGTGCGCGGGGCGGACGGCGGCGTCGGCGGCGAGCAGCATCGGCGCGTCGAGCAGGCTGTCGCCGGCGCACAGCAGCCGCGGCGCGGTCCCCTCCCCCGCCAGCAGCCGGCGCAGCCGGAGCAGCCCGGCGGCCTTGGACAGCCCGGCGGGGACGACGTACACCTTGCGGCCCTGCACCGACAGCGTCGCGCCGGCGGCGGTGACGGCCGCGCCGGTCTCCTCCAGCCAGTCCCGCGGGATCGCGTCACGGGCGTGCGCGACCAGGTAGCAGAACAGCCCCTCGGCGGCGCGCACGGTGCGCACCCACGGCTGCCCGGCGACCGCCTCGAGCAGGGCGAGCAGCTCCGGCAGCGGCGCGGCCTGCGCGGCGGTCGCCGCCGCCCAGTCGTCCCAGTCGGGGTCGCGGACGCCGTCGGCGAGCAGCACGCCGCCGTTGGCGCACAGCGCGTACCGCGGGACGACGGGCAGCCGCACCCGCTCGTACTGCGCCACGGTGCGGGTGGTGACCGGGACCAGCAGTGCCCGTTCCGCCAGCTCGGCGAGCAGCCGCCACGAGGTGGGCGTCGCGTGCGACAGCGGCGCGCCGTCCAGGTGCTCGACGACCTCCAGCCCCTCGGTCGTCCCGGCCGCGGCCGCGGAGTAGATGAGCGTGCGGTCGAGGTCGACGGCGGCCAGCGTCGCCGTGAGGACCGCGGTCACCGGCCCACCGGCCGGATCAGCCCGACGCAGGAGTACGGCAGGTCCGGCACCTCGCCCAGCGGCACCCCGCGGGCCCGGGCCAGCGCGGCGACGTGCCGCAGGTCCTCGGCCCGGTCGGGGCGGACCAGCACCTGCCAGGGCACCCGGCGCAGCAGCACCCGCGTCGTCTCCCCCACCCCGGGCTTGACCAGGTTGACGTCGGCGATGCCGAACTCCGCGGCGATCGCCTCGACCGCCGCCCACCCGGCCCAGGTCGGCCGGCGCTCGGCGGGCGGGACGTCGGCGGCCGGCGCCTGCGCGGGGAACGCGGCGGCGACGGTGTCGACGAACAGCCCGGAGACGTCGGCGGGGGCGAGCTCGGCGTAGTACTTCGCGCCGTGGAACATGCCGGGGCCGATGAGGTCGTCGCGCAGCACGGTGCGCGACACCAGCCCGGACACCGTGCTGTTCAGGCAGGCGCTCGGGATGAGGAAGTCGTCGCGGGTGCCGTACAGCTCGGTGCACAGGCCCGGGTCGGCCAGGACGGCGAGCCGGTCGTCGAGGGCGGCGTCCTCCGGGTGCGCGGCGACCCAGCCGGCGACGGCCTCGGTGAGCTGCCGCTGGATCGCGCCCTTGCCGGTCCAGCCGTCGACGAACCGCACCGCCGACGCCGGGTGCCGGGCCAGCACGTGCGCCATCGCGACCTGGTCGATGCCGCGGCCGCGGATGATCGAGACCGTGTAGTGCGGCACCGCGACGCCGCGGGAGGCGAGGAACCAGCGGCGCAGCAGCACGCCGATCGGCGTCCCGGCGCGGGCCAGCGACACCAGCACCGGCGTCTGCCCGTGCACGGCCGCGGCGTCCCAGACCAGCTCGCCGACCCGGGCGACGGCCTCGGCGAGCCGCCCGGCCGAGGTCTCCAGCGCGGCGGTGAACAGCGCCAGGTAGTCGTCGTCGGGCTGGTACTCGACCGGCAGCATCTCCGAGTAGTGGGTGCCCGACTGGATGGCCTCCTCGCGGTCCTCGGTGCCGCGCTCCAGCGCGACCGACGACAGGTCGGTGAGGAGCCAGGTCACCTCCTCGGGTGCGTAGGAGCCGAACCGGCCGGGGACGGCGGGCGCCAGGCCCGGCTGCACCGCGGTCATCGGGCCGGCTCCGCGAGCGGCACGGGCACCAGGTGCACCGCGCGGGCGGCGAACGGGCGCAGCGCCTCCGCCATCGGCGCGCAGTCCTCCGCCGGGGCGTCCACGACCACGACGACGTCGTCGGCCCGCTGGTCGGCCCAGCGGCCGGCGGCCGGGACGGCGGCGGGGTCGGCGAGGTTGTGCACGCGGGAGACGCGGGCGGGCTCGTCGGGCGCGGGGAAGGACAGGCTGCGGCGCAGGGCGTAGCCGGGGTCGTCGGCGGCGTGCACGGGGCTCCGGGTGGTCGACTGGGTGGTGACGGGGGTGCCGGGCAGCCGCCCGGCCAGGCACGCCGCGACGGTGGTGGGCGCGTGCATGAGCTCCTCGGTGCCGAGGACGAGCACCCCGCGGCTGCCGGCCAGCTCCGCCGCCAGCGCGGCGGCGACGGCGTCGGCGGCCTCCGCGAGGCGGCCGCTGCCGGCGGGGGTCAGGCCGTGCCGGGCGGTGGTCGGGACGCCGGCCGGCCACAGGCCCGCGTGCGTCCGGACCGCGCCCGGCGCGCCGGCCGGGACCGGCGCGGGGCCGGGCAGGGCGGCGCGGGCGGCCGCGGCCCGGGCGAGGACGTCGGCGGGCAGGGCGAGCTCCGTGGTGAGGACGGCGGCGACGTCGACCCGCACGCCCAGCGCCTCCGCGCGCTCGGCGAACGCCGCGCGGGCGGCCGGGGTGCGCGCGTCGAGCAGCGTGGCGACGACGTACCGCTCGCGCGGCCAGCGGGCGTGCAGCTCGGCGACGGTGTTGAGCGCCGTGCGGCCGGAGGTGAGCTCGTCGTCGACCAGCACCAGCGGACCGGGCGTGTCCAGCGTCACCGGCCCGGCCGGCTGCAGGGCGTGCGCGACCGCGTGCGAGTGCTCCTCCTCGAACGCGGCGGCCACCGGCACGCCCGGGTGCACGCGGCGGGTGGTGTGCAGGTAGGCCGCGCCGAGCCGGTCGGCGGCGGCGTGGCCGAGGCCGGTCGCCGTCTCGCAGTAGCCGATGACCAGGCCGGGCGCCTCGCCGTCCAGGACCGCGGCGACGGCGTCGCCCACCGCGGCCCCGGCGCCGAGGACGGCGGCCGGCGCGGCCGGCACGTGCTTGCCGAGGACGCGGGAGACGACCAGGTGCGCCCGGCGCGGGTTGTCCCGCAGCGCCAGGCCGCACAGCTCGGCGAAGCGGCCGGGGTCCGCGGGCACGACGTCGAGCAGGCCGGAGACGGTGCCGCCCAGCCAGGCTGCGGCACCGGGGAGGGTGGCGGTCACGCGCGCTGCGCCTCCCCGCCGGCGAACACCTCGGCGAGCCGGCGCTGCCCGGTGGACAGCAGGTCCACCAGCGCGGCCTCGTCGGCGACGACGCCGTAGACCGCGGCGCGGCGGCTGATCAGCTCCGCCCACAGCGCGTGCGGGCCGATCTCGTTCATCCGCCCGTTCCCGGACACCGCGATACCGCCCTGGCCGCGGGCCATGAGGATCTCGAGGGCGTCGTCGTACTCCGAACGGGAGACGGTGAGCAGCGCGTTGACCACCGAGACGTGCGCCGGGTGGATGACGGTCTTGCCGAGCACGCCGTTGGCCTTGTCGAGGGTGACCTCGCGGATCAGCCCGTCGAGGTCACCGGCGATCATCCGCTGCCGCAGGCCGCCCTCGTGCTGGTCGCTGAACGGCGTCTGGCGCAGCTGTGGCTTGAACAGCCGGGGGCCGGGGATGTGCTCCCACACCGCGCCGGTGACCACGTGCTCGCCGCCGCGGGTGAACGTGTTGACCACGTCGGCCAGGACGTCCCGGACGACGGCGACGTCCCAGATCGTGGTGTCGCGGTCGCGGCGCAGGCCGAACAGCCCGGACAGGTCGGTGCCGCCCACCCGCAGGCACAGCACCGACTCCCGGTGGGCCTCGACCACCGCGGCCAGGGCGGCGAGCGCGTCGGCGCGGGTCTCCCGCCAGGCGAGGTCGGGCGTCTCCAGGATCGGCATGCCGTACAGCGGCTGCCCCAGCGCGGCGGCGACCTCCTCGACCGTCGTGAGCATCGGCGCCAGCGTGGCGCCGGTGGCCTTGGGCAGGCTGAACCCGGTCAGCCGCGCCAGCGCCGGCCCGGCGGCCGACGCGATCCGGCGGATCTGGTCCGGCGTGCGCACCCGGACGAACAGCAGCGGCAGCGCCGGCCGGTCGCCAGCGGCGGCGCGCCGGTCGATCCGCTGCAGCGCGGCGACGACGTTGGCCTCGGCGTCGGGGACGGCCGCGTGCGGGACGGCGTCCTCGAGGCACCAGACCACGCTCGTGGCGCCGATCGCGGCCGCCCGGGCCGCGTCGACGTCCAGCGCCGGCCGCGTGCCGGGGCTGTAGAGCGTCGCGCCGAGGGCCAGCGCCAGCACGCCGCGCGGCGTCGCCGGCCCGACCTCGCCCGGCGGGACGGCGAACAGCTGCTCGCGCTCGCCGTCGGTGAGGTGGGAGAAGTGGCGCACCGTCGGCGCCTCCTGCTGGGGGGTCACCGGAGCAGCCCCTGGGCGCGCGCCCGCCGCAGCCAGTCGGGGTACTCGGTCATGAGCCGGTCGAACAGCGCGTCGTCGCTGATCGGCCGGCGGCCCATGAGGTCACCCTCGCTGACCGCGAAGAAGTCGGCGTTGTCGGTGTAGCGGCCCTCGAGGTCGTCCAGGCGCTGCAGGTAGCTGAACTGCCGCTCCGGGCCGATGCCCATGAACTGCCAGAACACCGGCTCGAAGGACGCCGCCTTGAGCTGCTTGGTCGCGACCGACTTGTCGCTGGGCGCGCCATCGGTCAGGAACATGACGTAGACCGGCACCTGCGCCGGCTGCGGCTCCACGCGGTCGCGGCTGTCGCCGAAGTAGGCCTTCCGGACGGCGGCCATCGCCGCGCCGTAGCGGGTGTCGTACTCCAGCCGGTACTGCCGGGTGAGGTCGGCGATGTACTGCTGGTGGCCCTCCAGGCGCAGGCCCGGGGGCTGGTGCACGTCCTTGCCGAACAGGAAGACGTCGACGACGCCGTCGTCGTCGAAGCGCAGGCCGAGGGCGAGGACCCGCTCGGCCAGCCGCTGCACGGCGCCGGTGCGGTAGAGCTCGGCCATCGAGCCGGAGATGTCGAGGACCAGCGCGACGCGGGCGGTGTGCTCCCCCAGGCCGCGCTTCCCCAGGCTGACGCCGGCGGTCTTGACCAGGGAGAGCATCTGCGGCGCCGAGGACGACAGCTTCTTCTCGAGGTCGACCAGCCGCTTCTTCTCCATGCTGACCGGAGCCGCGGCCGGGGCAGCAGGGGCGGCGGCCGGGGCGGCGGGGGCGGTGGCCGCGGGGGCGGGCTCGTCGTCGACGCTCACGCCGACGTCGGTGGCCATCCCGGCCAGGCCGTTCGTGAAGCCCTGCCCGACGGCGCGCACCTTCCACTCCGCGCCGCGGCGGTAGACCTCGGCGAACACCAGCGCGGTCTCGGGGCCGGCGGCCAGCTCGCAGCGGATCGCAGGCGCCGCGCCGCCCTCGGGGCCCACCTCGACGGCGAGCCCGGACAGCCCGCCGAAGGTGCCCGCGCCGTCGAGGGAGGCGCCGATGACGACCTTCTCCACGTCGGCGGGCAGCGCGGCCGGGTCGATGCGGACCTGGTCAATGGTGGCGCCGCCGCGGGCGGTCTTGCCGAGGTGGCGCACGGCGCCGCCGGCGCCGCTGGGCTGGTTGTAGAAGACGAAGTCGTCGTCGCTGCGGACCCGGCCGGCCGCGGTGGTGAGGAACGCCGACAGGTCGGCGTCGACGCCGGGAGCCGGCGTCCAGGTCAGCGTGACGACGACGGGGCCGGTGAGGCCGGCCTGGGCCAGCCCGACGTTGCCGCCCCGGGTGAGGACGTGGACCACTCCGGTGCCGCTCAGACGGACCGGGGGGCGGTGGTCACGGGGCGGGTGCGGTCGGGCATGACGAGGGGACCTCCGGGTTCTCGGGGGCTGGTGCTTCTCGGGGGCTGGTGCTTCTCGGGAGCTGGTGCGGGCAGGGCGGGACCCCGGCGGGTGGGGTCGCCGCACCGCCGGAGGGACCGGGCCCGGACGCGGGTGCGCGTCCGGGCCCGGCGGGGTCAGACGTTGACGCCGAAGTCCTGGGCGATGCCGCGCAGGCCGGAGGCGTAGCCCTGGCCGACGGCACGGAACTTCCAGTCGGGGCCGTTGCGGTAGAGCTCGCCGAACACCATGGCGGTCTCGACCGAGGCGTCCTCGGTGAGGTCGTAGCGGGCGATCTCCTGGCCGTTGGCCTGGTTGACGATGCGGATGAACGCGTTGCGCACTGCGCCGAAGTTCTGCTTCCGGTTGTCGGCGTCGTAGATCGACACCGGGAAGACGATCTTGTCGCAGGTCGGCGGCACGCCCGCCAGGTTGACCTGGATGACCTCGTCGTCGCCCTCGCCCTGGCCGGTGAGGTTGTCACCGACGTGCACGACGGAGCCGTCGGGGCTGCGCAGGTTGTTGAAGAAGATGAAGCCCGAGTCGTCGGGGGTGACCTTGCCGTTGGCGTCGAGCATGATCGCCGACGCGTCGAGGTCGAAGTCGCCCCCGGAGAACGTGTTGACGTCCCAGCCGAGGCCGACGTTCACCGCGGTCAGGCCCGGCGCCTCCTTGGTCAGCGAGACGTTCCCGCCCTTGGAGAGGCTGACACCCATCAGTTGGACTCCCATGTCACCGTCGGGGAGCGCAGCGGCGGTCGCCGCTGCACCGGACACCGGATGGACCGGCGCCGCCGGGGGACGCGGGCGGAGTGCCCGGCGCCTTCCCCGGCACCGCTGCGCGGGGTGCCGGTCGGGCACCCAGCGGAGCGGACGTGTCCTGGATCGTGCCGCACGATCACCGGGAGCAACAGGCACACCGGCGTCGTCGGCCTGCCGTCCTCCCGGTGGTCACCCGCGCGTCACCCGGGGCGGCCGTCGGTGCGCCGCGCCGGCGCCGCGGCGGGGCGCTCCCCCGTCTCGTGCTGCACCGTCGGCACGCCGGTCTCCCCCGCGACCGCCGCGGCCCCCCGCCCGGGCTCGGCGTGCGGCACGGCCTCGCGGGCGTCGCGGCGGCTGCGGGCCAGGCTCGCGACCGTGGTGACCAGCAGGGTGACGACGATGACCGACAGCGACAGCCAGGTCGGGATCTCCGGGATGGCCGTGACGTGCTCGCCGCCGTTGATGAACGGCAGCTCGTTCTCGTGCAGCGCGTGGATCAGCAGCTTGACGCCGATGAAGCCGAGGATGACCGCGAGGCCGTAGTGCAGGTAGACCAGCCGGTCGAGCAGGCCGTCGATGAGGAAGAACAGCTGCCGCAGGCCCAGCAGCGAGAAGGCGTTGGCGGTGAAGACGAGGAAGGTCTCCTCGGTCAGCCCGAAGATCGCCGGGATCGAGTCGACGGCGAAGAGGATGTCGGCGCTGCCGATGGCGACCAGGGCGATGGCCAGCGGGGTGATGTAGCGCTTGCCGTCCAGCCGCGTGGTCATCCGGTCGCCGTGGTAGTCCGACGTCGTGGGGATGACCCGGCGGACCAGCCGCAGGAAGCCGTTCTCCTTGAACTCCTCGTCCTCGTCCCCGCCGGCCCGCGCCTGGGCGATCGCGGTGTAGATGAGGAACGCGCCGAACAGGTAGAAGACCCAGCTGAAGTTCTCGATCGCCGCGGCGCCGAGGAAGATGAAGATCGTCCGCAGGACCAGGGCGAACGCGATGCCGAACAGCAGCACCTTCTGCTGCAGCTCCCGGGGCACCGCGAAGCTGGCCATGATCAGGACGAAGACGAAGAGGTTGTCGACCGACAGGCTCTTCTCGGTGATGTAGCCGGCGAAGTACTCCCCGCCGTACGTCCCGCCGGCGAAGACCCACACGCCGATGCCGAACAGCACCGCGATCGCGACGTACACCGCCGACCAGGTCGCCGCCTCCTTCAACGACGGGGCGTGCGGCGTCCGCACGTGGCCGACGAAGTCGAAGACGATCATGGCCACGATGGCGGCGATCGTGATCGCCCAGACGAAGAAGGGGACGTCCAACGCAGGTACCTCCGGTCCACTGGCAGCAGTCAGCACCGGAGGTCTCTCCCACCGGCCCCGACGGCGGCCGGCCGGTGACGCCGGGGTACGCGTACCCGTGCTGACGACGTCACCGCGGGCGGGATACTCCCCTCCACGGCTCCGCGGGCACGGCGCAGCGCACCCGGCGGAGTCACAGGGCACAACGGACGAGGGGCGCCCGGGGTTCCCGGGCGCCCCTCTCCTCCGCGGACGGGGGTCAGCTCACCCCTGCGGCGCGGCCAGGTAGGCGGCGCGGGCGGCGGCCAGCAGCCCCGCCCGCTCGGACGCGTCGAGGTACCCGTCGCGGACCTGGGCGTCCACCGCGGCGGCGTACTGCGCCAGGTAGCCGTCGACCGAGCCGTACCGCTGCGCCAGCTCGGCCGCGGTGTACGGCTGCCAGCCGCCCCAGTTGCCGCACACGTCGGTGATCGACGTCGTCCCGACCGGGGCCAGCGCGACCGGGACCGGCCGGCCCAGCGGCACGACGGCGTCGGGGAAGCGCACCCCGCCGACCGGCTGGGCATTCCCCGGGTCGGTGCGCGGGACCTGCAGCTCGACGCCGGGCAGGTCGTTGAAGGACTGCCGGTCCCCGGCCGGCGCCGGCTGCAGCGCGAAGACCGCCGACGGCGGCAGCAGCCGCCGGTCGCCCTGGCCCGGGTGCCGCACGACCGCGGTCACGTCGGCGAGCAGCGTGCGCAGGTGCGGGTTGTAGGAGATCGGGTTCCGCGGGACCGGCGTGCCGCCGTTGCAGCGCAGCTGGCCGAAGACGACGGCGTCGGGGTAGGCGGCGACGCCGGCGTGCGGGGCGGGCCAGTCGTAGCGGACGACGTCGCGCGGGCGGTCGGCGGTCGCGGTGACGCTCGCGCGGAGCCGGTGGTAGTCGGTGTAGGCGGCGACGTCGACGAACAGCGGGTCGCTCTTCGGCCGGGTGAGCATCTGGCCGTAGGTGAGCGGGACGCCGTCCTCCAGCACGTAGGGCCGCTGCGCGGCGTCGCCGGCGAGCTGGTTGACGGCCAGCCAGTTGCCGGCGCCGGAGACGGCGACCGCGGCGTCGTACACCCCGCGGCCGGTGCGGTCGTCGGCGTTGAAGCCCTCGGCGACGAAGGTGTCGACGAACCACGCGCTCTGGCTGATGCCGGCGAGCACCGAGGCGCGGTAGACCGGCAGGGCGGTCCCCGTCGGGCGCGGCGCGGTGCCCTCGAGCAGCCGGCCGAGGTCGCGCACGATCACCTCGCCGACGCCCTGGGCGGCCGCGGGCACGCCGGGCGAGATGCCGGTCTCCCACTGCACCCGCGCGTAGGACAGGTCCTGGCCGGCCAGCCAGCCGTTGCCCAGGCCGTCGGGGTAGACCGAGCCGACCGGGCTGGCGTCCCCGGCCAACGGGAAGCCCAGCGCGGACAGCAGCACGGCGGGCCGGCCGCGGTTCTCCGCCTCGACCAGGACGACGTCGCTGCCGCGCGGGTCGGCGGGGGCGATCAGCTCGAACTCGCTGGTCCAGGGCACCAGGCCGCGGGCGTCCCGCGGCAGCCCGGCCAGCCCGGCGACCTGCTCCCGCGGGTCGACGACGCCGGAGACGGTGCCGGTGGTGCGGGTCCACGCCTCCCCGCCGACGCTGATCGGGGTGCTCGTGGTGTCGACGGCGGTGATCGCCGACGCCAGCGGCGCGGGGCGCCAGCCGCCGGGCGCGGCCGTCGCCGGGGCGGCCGCGCCCACGGACAGGGCCGCGAGCGCGGCGGCGGCGAGCCCGCGCCGCAGGGCACGGCGCGGGGAACGGGAGACGGTCACGCGGAGGACTCCTTCGTCCGGGACGGGGGCGGTCCCGAACGTAACGTTCCTGCGACGTGTGTCACACGCGGGGTCGAGGCCCCCGGCCCCTGGCAGGGGCCCGCCGCGAGCCTGCGAGCGGGTGGGGGGCCTGGGGGTCCTTCGTCAGGCGTGGGCGGCGTCGAACTGGCGCAGCTCCTTCTTCAGCTCGGCGAGCTCGTCGCGCAGCCGGGCGGCCACCTCGAACTGCAGCTCCCGGGCGGCGGCCAGCATCTGCTCGTTCATCTGCGTGATGAGGTCGGCCAGCTCCGCGCGCGGCAGGCCCTGGACGTCGATCGCGCCGGCCTTGGACCGGCCCTTCGACGACAGCCCCGGCACCGGCGCCTTCCCCCGCGACTGCTGCCGGCCCGACCCGCCGATCAGCTCGGTGGCGGCCTCGGCGTCCTCGGACTCGCGGTAGATGCCGTCGAGGATGTCGACGATCTTCTTGCGCAGCGGCTGCGGGTCGATGCCGTTGGCGGTGTTGTAGGCGATCTGCTTCTCGCGGCGCCGGTTGGTCTCGTCGATCGCCTGCGCCATCGACGGGGTGACCTTGTCGGCGTACATGTGCACCTCGCCGGACACGTTGCGCGCCGCGCGGCCGATGGTCTGGATCAGCGAGGTGGTCGACCGGAGGAAGCCCTCCTTGTCGGCGTCGAGGATCGCCACCAGCGACACCTCGGGCAGGTCCAGGCCCTCCCGCAGCAGGTTGATCCCGACCAGCACGTCGTACTCGCCCTGCCGCAGCTCGCGCAGCAGCTCCACCCGGCGCAGGGTGTCGACCTCCGAGTGCAGGTAGCGGACCTTGATGCCGAGCTCGAGCAGGTAGTCGGTGAGGTCCTCGGCCATCTTCTTGGTCAGCGTGGTGACCAGGACGCGCTCGTCCTTCTCGGTGCGCTCGCGGATCTCGCCCACCAGGTCGTCGATCTGGCCCTTGGTCGGCTTGACCACGACCTCCGGGTCGACCAGGCCGGTGGGGCGGATGACCTGCTCGACGAACTCGCCGCCGGTGCGGCCGAGCTCGTAGGGGCCCGGGGTGGCCGACAGGTAGACCGCCTGGCCGATCCGGTCGGTGAACTCCTCCCACTTCAGCGGGCGGTTGTCCATCGCCGAGGGCAGCCGGAAGCCGTGCTCGACCAGCGTGCGCTTGCGGCTCATGTCGCCCTCGTACATGCCGCCGATCTGCGGCACGGTCACGTGCGACTCGTCGATGACCAGCAGGAAGTCGTCGGGGAAGTAGTCGATGAGACAGGCGCCCGCGCTGCCCGGCGCCCGCCCGTCGATGTGCCGGCTGTAGTTCTCGATGCCGGAGCAGAAGCCGACCTGGCGGATCATCTCGATGTCGTAGGTGGTGCGCATGCGCAGCCGCTGCGCCTCCAGCAGCTTGCCCTGCTTCTCCAGCTCGGCCAGCCGCTCCTCGAGCTCGGCCTCGATGGTGCGGATCGCCCGCTCCATCCGCTCCGGGCCGGCGACGTAGTGGCTGGCCGGGAAGACGAACAGCTCCTGGACCTCGCGCACCACCTCGCCGGTGAGCGGGTGCAGGTAGTACAGCCGCTCCACCTCGTCGCCGAACATCTCGATCCGGACGGCGAGCTCCTCGTACACCGGGAAGACCTCGATCGTGTCGCCGCGCACGCGGAAGGTGCCGCGGGTGAACGCGAGGTCGTTGCGGGTGTACTGCTCGGTGACCAGGGTCCGCAGCAGGTCGTCGCGGTCGCGCTCCTCCCCCACCGAGATCTTGAGCGCCCGGTCGACGTACTCCTGCGGCGTGCCCAGGCCGTAGATGCAGGAGACGGTGGAGACCACGACGACGTCCCGCCGGGTGAGCAGGCTGTTGGTGGCCGAGTGCCGCAGCCGCTCGACCTCCTCGTTGACCGAGGAGTCCTTCTCGATGTAGGTGTCGGTCTGCGGGACGTACGCCTCGGGCTGGTAGTAGTCGTAGTACGACACGAAGTACTCGACGGCGTTGTCCGGCAGCAGCTCGCGGAACTCGTTGGCCAGCTGCGCGGCCAGCGTCTTGTTCGGCGCCATCACCAGGGTGGGCCGCTGGACCTGCTCGATCAGCCACGCCGTGGTGGCCGACTTCCCGGTGCCGGTGGCGCCGAGGAGCACGGTGTCCGTCTCGCCGGAGTCCACCCGCTCCGCGAGGGCCTTGATCGCCGCCGGCTGGTCGCCCGAGGGCTGGAACTCGCTGACGACGCGGAAACGCCCCTGGGTGGGCCGGATGTCGGAGGTCGCGCGCACGGGGACGACGGTACGACCGCCCGGTGACAGGACGCCGCGAGTGACGGGTGGTGATCACGGGACCGACGGGGCGTGTCGCTTGCGGACGCGTCGCCCTCGTGCTCGTGCTCGGCCCCGGGACCCGCTAGCGTGCCCTCCTGCAGGCGCGGTGCCGCGCCGGGGACCAGTGCCACCCGGGATGCCCGGACGAGGTCGGACCCCGGCGCCCCGCGCCTCGGTACCTGGTGTGCCCGGCCCCGCGCCGGCGTGCACCGGACCCGCACACGACGCCCTCCCGGCCCCGGCCGCGGAGGGCGTCGTCGTCTCCGGGCCTCCCGGGCGACCGGCCGTGATGTCCGCCGCGTCAGGTGTGGACCCGCCCGGATGGGGCAAGGGGACCAGCGGGCACCGAGTGCCCCGACCCCCCTCCGACGGCCGCGGCGGGGGGCCACCGCGCCCTGGACCACCCGTGGGCGCCCGCGCAGGAGGAAAGACTCGATGACCCAGGTGTGGCCTGGAACCGCCTACCCGCTGGGTGCCACGTACGACGGCACCGGGACCAACTTCGCCCTGTTCAGCGAGGTCGCCGAGAAGGTCGAGCTGTGCCTGTTCGACGAGCAGGGCAACGAGGAGCGGATCCGGCTCCCGGAGATGGACGGCTACGTCTGGCACGCGTTCCTGCCCGGCATCCAGCCCGGGCAGCGCTACGGCTACCGCGTGCACGGCCCGTACGACCCGGAGAACGGGCAGCGCTGCAACCCCAACAAGCTGCTGCTCGACCCCTACGCCAAGGCGATCGACGGCGCCATCGACTGGGACGAGGCCTGCTTCGGCTACCGGTTCGGCAGCGGCGAGCGCAACGACGACGACTCGGCGCCGCACATGCCGAAGTCCGTCGTCATCAACCCCTACTTCGACTGGGGCGTGGACCGCCCGCCGCGGACCCCCTACAACAAGACGGTCATCTACGAGGCCCACGTCAAGGGCCTGACCATGACCCACCCGCGGATCCCCGAGGAGCTGCGCGGCACCTACGCCGGCATCGCGCACCCGGCGGTCGTCGAGCACCTGCAGTCCCTCGGCGTCACCGCGATCGAGCTCATGCCGGTGCACCAGTTCGTGCAGGACGACACGCTGCTGCAGAAGGGCCTGCGCAACTACTGGGGCTACAACACGATCGGCTTCTTCGCCCCGCACAACGAGTACGCCCAGGCCACCGACGGCCAGCAGGTGCAGGAGTTCAAGGGCATGGTCCGGACCCTGCACGAGGCGGGCATCGAGGTGATCCTCGACGTCGTCTACAACCACACGGCCGAGGGCAACCACAACGGCCCGACCCTGTCGTTCAAGGGCATCGACAACCGGGCCTACTACCGGCTGGTCGAGGGCGACGAGCAGTACTACATGGACACCACGGGCACCGGGAACTCGCTCAACGTCCGGCACCCGCAGTCGCTGCAGCTGATCATGGACTCGCTGCGCTACTGGGTCACCGAGATGCACGTCGACGGGTTCCGTTTCGACCTCGCCTCCACGCTGGCCCGCCAGTTCCACGAGGTGGACCGGCTGTCGGCGTTCTTCGACCTGGTGCACCAGGACCCGGTCGTCAGCCAGGTCAAGCTCATCGCCGAGCCCTGGGACGTCGGCGACGGCGGCTACCAGGTGGGCAACTTCCCGGCGCTGTGGACCGAGTGGAACGGCAAGTACCGCGACACCGTCCGCGACTTCTGGCGCGGCGAGGACGCCACCATCGGCGAGTTCGCCAGCCGCATCTCCGGCTCGGCCGACCTCTACAAGCACTCCGGGCGCCGGCCGGTGGCGAGCATCAACTTCGTCACCGCGCACGACGGGTTCACCCTCAACGACCTCGTCTCCTACAACGACAAGCACAACGAGGCCAACGGCGAGGACAACAACGACGGCGAGAGCCACAACCGCAGCTGGAACTGCGGCGTCGAGGGCGAGACCGACGACGCCGAGGTGCTCGAGCTGCGCGCCCGGCAGCGGCGCAACTTCCTGGTGTCGCTGATGCTCAGCCAGGGCGTGCCGATGCTGCTGCACGGCGACGAGCTCGGCCGCACGCAGCGGGGCAACAACAACGGCTACTGCCAGGACTCCGAGCTGACCTGGATCGACTGGGAGTCGGTCGACGAGGGGCTGCTGGAGTTCACCAAGCTGGTCACCCGGCTGCGCACCGAGCACCCGACGTTCCGCCGCCGCCGGTTCTTCCACGGCCGGCCGGTGCGCCGGGAGGAGGGCGACCCGGTGCAGGACGTCGCCTGGTTCACCCCGTCCGGCGAGCTGATGAGCGACGAGGACTGGGACGCCGGCTTCGCCAAGTCGCTGGCCATGTACCTCAACGGCCACGGCATCCGGGAGACCGACGAGCGCGGCGAGGACGTCGTCGACGACTGCTTCTACCTGGCGTTCAACGCCCACCACGAGCCGATCGACTTCACCGTGCCGCCGTCGGAGTACGCCGAGGGCTGGACGGTCGTCGTCGACACCGCCGAGATGGGCGAGGTGGAGCCGGTGCAGGTCAAGGCGGGCGACGTCCTCCGCGTCGAGGCCCGCGCCACCGTCGTGCTGCAGGCCGCCCCGTGAGCGAGGAGCTCGACCGCCGCCGGGGCGTCCCGACGGCGACCTACCGGCTGCAGGTGACCGCCGGGTTCACCCTCGACGACGCCGCCGCCGTGGCCGGCTACCTCGCCGACCTCGGTGTCACGCACGCCTACTCCTCCCCCCTGCTGCGCTCGGCCGCCGGCAGCACGCACGGCTACGACACCGTCGACCACGCGCACGTCGACGAGCCGCGGGGCGGGCAGGAGGGCTTCGACCGGTTCGTCGCCGCGCTGCACGAGCACGGGCTGGGCCTGGTGCTCGACCTGGTGCCCAACCACATGGGCGTGGCCGACCCGGCCGAGGCGCCGTGGTGGTGGGACGTGCTGCAGCACGGCCGCGACAGCGCGCACGCGTCCGCGTTCGACGTCGACTGGGACTTCGGCAACGGCCGGATCCGCATCCCGGTGCTGGGCTCGGCCGACGACGTGGAGAAGCTGGAGGTCGTCCCCACCCCCGACGGCACGGCCGAGCTGCGGTACTACGACAACCGCTTCCCGATCGCCCCCGGCACCGGCGAGGGCACCCCGCAGGAGGTGCACGACCGGCAGCACTACGAGCTGGTCGACTGGCGGCGCGCGGACGCCGACCTCAACTACCGGCGGTTCTTCGCCATCAACACCCTCGCCGGGCTGAGGGTGGAGGACCCGGAGGTCTTCCGCGCCACCCACGAGCTGGTGCTGCGGCTGGTCGAGCAGGGCGCCGTCGACGGGCTGCGGATCGACCACCCCGACGGCCTGGCCGACCCCAAGGGCTACCTGGACCGGCTGGCCGAGGCGTCGGGCGGCCGGTGGACGGTGGTCGAGAAGATCCTCGAGCCCGGCGAGGACCTGCCGGAGAGCTGGCGGGCGGCCGGCACCACCGGCTACGACGCGCTGGCCGAGGTCGACGACGTCCTGGTCGACCCGGCCGGCGAGGCGGCGCTGACCGCGCTGGACACCGAGCTGTCCGGCCGGGCGGTCGACTACGGGCAGCTGGTGCACGACTGCAAGCGCGAGGTCACCGACGGGATCCTCGGCTCCGAGGTCGCCCGGCTGGTGCGGGTGATCGGCGAGCTGCCGGGCGTCGACGTCGAGACGGAGGAGGAGGCGCTGGCCGAGCTGCTGGCCAGCTTCTCGGTCTACCGCACCTACCTGCCCGACGGCCGCGAGCACCTCGACGCCGCCGTGGGCGACGTCCGCGACCGCCGTCCCGACCTGGTCGCCGCGGTGGACGCGCTGCACCCGGTGCTGGCGCAGGCCGGCACCGAGGCGGCCACCCGGTTCGAGCAGACCAGCGGCCCGGTGATGGCCAAGGGCGTCGAGGACAGCGCGTACTACCGGTGGGCCCGGTTCGTGGTGCTCAACGAGGTGGGCGGCGACCCGGCGCGCTTCGGCAGCACCCCGGGGGAGTTCCACGAGGCGCAGGCGCGGCGGCTGGAGCGCAAGCCCGAGTCGATGACGACGCTGACCACGCACGACACCAAGCGCAGCGAGGACACCCGGGCCCGCCTGGCCGTCCTCGCCGAGGTGCCGACCGAGTGGGCGGACCTGGTCCGCGGCTGGCTGTCCCGCCACCCGCTGCCCGACCGGCCGCTGGCGCACCTGGTGTGGCAGAACCTGGTCGGCGCCTGGCCGCTGTCCCGCGAGCGGGCGCACGCCTACGCCGAGAAGGCCGCCCGCGAGGCCGGGCAGTCGACGACGTGGACCGACGTCGACGAGGCGTTCGAGGCGCAGCTGCACGCGATGGTCGACGCCGCCTTCGACGACGAGGCCACGAACCGCGAGGTCGAGGCGTTCGTCGCGCGGATCACCCCGGCCGGCCGGTCCAACGGGCTGGCGCAGAAACTGCTGCAGCTGACGATGCCCGGCGTCCCGGACGTCTACCAGGGCACCGAGCTGTGGGACCACTCCCTGGTCGACCCCGACAACCGCCGCCCGGTCGACTACGACGAGCGGCGCGCGCTGCTGGCCCGGCTCGACGGCGGGGAGGTGCCCGACGTCGACGAGACCGGCGCGGCCAAGCTGCTCGTCGTCTCGCGGGCGCTGCGGCTGCGGCGGGACGACCCCGGGCTGTTCACCGGCTACACCCCGGTGGCGGCCACCGGGTCCGCCGCGCAGCACGTCGTCGCCTTCGACCGTGGGTCCGGAGAGCGGGACGGCGCGGTGACGGTGGCGACACGGCTGCCGGTCGCGCTGGCCACCACCGGCTGGGGCGACACCGCGCTGGCGCTCCCGACCGGCGGGTGGCGCGACGTGCTCACCGGCACGCGGGTCGTCTCCCACGCCGGCGGCGCGCCCGTGGGGGAACTGCTCGCCCGGCTGCCGGTGGCCCTGCTCGTCCGGGAGTGAGACGGAGGTCACGGCGGCGCCGGCCGGCGCCGCCGTGACCTGCGACTCCCCCCGGCCGCCGGGCGCGGGCCGCCGCGGGGACGCCGGGCGACACGCCGTGACGGGTGGGGCGGGTGTGCCGTCTCGTGATGCGGCCGTTACCTTTGCCCCGCACGCGGGTCCATGACAGCCGCGTGCCGGAGCCGGTCCGCCGAACCCCGTCCGCCGGGCTCCGTTCCTCCTGCACAGCCAGGACGGGGGTGGGGGACCCACTTCGGCGCCTGCACCGCGGTCACGGGGGGACCGGACGCAGCGCCTCGGGGTGAAGCCGCACGTCGTGCGGCCGGGGCACCGATCGCTCCGAACCCGACAGCTCACCTCGCAGGCGGCGGATCGGAGATCCCCCATGCGCACGTCCACGTCCCTGCTCCGCCGTGCCCTCGTGACGACCGGCGTGGCCGCGGCCGCGATCGGCGTCGCCGCCGGCCCGGCCTCGGCCGCCGCCCCCAACGACTGGGACGCCGTCGCCCAGTGCGAGTCCAGCGGCAACTGGAGCATCAACACCGGCAACGGCTACTACGGCGGCCTGCAGTTCAGCCAGTCCACCTGGGCGGCCTTCGGCGGCACCGAGTACGCCGCGCGCGCCGACCTGGCCACCAAGGCGCAGCAGATCGCCGTCGCCGAGCGCACGCTCGACGTCCAGGGCCCGGGTGCCTGGCCCACCTGCGGCAAGGGCCTGAACCCGGACGCCCCGGAGGCCGGCTCGCCGGCCGCCGAGCCCGCCGCCGCTCCCGCCGCGGCCGAGCCCGCCCCGGCCGCCCGGGCCGGGGAGTCCGCCGCCGGGGCCTCCGGCGGCTCGTACACCGTCCGGTCCGGCGACACGCTGGGCAAGATCGCCCGAGCCCAGGGCGTCGAGGGCGGCTGGAAGGCCCTCTGGTCGGCCAACAGCGGCACGGTCAGCAACCCGGACGAGATCTACGTCGGGCAGCTGCTGCAGCTGCCGTGACCCGGGGCGGCGGCCGGGGGACCCGCTCCCCCGGCCGCCGCTCGCGGTTGACCCGGCCCGCAGCGGGCAAGAGGGACCGGTCAGCCGCACTACCGCTGGGAGGCCCCCGCATGTCCGCACCCGTCGAGTTCGCCGTCTGGGCGCCCGTGCCCGAGCGCGTGCGCCTGCAGGTCGACGGCACGGTGCACGACATGCGCCGCGACGACGCCGGCTGGTGGCGGGCCGAGGCCGAGGCCGGCCCGGAGTCCGACTACGGCTACCTGCTCGGCGACGACGACACCCCCCGCCCCGACCCGCGCTCGCGCCGGCAGCCCGACGGCGTGCACGGGCTGTCCCGCCGGTTCGACCCGTCGGCCTACACGTGGGGCGACACCGCCTGGACCGGGCGCCCGCTGGCCGGCGGCGTCGTCTACGAGCTGCACGTCGGCACGTTCACGCCCGAGGGCACCCTCGACTCGGCCATCGACCGGCTCGGGCACCTCGCCGACCTCGGCGTCGACTTCGTCGAGCTGCTGCCGGTCAACGGCTTCGACGGCACGCACAACTGGGGCTACGACGGCGTGCTCTGGTACACGGTGCAGGAGAGCTACGGCGGCCCCGCGGCCTACCAGCGGTTCGTCGACGCCTGCCACCAGCGCGGGATCGGCGTCATCCAGGACGTCGTCTACAACCACCTCGGCCCGTCGGGCAACTACCTGCCGCTGTTCATGCCGGTCTTCTCGGAGGGCGGCGCGAACACCTGGGGCGAGTCGGTCAACCTGTCCGGGCCGGACTCCGACGAGGTCCGCCGCTACGTCCTGGACAACGCCCTGATGTGGCTGCGCGACATGCACGTCGACGGGCTGCGGCTCGACGCCGTCCACGCCCTGGTCGACGAGCGCGCCACCCACGTGCTCGAGGAGATGGCGCAGGAGGTCGACCGGCTCTCGGTCGCCGTCGGCCGGCCGCTCACGCTGATCGCCGAGAGCGACCTCAACGACCCCCGGATGGTCACCCCGCGGGTGGCCGGCGGCACCGGCATCCACGCGCAGTGGAGCGACGACTTCCACCACGCGCTGCACGCGACGCTCACCGGCGAGGGCCAGGGCTACTACGGCGACTTCGCCGAGGCCGGTCTCGCCGGGCTGGCCAAGACCCTCACCGGCGCCTTCTTCCACGACGGCACGTGGTCGAGTTTCCGCCGCCGCTCGCACGGCCGGCCGGTGGACACCGCGCGGCTGCCGGGGTGGAAGTTCCTCGGCTACCTGCAGGACCACGACCAGGTCGGCAACCGCGCCATCGGGGACCGCGTCTCGGCGACGCTGTCCCCCGGCCTGCTCGCCGTCGGCGCGACCCTGGTGCTCACCAGCCCCTTCACCCCGATGCTGTTCATGGGCGAGGAGTGGGGCGCCGCTACGCCGTGGCAGTTCTTCACCAGCCACACCGACCCGGACATCGGCCGGGCGACGGCCGAGGGCCGCAAGAACGAGTTCGCCGAGCACGGCTGGGACGCCGACGAGGTGCCCGACCCGCAGGACCCCGAGACCTTCCGCCGCTCGAAGCTGGACTGGTCCGAGCCCGGCCGGGAGCCGCACGCGCGGCTGCTGGAGGTGCACCGGACGCTGCTGGCGCTGCGCCGGCAGCACCCGGACCTGGTCGACCCGGACCTGTCGGCGGTCGAGGTCGGCTGGGACGACGACGACCGCGTGCTCGTGGTGCACCGCGGCACGCTGCGGGTGGTGGCCAACCTGTCCGGGCAGCCGCAGCAGGTGGAGCTGGACCGCCCGGCCACCGGGGTGCTGTTCGCGACCGCCGACGAGCCGTCCCTGGACGGCGCGGCGGTGACCGTCCCGGCCGAGAGCGCGGCCGTCGTCACCACCTGATGCGCCGGCTGCTCCCCTCCCCCGACGGGGCGGACCTGACCGACGACGACCTGGCTGGGGCCTACACGCTGCCGCCCGGGCGCTCGTTCCGCGTGGACTTCGTCGCCTCGCTCGACGGCGCGGTCACCGTGGACGGCGTCAGCGCGGGCCTCGGCTCGCCCGGCGACCGCCGGGTGTTCTCGACGCTGCGCGCGCTGGCCGACGTCGTCCTGGTCGGGCACGGGACGGCGGCCGGCGAGGGCTACGGCCCGGTCACGGCGGGCTCCCCGGTCGGGCGGCGGCGCGCTGCGCTCGGCCGGGCGCCGGAGCTGCCGGTCGCGGTGGTCTCCCGCCGCGCCTCGCTCGCGCCCGGGGGCCGGCTGGCGCGGCCGCCCACGCTACTGGTGACGTGCGCCGCGTCGGACCCTGCTCGCCGGGCCGCGCTGGCCGACGCCGGGGTGGACGTGCTGGTGTGCGGGGACGCCGACGTGGACCTGCCGCTCGCCCTGGACCGGCTCGCCGACCGCGGGTTCGAGCAGGCGCTGTGCGAGGGTGGGCCGGCGCTGCTGTCGGCAGCGCTGGACGCCGGCGTCGTCGACGAGCTGGACCTCACCGTCTCCCCCGCGCTGGTCGGCGGGCAGGCGCGGCTGCTGGACCGGGCGCTGCGCGACGTCGTCCGCCCGCGGCTGGTGCAGGTGCTCGAGGAGGACGGCGTCCTGTTCACCCGCTACGCGGTGGACTGAGTCCCGCCACGCCACCCGTCCGGTCGACGGTGGCCTGCCGGGGCGGGGGTCCACTGGTTGACTGACCTGCATGGACCTGCCCGTGCTGCCGCCGGTCAAGCCGATGCTGGCCAAGGCAACGACGAAGCTGCCCACCGGGGACGGGCTGTTCTACGAGCCCAAGTGGGACGGCTTCCGCTGCATCGTCTTCCGCGACGGCGACGAGGTGGAGCTCGGCAGCCGCAACGAGCGTCCGCTGACGCGCTACTTCCCCGAGGTCGTGGCCGCGGTCAAGGAGGCCCTGCCCGAGCGCTGCGTCGTCGACGGCGAGATCGTCGTGCCGCAGGGCGACCGGCTGCACTTCGAGTCGCTGCTCCAGCGCATCCACCCCGCCAAGTCGCGGGTCGACCTGCTGGCCGAGCAGACGCCGGCGCACTTCGTAGCCTTCGACCTGCTGGCCCTCGGGGACGAGTCGCTGATGGAGACGCCGTTCGCGCAGCGCCGGCAGCGGCTGCGCGAGGTGCTGGACCGCCGGCACGAGCGGGTGCACGTCACCGCGGTCACCCGCGACGCGGCGATCGCGCAGCGCTGGTTCGACGAGTTCGAGGGCGCGGGCCTCGACGGCGTCGTCGCCAAGGACGCCGAGCTGCCCTACGGCCCCGACCAGCGGTTGATGACCAAGGTCAAGCACGTGCGCACCGCCGACTGCGTGGTGGCCGGGTTCCGCTGGCACAAGAGCGGGCCGGTCGTGGGCTCGCTGCTGCTCGGCCTCTACGACGACGGCGGCCTGCAGCACGTCGGCGTCGCGGCGTCGTTCCCCATGGCGCGGCGGGCCGAGCTGGTCGAGGAGCTGGCGCCCTACCGGGCCCAGGCGCTCGACGGGCACCCGTGGCAGGACTGGGCGAACGCCGAGGTGCAGGAGAACGGCGAGCACCGGATGCCCGGCGCGCAGAGCCGGTGGAACGCGAAGAAGGACCTGTCCTGGGTGCCGCTGCGCCCGGAGCTCGTCGTCGAGATCAGGTACGACCAGCTGGAGGGGCGGCGGCTGCGGCACACCGGGCAGTTCCTCCGCTGGCGGCCCGACCGCGAGCCGCGCAGCTGCACCTACGACCAGCTCGAGGTCCCGGTCCGCTACGACCTGGCCGAGGTGCTCAACGGGTGACCGGCACCTGCGGAGTGGCCGGCGCGGCGCGCCTCCTACCGTCGTGAGCATGCGTCTGCGCCGCGGCCTGCTCGCCGCCTCGACAGGGCTGCTCCTGGCGGTCACCGGCTGTAGCTCCTTCTCGGACTCGGGCTCGGACTCGGCGGACTCCTCGGCGGCCGCCTCGTCGACGCCGACCGAGCCGGAGGCCGCGCCGATCACCTGGACCGACTGCGACGCGGAGATCACCGAGCTCGTGGCCGGCACGCCCGGCAGCGAGCGCGACCTCGCCTTCGAGTGCGGCCGCACCGAGGTGCCCATCGACCACGACGACCCCGGGAGCGCGACGCTGCCGCTGTTCCTCGTCCGCGCGACGCTGGCCGGGCAGACCGACCGGATCGGCTCGCTGCTGGTGAACCCGGGCGGTCCCGGCAGCTCGGGCGCCGACGCCGCGCTGAGCCTGGCACTGTCGCTGCCCGAGGACGTGCTGCGCCGCTTCGACCTGGTCGGCTTCGACCCGCGCGGCGTCGGCCTGTCCACGCCGGTCGAGTGCGTCCCCACCGAGCTCAAGGACCGCATCGTCGCCGCCGAGCCGCGGCCGACCACCCAGCAGCAGGTGGACGAGGTCCTCGCGCTCACCGACGAGGCCGCCGACGCCTGCGCCGAGGAGTACGGCGACGCGCTCGGCACCTTCAACACCGTCGCCACCGCGCGCGACATGGACCTGCTGCGCGAGTCGCTGGGCGACGAGCAGCTGACCTACCTCGGCTACTCCTACGGCACCACGCTCGGCTCCACCTACGCCGAGCTGTTCCCGGAGAACGTGCGCGCGATGGTGCTCGACGCCGCGGTCGACCCCGACGCCGACCCGCAGGCCGACGCGGAGGCGCACGCCGCGGGGCTGGAGGCCGGGTTCGACGCGTTCGCCGCCAACTGCGTGGGCCTGGTGTCCGGGTGCCCGATCGGGGGCGACCCCCGGACGTTCGTGCAGGACCTGCTGACCGCGGCGGCCACGACGCCCATCCCGAGCAGCCGGCCCGGGGAGACCCGCACCGCGACTCCGGGCGTCGTCCTCACCGCCGTCACCGCGGCCCTCTACGACACCGGGTCGTGGCCGCAGCTCTCGCAGGCGCTGGCCGCCGCGCGCAACGGCGACGCGGCGGGCCTCTTCTCGATCACCGACTCCTCCGCCGGCCGGCTCCAGGACGGCACGTACACCAACCGGCTCGACGCCGACTTCGCGATCAGCTGCGCCGACACCCCCGAGGACGAGACGTTCTCCGAGGAGGAGGTGCTGCAACTGGCTCAGGAGTGGTCGCAGCGGTACCCGCTGTTCGGCGCCAAGGCCGCCTCCGGCCTCTACACCTGCGGCGTGTGGGACGCCGCGCGCACGCCGCTGCCCGAGCGGGACGCCGAGGGCAGCGCGCCGATCCTCGTCGTCGGCACCTCCGGGGACCCGGTGACGCCACTGCCCGGCGCCGAGGACATGGCCGAGGACCTCACCGCCGGCACGCTGCTGGTCTGGCAGGGCCAGGAGCACACCGCCTACCCGAAGACCGACTGCGTCACCGCGGCGGTCAACGCCTACCTGATCGACCTCACGGCGCCCCAGGACGGGCTGACGTGCCCGGCCTGAGCCGCCCCGGACCGGGGAGCTGAGCAGATGGCGAGCAGCAAGGACGCGGTCACGCTGACCGTCGACGGGCACGAGGTGCGGGTCTCCAACCCGGAGAAGCCGTACTTCGCCGAGCGCGGCATCCGGAAGATCGACGTCGTCGAGTACTTCGTCAGCGTCGGCGAGGGCATCCTGTTCGCCCTGCGGGACCGGCCGACGACCCTGGAACGCTGGCCCGGCGGCGTGTTCGAGGGCGCCCGGCTGTCGACCCGGATGGACAACACCGGCGACGCCTTCTACCAGAAGCGGGTGCCCAAGAACGCGCCCGACTGGGTGCCGACGGCGCACATCACCTTCCCCAGCGGGCGGGCCGCCGACGAGATCGCGCCGGACTCGGTCGCCGTCGTCGCGTGGTGCGCCAACCTCGGCACGCTCACCTTCCACCCGTGGCCGGTGGACCGGACCGACGTCGAGTCGCCCAACCAGATCCGCATCGACCTGGACCCGCAGCCGGGCACCGACTTCGCCGACGCCGTGTGGGTGGCGCCGCACGTGCGGGAGCTGCTGCACGAGCTGGGCATGGAGGGCTGGCCGAAGACCTCCGGCGGCCGCGGGGTGCACGTGTACGTGCCGATCCAGCCGCGCTGGACGTTCACCGACGTGCGCCGCGCGGTGATCGCGTTCGGCCGTGAGCTGGAGCGCCGGCTGCCCGACCGCGTGACGATGTCGTGGTGGAAGGAGGAGCGCGGCGAGAAGATCTTCATCGACTACAACCAGATGGCCCGGGACCGCACGATCGCGAGCGCCTACTCCATCCGGCCCAAGCCGCACGCGCCGGTGAGCGCCCCGCTGGACTGGGACGAGCTGCCCGACGTCTCGCCGTTCGACTTCACCGTGCTGACCATGCCGGAGCGCTTCCGGGCGGTCGGTGACAAGCACGCCGGGCTGGCCGGGCACGCCTACTCCATCGAGCCGCTGCTCGAGCTCGCCGAGCGACAGGCGGCCGACCAGGGGCTGGGCGACCTGCCCTACCCGCCTGACTACCCGAAGATGCCGGGCGAGCCGATGCGGGTCCAGCCCAGCCGCGCCAGGCGGCCTACCAGCGAGAACGCGTCATCGTGAGACCGACGAGGACCTAGCACAGCGCTCACTCCACGGACAACCCGCGTCCTGCGGAGGATCCGGCGTACTTCTCCGGCGACCCTCCCGGGCGCCCGTGGCCGTTGTCGGAGCACCATGGCCCATCGAGCTCAGCGGCTGGAGCGTCCGCTGCTCCTTCCGCTGGCTGACCGTCCTGCCGGCGCAGGATTCGGCAGTGTGCGCCACCTGTCAGGACGCCTTGGTCGCCCACCGTGCGATGGCGTCGTCGCCGAGTGCGCCATCGGCGACCAGGGCCCGGAACCCACGGGTGACCACCGCCCCGGCGGGCAGCACGAGCGGCTCGCGCGCGGCCATCTGCCAGCCGATGCCGGGGTACTCCCGCACCCGGACGAACCACGGGTCCGCCCGGGTCGCCGGATCGGCGCCCACCAGCACGAGCGTGAACCCGGCGACCGGGTCGCTCCACGCCAGCCAGGCGCCCACCGAGCCGTGCACGGCCTCCTCCCCCTCGGCGGATTCCGTGCGCACGACCGGCTCGCCGGCCGGCGGCAGGCGCCAGAACAGTCCGCCGTACCCGGCTCCCGCACGGCCGTTGGTCGCCGGGCTGCCGAGTGCGACCGGCCGGCCGCACTCGTTGGTCAGCGTCGTCGAGAGCGAGAGCTCCCACCCGTGCTCGGCCGGCCGCGCCTCCAGCCGGCGCTGCTCGGCGAGCACCGCCTCCCCGCCCGCGACGAGCCAGCGCAGCCGCTCCTCGATCCGGCCGGGGTGGAGCGCGGCGAACCCGGCGTGCTCGATCCGGCCGTGGTCCTCCCGCCAGGTGTAACCGCGGTCGCGCAGGTACGTCGGCCCGCCCCACAGGTTCGAGCCGTCGACGTCCGGCACGGCGACGGACACCCCGAGGTGCCAGCGGTGGTCGGCGGGCTGTGCGTCGGTGACCGGCCGGCCGCCGAGGGTCCGGACCGGGTGCAGGTACGGCCGGGGAACGAGGACCGGGTCCAGCGCGCTCCCGTCCACGTACTCCGCGACGCAGCGGCCGCCGACGCTCAGGCTGGCGAGCACTCCCTCAGCTCCGGACGGTCGCGACCGCCCGTGTCCAGGGCAGGTCGAGCTCGGACAGCAGCGCCAGCTCGTCGGCGGAGCGCACCACCGCGGCCGCGCTCCCGGGGACCACGTGCCGGGGGGACGCACCCGTCGCGTCCACCCGGCTGTGGCCGGGCGGGATCTCGACCGGGTCCGGCGCGAGCCGCACCGCCTCGACCACCTGCATGAACGCGCGGGTGCTCGTCAGCGGCACGACCAGCGGGACGACGGGATCGAGCACATGCGCGGCGAGGTTCTCCAGCAGGTCCGTGGCCCCGTACTCGCGGACCTCGGTCCGGCCGCCGCGCTCCAGGCGCACCCGCCCGAACCGGTAGTGCAGCACGATGCGGCCACGGGTGCCGTGCACGACGACGTACGGCTCCACCTCCTCGTCGGCTGCCAGGGTGACGGCCACGGTGACGGTGGTCCCGCGGACGGTGATCAACCGCAGCGACGACGTGTCGTCAGCCTCGATCGGGTTCGCCCGGAGCAGCTCCGCCTGCACGTCCACCACCCCCTGCTCCCCCGCGGCGCCGTCCAGGGCGAGAGCCGTGGCGGTGGCGTGGGCGAACGGGTTGGTCAGCGCACCGTCGACGACGGGGACGCCGTCGAGGCTGCGGCGTCCCGCCCACGGCGCACGGGCGTAGTAGGACGCGTCGCGCTGCCACGCGCCGGCGGCGCCCATACCCAGCACCTCGCCGATCGCGCCGTCGGCCACCAGGGCCCGGACGGCCGGCAGCGCGTGCGAGCCCAGGCTCTGGAACCCGACCTGACAGGCGCGCCCGGTGTCGCCGATGACGCCGAGGAGGTGCTCGAACCCGGCGAGCGTGGGTGTTGGCGGCTTCTCGAGCAGGACGTGGGACCCGGCGGTCGCCGCGGCGATCGTCAGGTCGGAGTGGGTGTGAATAGGGGTGCTGACGATCGTGACCTGCGGCCGGACGGCGTCGAGCAGCTCGTCCAGCCGCGCCGACACCCGGACGTCGCCGGCGAGGGCGCGCTGCTGCGGGGTGAGCGGCCGCGGGTCGCAGATCCCGGCCAGCCGGACCGGGACGTCGGCCCGGACGAGCCGGTCGACGTTCCGGAGGTGCCACTCGCCGTGCCCGTGCACGCCGACCAGCACGACGGGGACCGGACCGGACGTGACCATGCTGGCGTCCTCCCTGGGCGGCCTGCTCTGCGCGTGCGCCGACCGTAGCGTGACGGGGCCCACTTTGGAAACCGCTTGCCGACGTCCTCACCGACCACCGGATGGCGTGGGTCTCCATGCCCAGCGGCGCGTGGGCGAGGTGCGCATGGGCGGCGTGCCGCCACTGTGACGCGGACGACAATCGGCTATTGACAGGTGGGTCACACCGTGCTGCTCTGGTAAGCGCTTACCGAGTGGCAGCGCCTCGGCGAGCAGTACGCACCGTCGATCGTCACCGAGGACTCGCAGGAGGCGTCATGCAGGAGGATGTGCGCGGGGCCCGGCCTCCGGGCCAGGGAGCGGAAGCCCGCGCGATGTCGAGGAAGGCCGCGGTGAGCGGCTGGATCGGCAGCACGCTCGAGTACTACGACTTCGTCATCTACGCCCAGGCCTCGGCGCTGGTCTTCCCCGCCGTGTTCTTCCCGTCCGAGGACCCGACGGTGGCGCTCATCGCCTCGCTGGCCACCTATGCCGTGGGCTACGTCGCCCGGCCGCTGGGCGCCTTCGTCCTCGGGAACTGGGGCGACCGGCACGGCCGCAAGAACGTCCTCGTCCTCGCCATGATGCTGATGGGCGTGTCCACGCTGGCCGTCGGCCTCCTGCCGACCTACGGCCAGATCGGCGTCCTCGCGCCTGCGCTGCTGGTGCTGCTGCGGCTGGTCCAGGGTTTCGCCGTGGCCGGGGAGCTCGGCGGCGCGAGCGCGATGATCGTCGAGCACGCCCCCGCCGACCGTCGCGGCTTCTACGCGAGCTTCAGCCTGCAGGGCACGCAGGCCGGCGCCATCCTCGCCGCCGCGAGCTTCATCCCCCTGTCCGCGTTCCTGTCGGAGTCGGCCTTCCAGACCTGGGGCTGGCGCATTCCGTTCCTGCTCAGCTTCTTCGTCATCGTGGCCGGCTACCTCATCCGGCGCCGGGTCGCGGAGACGCCTGCCTTCCTGGAGGAGGCCGCGAAGAACGAGGTGCCCAAGGCCCCGGTGCTGCAGGTGGTCCGCCAGAGCGGCGGCACGATCGTCCGCTGCGTGCTCATGGCCCTGGCCAACGTCGTCGGGACCACCGCCGTCGTCTTCGGCGCGGCCTACGCCACCCAGCCGGCGTACGGCATCGGGATGAGCCCGGCGACGTACCTGTGGCTGCCGCTCGCGGCCAACGTCGTCGCCGTGGCGCTGATCCCCTTCTTCGGGAAGCTGTCCGACCGGATCGGCCGCCGCCCGCTGATGATCGCCGGCCCGCTCGGCGCCGGCGCGCTGTCCTTCGGCTACCTGTACGCCGTCAGCCAGAGCAACGTCGTGCTGACGATCGTGCTGGCCATCCTGATGTTCGGCGTGCTCTACCAGGTGTGGAACGCCACCTTCGCCAGCTACTTCCAGGAGCTGTTCCCCACCCGGCACCGGGTCACCGGCTTCGCGGTCTCGCAGAACGTCGGCCTGCTGCTCGTGGCCCTCCTGCCGTCGCTGTTCACGCTGGTCGCGCCGCCCGGGACGAACGTGCCGCTGGTCATCGGCGGGGCGACCCTCCTGCTGTGCATCGTCTCGGCCGTCGCCGCCTGGACCACGCCGGAGACCTCCCGCCTGGACCTGCGCGACCTCGAGCAGCCCGAGCGGAGCCGGATCGAGCCACAGGAGCTCGACCGCGTGCGGGCCGGCGCGGCCTGACCCCGACGTCCGACCCCGATCCGCGGCTGCCCGTCCCCACCGGGGGCGGGCAGCCGCGCTGTCCCCCAGGAGGCGCGCGTGCGCATCGTGATCGCTCCCGACAAGTTCCGCGGCACGGCCACCGCCGTCGAGGCGGCCGAGGCGCTGGCCGCGGGCGTGGCGGAGGCCGGGCACCGGGCCGTCGTCGTCCCGCTCGCGGACGGTGGCGAGGGCGTCCTGGAGGCCCTGGGCGGCGCCACGCGCACGAGCACGGTCACCGGACCGCTCGGCACCCCGGTAGAGGCGGCGTGGCGCCTGGACGGCGGAGACGCGGTGGTGGAGACCGCGCGCGCCTCCGGGCTGCTCCTGGCGGGTGGCCGGGAGGGCAACGACCCCTGGGCCGCCACCAGCCGCGGCACCGGTGAGCTGGTCGCCGAGGCGGTGCGCGCCGGGGCGCGGCGGGTCGTCGTCGGCGTGGGCGGATCGGCCTGCACCGACGGCGGGCTCGGCGCCGTGGAGGCACTCCAGGGGCTGGCGCCGCTGGACGGCAGCCGCGGCTGGACCGTGCAGGTCGCCTGTGACGTCGCGACGACGTTCCTCGACGCTCCGCGGCTGTTCGGCCCGCAGAAGGGCGCGACACCGGAGCTGGTGCGGCGGCTGACCGGCCGGCTGCGCGTCCTCGCGCAGGAGTACCGGCACCGGTACGGGGTCGACGTGTCGGGCCTCCCGGGCTCCGGTGCCGCGGGCGGCCTCGCGGGCGGACTGGCGGCCCTGGGCGCGCCCCTGGTCCCCGGGTTCGACGTGGTCGGCGACGCGGTCGGGCTCCGCGCCTCCGTGGCGGCGGCCGACCTGGTCGTCACCGGCGAGGGGATGCTCGACGAGCAGTCCTTCGAGGGGAAGGTCGTCGGCGGCGTCGCCGCGCTGGCGCGGGAGGCGGGCGTCCCCTGGGCGGCCGTGGTGGGCCGGGCGCTCGTCGCGCCGCCCGGCGGCCGGGTGATCGACCTCGTCGCCACCTTCGGGGAGGACCGGGCCATGGGCGAGACGCTGTCCTGCCTGCGCACCGCGGCCCGCGACCGCCTGGCCCTCCGGGCGGACGCGCTCGTCCCGGAGCGCCCCTAGCCCGACCGCGCCGGGCCGGTGCTGGCCCGGAGGATCAGCTCGGCGCCCACGTGCACGCGGCGGGCGGTGTCCCCGGGACCGGTCAGCACCAGCTCCATGGCCCGGACGCCCATCTGCTCCAGCGGCAGCCGCACGGTGGTCAGGGCCGGTTGCAGGTCCGCGGCCAGCCACAGGTCGTCGAACCCCACCACCGACACGTCCTGGGGGACGCGCCGGCCGAGATCGTTCTGCAGGGCGCTGAGCGCACCCACCGCCATCAGGTCGTTCAAGGCGAAGACGGCGGTCAGGTGCGGGTTCTGCTCGAACAGGGCGAGCGCGGCCGAGTGCCCGCCGCCGCGGGAGAAGTCACCTTCGGCGAGCGCGACCGCGCCCCGGTCGCGCCCGAGGCCGGCCCACGCGTCGAGGAAGCCGGTGAGCCGGTCGGAGACGGTCCGGAGGTCTGCCGGTCCGGTGAGCACGCCGACGTCCCGGTGCCCGAGGTCGTGCAGCAGCCGCGCGACCTGCGCCGCACCGCGGCTGTTGGCCGGCAGCACGGTGTCGAAGGGCAGACCGCGCTCGCTCACCAGCGCGACGCGCCCGCCGCCCTCGCGGAACTCCTCGAGCGCCCGCTCCAGCTCCGACCCGCCGTCGAGACGGCCGCTGCCGGCCAGCAGGACGGCGCGCACCCGCTGGGCCTGGAACCGCTGGACGTACTCGACCTCGCGCCCGGGGTCGCGGAAGGTGCTCGCCAGCATGGTGAGCAGCCCGTGCTCGGTGGCGACGCGCATCGCGCCCGCCGCGATCGAGGCGAAGTAGGGGTCGTCCACCTCGTGCACCACGAGGCCGACGACGTTGGTGCGGGCGCGCGCCAGCGCCTGGGCGGGGCCGTTGGAGACGTAGCGCAGCTCGGCGGCGGCCTGCCCGACGCGGGCGGCCAGTTCCGGGTTCACCACCCGGTCGCTCCCGTTGAGGACGCGGGAAGCGGTTGCCAGGGACACGCCGGCGCGCTCGGCGACGTCCCGCAGGGTCACCGCGCCCGGGGCCCGGCGGGCGCGGGGGTCGGCCGGAGGCTGCACGAGCGGAGCCTATCCGCCCACACGGACCCGCTACGTCCCCCGGACTGAGGGAACGGAACGCGCGGTAGCGACGCCAAGGGGTTGCCCGCGTCACACCCCGCACCTACGCTCTTGGTAAGCGCTTTCCAACCGCGAGGAGACGGCGATGGGTACTCCCCCGCTCGGCATCATCATGAACGGCGTCACGGGGCGCATGGGCTACCGGCAGCACCTGCTCCGGTCGATCCTGGCGATCCGTGACCAGGGCGGCGTCCTGCTGTCCACCGGCGAGCGGGTGCAGGTCGAGCCGCTGCTCGTGGGCCGGCGAGCCGCCGCGCTCCAGGAGCTGGCCGAGCGGCACGGCATCGCGGACTGGACCACCGACCTCGACGCCGCGCTGGCCGACGACCGGTGGCGGGTCTACGCCGACTTCCAGATCACCTCTGCCCGGGTCGCGGCCATCAAGCGCGCCATCGCCGCCGGCAAGGACGTCTACACCGAGAAGCCCACCGCCGAGACCCACCGCGACGCGCTGGAGCTGGCCGAGCTGGCCGCGGCGGCCGGGGTCAAGAACGGCGTCGTCCACGACAAGCTCTTCCTCCCCGGGCTGCTCAAGCTCAAGCGGCTGATCGACTCCGGGTTCTTCGGGCAGGTCCTGTCCGTGCGCGGCGAGTTCGGTTACTGGGTGTTCGAGGGCGGCTGGCAGGAGGCGCAGCGGCCGAGCTGGAACTACCGGGCCGAGGACGGCGGCGGCATCGTCGTCGACATGTTCCCGCACTGGAACTACGTGTTGGAGGACTTGTTCGGCCGCGTGGAGTCGGTCTACGCGAAGGCGGTCACGCACATCACCAGCCGGGTCGACGAGCGCGGCGAGCCCTACGCGGCCACCGCCGACGACGCCGCGTACGGGGTCTTCGAGCTCGAGGGCGGCGTGGTCGCGCAGATCAACTCCAGCTGGGCAGTGCGGGTCGACCGCGACGAGCTGGTCGAGTTCCAGGTCGACGGGACGCACGGCAGCGCGGTCGCCGGCCTGTTCGGCTGCCGCATCCAGCCGCGCAACGCCACGCCGCGGCCGGTGTGGAACCCCGACGTCCCCGACGGCCGGGACTACCGGGCCGGCTGGCTGGAGGTGCCCGACAACGACCCGGTCGAGAACGGCTTCAAGATGCAGTGGGAGCAGTTCGTCCGGCACGTGGTGGAGGACGGGCCGCACCCCTACGACTTCGCCTCCGGGGCCCGCGGGGTGCGGCTGGCCGAGGCGGGGCTGGAGAGCTCCGCGACTGGCCGCCGCGTGGCGATCGAGACGGGGGTGCCGGCCCGATGAGCACCGCCGTCCTGCTCGGCGCCGACGGGCGCACCCGGCTGCTGCCGCTCGGGGAACCGGCCGCGGTGCGCCGCCCGTCCGGTCCCCTGCGGTCGCGGACCGCCTATGCCGCGGCGCACGTCGTCCCGCGGGTCCCCGGGGAGAACGTGCCCGGCGCGCCGGCCGACGTCGACTGGGATGCCACCCTTGCCTTCCGCCACCACCTGTGGTCCTGGGGCCTCGGCGTCGCCGACGCCATGGACACCGCGCAGCGCAACATGGGCCTGGACCCCGCCGCCACGCGCGAGCTCGTCCGGCGCAGTGCGGCCGAGGCGCGGTCGGTGGGCGGCGCGCTGGTGGTCGGTGTCAACACCGACCACCTCGCCGACGAGGTCGTCCCGCTGTCCCGGGTGGTCGACGCCTACGTCGAGCAGCTGCACAACGCCGAGGACGCCGGCGCAGGGGTCGTGCTCATGGCCAGCCGCCACCTCGCCCGGGCGGCCGAGGGCCCAGCCGACTACGAGCGGGTCTACTCCGAGGTGATCGCCCGGGCCGGCCGCCCGGTGCTGCTGCACTGGCTCGGCGAGGCCTTCGATCCGCAGCTGCGCGGCTACTTCGGCTCCACCGAGACGGGCGCGGCCGCCGACGTCGTGGTGCGAGTCGTCGAGCGGGACGCCGACCGCGTCCGCGGGATCAAGATGAGCCTGCTCGACGCCGGTGCCGAGGTCGCGCTCCGGCGCCGGCTGCCGGCGGGGGTGGAGATGTACACCGGCGACGACTTCCACTACGTCGACCTGATCGCCGGCGACGGCGAGCGCTCCTCGCACGCCCTGCTCGGCGCGTTCGCGGCGATCGGCCCGGTAGCGGCGTCGGCGATCGCGGCCCTCGACGAGGGCGACCCCGCCGGCTACCGGCGACTGCTGGAGCCCACCGAGGCGCTGTCGCGGCAGGTGTTCGCGGCCCCGACGGCGTACTACAAGACCGGCATCGCGTTCCTGTCCTGGCTCAACGGCCACCAGCCGGCCTTCAGCATGGTCGGCGGACTGCACAGCGCGCGCAGCCTGCCGCACCTGTCGGAGGTGGTGCGGCTCGCCGACGCGGCCGGCGCCCTGGAGGACCCGGACCTCGCGTCCCGCCGGTGGAACGGCCTGCTGGCGGTGTCCGGCGTCGAGGTCCCGACCCTGGAGGCCGTGGCGTGAGCGCGCACCCGCGGCTGTCCCTGAACCAGGCGACGGTCAAGTACGCGCCGCTCGTCGACGCCCTCGCCGTCACCCGGGACGCCGGGATCGGCGCGATCGGGCTCTGGCGTGAGCCGGTCGCCGAGGTGGGCCTGGAGAAGGCGTGCGCGCTGGTCACCGAGTCGGGGCTGCGGGTCTCGACGCTGTGCCGCGGCGGGTTCTTCACCCAGGCCCCCGGTGCCGACCGTGCAGCGGCCCTCGACGAGAACCGCCGGGCGATCGAGGAGACGGCCGCGCTGGCCGCGGCCGGCGCGCCGGGCTCGGCGCCGGTGCTGGTCCTCGTTCCCGGCGGTCTTCCCGACGGCGACCGGGACCTGCCCGGCGCTCGGGAGCGGGCCCGCGACGCGATCGGCGAGCTCGTCGACGACGCCCGGGCGGCCGGGGTGGTGCTGGCGGTCGAGCCGATGCACCCGGTGTTCGCCGCCGACCGGGGGGTCGTCTCCACCCTCGGCCAGGCCCTCGACGTCGCCGAGCAGTTCCCGGCCGAGGCCGTCGGCGTCGTCGTCGACACCTACCACGTGTGGTGGGACCCGGACCTGCCCGCGCAGGTCGCCCGGGCCGGCCACGGCGGCCGGATCGCGAGCTACCAGGTCGCCGACTGGGTCACCCCGCTCGGGCCCGACGTGCTGCTCTCCCGCGGCCTGCCCGGGGACGGGCACGTCGACCTGCCGACCGTCAGCGCCCTGGTGGAGGAGGCCGGCTACCGGGGGGACGTCGAGGTCGAGGTGTTCGACCGGACCCTGTGGGAGACCGACCCGCTCGACGTGGCGGTCCGGACGGCCGCCGCCTTCGCCGCCGCGGCGGGTGTCCGGACCTGAGCCGATCGGACGAAGCGGCCCACTCGGCGTCCCGGCAGTCGTGGTGACGGGTTGACGGAGACTGCCGCAGACATCGATGGCATGGCGAGGAAGGACGGAGCCGACCAGCGCGCGCCGTCGAGAGCGCGAGCGTCAACGCCGCGACTGCGATGGGAAGGCGAGCTCGAGGGGTGGACGAACGCGTGACTGGTCGTCCGCGAGTCGCCTCCACCACCTGTGGTGAGCACCCGAGGCGGCGCGGCTACCGAGCACTCGTCGTCCTCGGGATGCTCAGCCCTCAGCGCCGCTCATGGTCTCCAGTCGTCCTGCAGTGGCGATGTCACCGGCAGGAACAGGGCGCGGAGGCCAACTGCAGGAGGACAGGAGCGCCGGGATCCCCTCGCGTCAGCCGGATGCGGACAGGACCCGCCTCGCCGCAGGAGAACTGGAGATGCGCCCGCTTCGAGCGCCATTTCGACCCCGACGGCGGGCTGTCACCGAAGAGCGGGCACGGTGAGCGGGTCATGTCCGCAAGGCCTACTTCGCCCGCCTCGCACTCCGTTCGGCGCAGGCACGACGGAAGGCGTCGGACGGCACATCCGAGGTGGGACGATCGAGCCGGCCGCACGAGGACCAGCCCGGTAGACGGACCCGCCCTCATCACTCCTCCCCCGCGGTGGCCGACGGCGGCCAGCTGAGGCGCTGGTCGACAGTCGGCGCCACTACCGTGACGGGTGCTTGCGGTGGCGCGGACGGTGGTATCACTGCGCGATCTCGGGCGCGAGATCTCGCCTGATGACCCACCCACTCTTGCTCACGAGCGACCTGGGCTTTTGCCGCTCTGAACAGCGCTTTCGGGTTTCGCTCCCCGAAGATGCCGGGAGAGCCGATGCGGGTTCAGCCCAGCCGCGCCAGGCGGCCTGCCAGTGCAAACGAGTGATCCGGGGCTCGACGCAAAGCGAAGCGCAGCGCTCACTCGACAGGCAACCCCCGTCCTCCGGTGCTGCTCGCGTACTCCCCCGTCGCTCCGTCGCACACCTCTCCCTCCGGAGGTCGCCATGGATGTCAGAGACCGTCTGCTCCGGTCCGCGATCGCGGCTGCCGCGGCTGTCGCGGCCGGCCTGCTGACCCGGTCGATGGTGAAGGCCGTCAGCGCTCCCGAGGACGGGACCATCGGCTCCCCTCCTCGCGAGTGATCCTGACCGAACGACCGGCATGGTCCGCGTGTCAGAGGGCACGACCTCACGGTGGAGGACGACTGGAGAAGCCTGCTGGCGGGCCTACCGCTCGAGCAGCGCCTGAAGGCGCTCGCCGTGTACGAACTGGCAAGAGATCGAGCGATGGGCCAGCCACCCGAGACGGCGGCAGCGACCCTGCGCGCCGCAGCTACCGCCGAGGGACTCGATGCCGGTCACGACTGGATCCCGGCGGCCGCGGCCCGCATCAGCGCTGACACGGGCCCGTGACCACGCACGGCCGGCTGACCGCCACCCGGCGGCGCGGTGGGGAGGGAGGGATCAGGCAGCCTTCCGACTGCTCTTGGCGAGCACCTTGTCGGCCTTGTCCAGCTTGACCAGGCGGCGCTTCTTGACCGTGTAGCCCGGCGGGAGCGTCCCCTCGGCGAGGGCGCGGAGGGGACACCGCTTGCAGCGCGGCCTGTCCTGGCAACACTTCTTCTTGGGCATGCCCGCCGACTTGGCCACCGGGTGAGGCTAGCCTTCCCTTTGCGGGTGATCCACGGGCACCGGAGGGTCACCGGTTAACGTCCGGTGACCGCCACCGCACACGTCCGGGAGTCCCGATGGCCGCCCCCGCCTTCGTCGAGCTGCTGAACACGCAGATCGGCAACGAGTTCGCCGCGCACCAGCAGTACGTCTCCTGCGCGGTGTACTTCGACCAGCTGACCATGCCCCGGACGGCGCAGCTCTTCTTCGACCAGGCGCTCGAGGAGCGGCAGCACGCCATGATGATGGTCCGCTACCTGCTCGACTCCGACGCGCCGGTGCGCATCCCCGCCGTCGCGGCCCCGGTCAACGAGTTCCCCGACGTCGTCGCGCCGGTCGCCCTGGCGCTGGAGCAGGAGAAGCGGGTCACCGAGCAGATCGGCGCGCTGATCGGGATCGCGCGGCGGGAGAACGACTTCGCCTCCGACCAGTTCATGCAGTGGTTCATCAAGGAGCAGATCGAGGAGGTCAGCAAGATGAGCGACCTGCTCACGATCGTGAAACGCTCCACCCACGACCTGGAGACCATCGAGGACTACGTGCTCCGGGAAGTCACGACCGAGGCGGCCGACCCCACCGCACCACCGGTGGCAGGGGCCTGAGCCGAGGACATCCCGCTGACCGACCGGTTGGCCCCGGTACGCATCCTCGTCGCACTCGTGCCGGCGTTCGTCCTCGTGCAGACGTCCTCGTCGTACGAGGACACCACGACGCCGCCGACGACGAGGCCGGCGCCGTGGCGACGGAAGCCGTAGGGGCGGCGCTCCTCCGCGTCGCCGACCGGTCCCGACCTCGGCGGCCTGCTGAGCTGCCATGCCCGCGCCGTCGCACGGCCGGGGTGGGCTTCGCTCGAGGCGACTCGCCACACGTCGTCGATCTCCAGTGACGCCGATGCGCGGGTCGCGGTCGCGCAGCAGGCCGGCATCAGCGAGACCCTGGTGGCCCAGGTCGTAGCCGCCGAGCGCGGCCGCGTCACAGCGCGGTCGGACCGTCTCGCCGAGGCCGCGCCATCGGTGCCGGCCATCGCGACGGCGCTCCTGATTTGCTGCGTCGCCATCCCCGTCGTGTCCACGGCCGCGCTCGCCGGCCGCGACATCCGCCCGAGCCTGCGGTGGACTCTTCTCGGCGTCCCCGCGCTCATCTCCACGGCGTCGCTGTTCGTGATCCTCGACCTCGACGGACCCTTGGCGGCACGGCCAGGATCGACCCGCCGGCCATGCGCGCCGTAGAGGAGCAGATCGGCACCTCGCCCTTCGGCGCCTACCCTCCGTGTGACCTGTCAGGTGCCCGCCGTTGGGTGGACTGGGGCGCGTCTCGGCTGCCGGATGGCGGCCTCAACCGATCCCGGCCACGACGCAGAACGCGTCGCCCTCCGTCGGCGGTGACCCTTTACGGCACTTCGCCTCGCCCACGAGGGCGCGTGAAGCCACACCGCATCCCCTGGCGACCCCGGCCGCGCTCCTTGACCAGAGCTGGCCAGCTGACCACAATTGAGGTCATGACGACGCAGTCGCTGGCGACGGTCAAGGCGCACTTCAGCCAGGTGATCGACGAGGTTGCCGGCACGCACGAGCGCGTCACGGTCACCCGGAACGGCAGCCCGGTCGCGGTCATCCTCGCCGTCGAGGACTACGAGTCGCTGATGGAGACGCTGGAGGTCCTCTCCGATCCCCGAGCACGCTCGGAGATCAGGCAGGCCGAGGAGGCGATGGCCGCCGGAGAGGTCTACGGCGAGGCCGAGGTGCGGGCCGCACTCGCGGCCCGCCGGCGGTGAGCGGCCCTCGTCGCCACACCGTCGTCCTCTCGGCGGCGGCCAAGCGGGCCATCGAGCGCGACCTCCCCGAGCGGATGGCTGTCGCGGTCGTCGACTTCCTCTACGGGCCGCTGGCTGCGGACCCGTACCGCGTCGGGAAGCCGCTGCGGTTCGATCTCGAGGGCTACTGGTCCGCGCGACGGGGCCAGTACCGCGTCGTCTACTCGATCCACGAGGACGAGGTCCTGGTCAGGGTCGTACGCATCTCGCACCGCGCCGACGTCTACGGCTGACCGATACTCCGTGCCGGTCCGGACGCGACAATTCGCCCGGTAACCCACCCATTGACGCTCGACGCCGACCTGCGGTGTTGCCGGTCTGAACAGCGCTTTCGGGTTTCGCTCCCCGAAGATGCCGGGCGAGCCGACGCGGGTGCAGCCGTCGCGGGCACGGAAGCCGGCCGACGAGAACGCCCGATCCCGGCACGACCGAGGCCTGGAGAGGCTGCCGCGCCCGATGACCTCCGCCGATGGCGATCCGCCTCGACGCGGCCAGTGCGGTGCCCGTGGCCGAAGCGGCGGGCTCGGGCGCATCGGCCCCCGGTGTCCACGGATGTCGAGGCCCAGGAACGCCGCGCGCCACGAGCCATGCGGGCTGCTCCAGGACACAACGGAGATCAGTCCCGCGCGGCGATGGACGCAAGCAGCCAGTGCTCCCCCACTGACCACCCCAGCAGGCGCCGCCCTGCTCCTCCGTCGGCGACGCCGGCAGCGTGGAAGCGACCGCCGGCGACCACGTGCGCCAGTCCGTCGACGACCGGCCGCAACTCCACGGCGGTACCCGTCGACGTGGCCTCGAGGAGGCGCCGCACCGTGACCCGTCGGAACTCGTCATCGCAGAAGCTGAGCAGGTAGATCGCCTGTCGCCAGGCGTAGGAGATGCGCCTGATCGCTGCCGAGGCGGCGTGCTGCCGGCCAGGCAGGTGAGCATGGGTGTGGAACACCCACGTCAGCACCCGCTCGGCCAGCTCCGGCGCTCGCTCCCGAAGGACCGTCTGCAGGTCGAGCCCGACGGTCAGTACGGCCAGGTTGTGGGTGGTGAGGATCTGACTCTGCTCGAGTACGGCGCCATTCGCAGCGACGCTCCAGGAGCGCCCGTCCCGGCCCGCCTCGGCCGCTCGGGTGCTGCACAGCACGGTGAAGTCGACCGCCTCCCTGCTCCACCGCCTCTGCACGTGCGTCCAGCCGTTCGACCCGGATCCGGAGGCCCAGAACTCCGGGCCAGGGAGGTCGTAGTAGCGGGCGTACAGCGAGTCCTGCAGGCACTCGCTGGCCACCTGCGCAGCGGTCCGCCACTTCGTCGTGAAGGTACCCGTGAAGATGTCCGCAGCCACCTCTTCGACCAGGTCCAGCCGCACGTCCCCCGCGGTGGCGAGGGCGCCGAACTCACGTACCAGCGGATTGGGGAGGATCCGCTCCGGGAAGGCGTCGAGAGCCAGCAGGACCGCTCGTTGCAACGCCTGTCGGGCCACGTGGGCTGAGCGACCTCGAGCGCGGAAGCCGGAGAGGCTCGTGACCCACGGCAGTTCCTCGAACCGCACCTGGTGCTCGAGGCCGAGCAGCAGCAGGCTGCGCCGACACCGGAACGCCGCGTACGTGCGGGCGTACAGGCCCGCGATCACCGCGTCGTCGATGCTCGCCGACACGTACTGCGCTGTCACCTGCGGCAGCACCCGGGCGAGGACCTCGCCCGAACTGATCACGCCCCGGTCGATCAACTCCTCCACGGGTGCCTCGAGAGCACGGCTCACCGCCCGGACCACGGGCGCGGGCACCGCCACGCCGTTCCCGATCGCGGGCGCCTCCTCTCCCGTGGTGTCCCCGACGACCGTGTCGAGGGCCGGGAGGCCACCGTCCGCGGGAAAGCGGTCGAGCCGGCCGGCGACGACGTGCGCCAACACAGCATGCGTCGGCCGGCCGGCGGCCTCAGCCTGCGCGGTGCGCACCGCGGCCCTGGTCTCACTGCCGGGAGTGCCGTGCCGCGTGATGGTGTTGGCCAGCGCTCGCCGTACCCAGCCCACGTCACGGCCGGACAGGCCGGCGCCGTCGTCCCCGGCGATCTCCAGCGCACGGCGGAGCCGGGTGAAGTTGCTCCTGGGGTGCTGGTGCCGGGTCGACGCGGTCGCCTGCTCCACCAGGGCCTCGTAGCGGGTGAGCCACTCGGCGCGCCTCGCAGCCCAGACGTCCGGGAAGCGGCGGGCGGGCCAGCCGCCCTCGATCTCGACGACGCCGCCGCGGCTGACCAGGTGTGGTAGTCGCCCGTCGACGGTGTCCGCCCACAGCGCGACGAGGTCGTCGTAGAGCGGGTGCCACGATGCGAGCGCCTCCCGCATGGCGACGACCTGCGGAGGGGCGTGACCGCACGAAGGGTCGCAGCGACCCTGCCGACAGGCTCCAGGTGGACCGCGGTCCCGGTCGGCACCGGCCGACCGGTCAGTTGTGGGGTGAACCGCAGCCGGTGCAGAAACGGGCGGAGAGCTGCGAGCAGGTCGAGCGCTGCTCCACCATGACCACGGTCGACCAGGAGGGCCACGACGGCCAGCGCCGCGTGCTCGGGCAGATCGATGCGGTAGTGCTCGCTCGTCAGCGCCGCCAACAGCTCGGCCTGCCCGGCGTCGCTGAGGTACCAGAGATTGAGCCGCTCACGGGCTGTCGATCCGGGTCCAGGAGGCAGCTGAGCGAGCCGGGCGCGCTCGTCGTCGTCCAGTGGCTGCTCCGCCGGGTACCGGCCGGTCGTGAAACCGCCGGTGACCACCTCGAGGGTCACCCAGGCCGGGGTCTCCGTCACCGGCGTACGTGAGCCGATGCTCAGCTCACCGCTCGCGATGCCACCGAGCACCGCCTGCCAGCGGTCGACCTTCGCCGCGGCGCGCGACCGCGTGGCCTCGTCCCCGGACGTGGCGGCGGTGTACAGCGCGTCCCACAACCGCCCCACGGCGTAGTGCGACGAGGTCTCGGCCTCGGGCTCCTCGTGCATGGGTACCTCGACCTCCCGGACCGGACCTGGGAGCGAGGACCGGACTCGCGCCCTCCCGCTCGAGCGGCGGGTGGTCCACCACCGGTCTGCTCCAGGACGGGCAGCGGACATGGAGGCAGGACTCGAACCTGCGCCCTCCCGGTCCGAAGCCGGGTGATCTACCGCTGATCTACTCCATGCAGTGCGACGCGCACGGTAGGGCCTCCGACCGTCTGCGTCGAGCGGGTCCCGTCCGATGACCTCGGATCCACGGTCGCGGTCGGGAGTCGAGGGGATCGGTCCGTTGCGAGAACGGAGAGGACGTCACCCTCGCGTCAGTGTGATGTCCCAGGCCGCTCGAGTGGGAGCGCACTGGAGTGCACCCGTTGTCGTCTCCGTGTAGCCGCCCACGAGGCGGCCGTCCTCGACGGTGACGGTCAGCAACCACGAAGCCAGGACGAGGGAGCCGTCGCACGTCGGCGAGACCTCCGTCGGCACCGGTCCGCGGGCGCTGTAGCCGCCCGCCGAGGGGCTCAGGACCGAGGACATGTAGCCCTCCAGCGGGACCACGAAGCACGGCCCGGACGAGCCACACGTGATCTCCAAGCGGAACGGCAGACCGGGAGGACAGTCGTTGCTGAACCCCTCACAAGCGGTGAGCGTGCCCTCGCCCACCCACTGACCGATGATCTCCTCGGTCGGCGGTGCCTCCGCAGGAGGCGGGGCGGGGCTCGTGGGAGGCGGAGGCGGCGGAGTCGTGAGCGGCGGACTCGCCGTCGGGCCGGTCGACGGGGCCGGAGACGGAGGGTCCGTGTCCGTGGACCCGGAAGCGCTCTCACCCGCCGCAGGTGTGGCGCTCCCCCGGACGAGCTCCCCCTCCGAGGGACCCACGAGGACGTAGAGCACGAGCGCGATCACGACGAGCGCCGCGACGACCAACGGGAGGCCCACCGTGACCCAGCGCTTCGCCTGGCCGGTCGGGGGGGCCGGGGGTGGGGGTGACTGGCGCGTCGGCACGGGCCGCTCGTCAGGACCGGCGGGATCGGCCATCCGTCACCCCTCCTCACCGCGCGCACTCGGCAGGAAGCGCCCGCGCGCGTGTTCGCGCGTTCCAATCCACGACTGCCACGGACGAACCGTCGTGTGCGGAGGTGGGACGGTATCTGCACGACCCACGGGCGGACAGTCCCAGCGGTGCAGGACGATCGGCCGGACCCATGGCCCCGAGCGGGGACTCCACCCGCACGGGCCGCTGGTGACGTCTCCGGACGGGCGACCGGACGCCGGTGTCCGCACCGGTCGCGTCACCGCCGGCACCGGGATCACTCCCTCCGTGCACGTCGGTCGCCTCCCCGTGTCCGTGCAGGGACAGCAGGCACCACCGTCTGCTGCACGACACCTCGTGGGCCGGCCACTGGCCGGGCCCGCAGGTCGCGCTCCCGGTCAGGGGCGGCGGACCTGCGGGCCCGGAGCGGTCAGTAGCCGTCGACGAAGCCGTCGACCCACGGGTCGGGAGTGAAGTCCCCCGGCTCGTAGAACGTCGGCTGTCCCAGGTAGGGGTCGTAGACCACCGAGGTCCCCGCCGGGGCCAGCCCCGCCCAGTTGGCCGCGGCCGCGTCGAGGTGCCCCAGCCCGGTGGCGACGGACACCCCGTCCACCGGGACCACCGCGCCGGCGTCGGCCGGGCCGCACTCCAGGTCCGCCAGGATGTCGTAGCCCAGGGGCCCGGCCAGCACGTCCACCGCCTCCGGGGTGGTCGGGTCCGGCAGCGCGCTGTTGGTCCAGGGCGAGCCGATCGTCATCGAACCGTCGGGATTGATCACCAGGTTGCCGTAGTCACTCATGCCCACTCAGATCCCCGGCCCGCACCCGATGTTCCCGGCCACCCGGACCCGGCCCCACCCGCAGCACCGACGACCGCCGCACCGGCGCTGCAGTGCTCGACCCCGCGCCTGGACCGCGTGGGCCCCTCCGCTCGGACCGGGTGCCATCACGCAGCAGCGTCATGCGGCCACTCCTCCACGCGGAGCCCCTCGGCCGGCAGGCGGCGCTCGGTGGATCGGTACGGACGAGCGAGTGGTCGTCACGCAGGGACCAGGCTGGTCAGGTCCCTGCCCGGAGCCGGGGTCCACCGGTCTTCCGGCGCACCACCGACCTCTCCGCGATCGAGCCGTGGCCCGGCAGCGTGCTCATGCGGTGGGCCTGCCGCGGCCGCCCGGTCACAGGACGTCGTCAGATCCCCCGTCGTCCACGGCAGCAGCAGTGCCGGTGTCGATGGCATCGGTGTCGTACCAGTCGTCCGCCGGCCACTCCCCGGTGGTGGACTCGGCCGACGGGACGCCAGGCACGTCGTCCCCCACGGGGGACGCGGGCGCATCGGGCTCCGGGTCTCCCTCAGCGGTGCCGGCCGGCCCGCCCGGACCCGTCAGCAGGTCGTCGACGTCGTCCCTCCCCCCGTCCTCGTCGACGGTGGAGGTGAGAGCCGCGAGCCAGGTGTCCTCCGACAGCGGTGGCGGGGCCTCGAACACCGAGCGGTCGGCGCCCGTGGCCTCCTCCGGCGCGTCGGCGGAGAAGCCCTCCATCACCAGGAACCCCTCCTGGTCGAACTCGATGTGCATGTCGGTCGTCCCTTCTCACCGTCCTCGCACGCGGTCTACGCTGCCGCCACGATCCGGGCACCGGGGAGCGGCATGGACACACGCGCCGACGAGGAGTCCTCGCTGGCCAGCTCCGCAGCCGCCGGAGACGCCGAGGCCTTCGCCGCTCTCATCCAACCGCACCGTGAACGGGTGTGGGCCGTCTGCTACCGCATCACCGGGCAGCGGCAGGATGCCGAGGACGCGCTCCAGGACGCGCTGACCGCCGCCTGGCGCAACCTCGCCAAGTTCCGCGGTGAGGCACAGTTCGGCACGTGGCTCCACCGCATAGCGGCCAACGCGGCGCTGAGGGTGGTACAGCGGCGGCGGGAGGAACCGGTCGCGGAGGTCGGGGACTGGGCAGGTCGAGAGACGCCCTTCTCCACGACGCTCGCGGAGCGGGACGCGCTCCAGCAGGTCCTGGACCTGCTGCCGCCCGACTTCCGGACGGCTCTCGTCCTCCGCGAGTACGCGGACATGACCTACGCGGAGATCGCCGCCTACCAGGGCGTCGGCGTGCAGACGGTGAAGAGCAGACTCAACCGCGCCAGGAACGCCGTGCACGCTCTCCTCCTCGAGTACGGCTACCAGCCGTAGCTCCCGCGTCCGACTCTCCTGGTTCAGATCACCGGGAAGCCGAGGATGTTCCCGACGTCGCGGTACTGACCCCTGCGGGTCCGGGCGACGCCGGTCGGCCGGGCCGTGGTGCATCGGGACCCCGTTCGAGCAGCGGTGGGACCCCGAGACCACCGGACGAGCCACCCCGGGGCGCCGGGAACATCCGGGGGCTGTCCCCTGATCCAAGGGGACGTGAGCGAGTCGGACCTCCACGACGGGACGGCCCGGGGACCTCCGAGTGGTCGGCTCGGCGACGACGGCCCGGGACGGACACCCAGCGGCGTCGACCAGGACGCCGGCTGCTGTGGGCCGCGAGCCCGGCGCCTTCATGCCGTGGTCGCCCGTCCCGTGACTGCACGACGAGGGCGGCGTCTCCCGGTGACCAGCCGACCAGCCAACGACACAGGGGGCGCACCGCCCGCTGTTCCTCTCGCGGGACATGTCCCAATGGTTTGGGAGGGTGCCTGTAAAGCACCTGCCACCGGCCGACTGGGTTCGATTCCCAGGTCCCGCACCTCGACCTCGTCCGCGGGGTCGGTCCCCACCGGCATCCCGACCCCGCACAGGGACGGAACGAGCCGCGCTGAGGCTCCTGACGGGGACTCGTCAGGCCGCCGGGGGACCGACACGACCTGCCCCCGACTCCCCCGGATCCGCGCGGACCCCTCGAACGGGCACTCCGGGCATCGACGTGCCGCCCCTAGGTGCAGGTCGCTCCCCGGCCGGCGGGAGTGAGCGAACCGCCCGGGGACGCTCCCGCCCTTCCTCGGTCGTCGCGCCGGGACCCCGACGCCTGACGTGGCGTCGTCCACCAGGGGCACCCGCCGAGGTCGCCTCCGGAGGCTCCACGAACCCCGCCCGGTGCGGTGGAGCGGTCTCCCGGGGACCGGGGTCCCCTCCTGGACGTCGAGGACGCCTGACCCGGTCCACGGTCGATGAGGTGTGACACCCGAGGCCCGCAGGTCGCGTTCCCGGTCAGGGGCGGCGGACCTGCGGGCCCGGAGCGGTCAGTAGCCGTCGACGAAGCCGTCGACCCACGGGTCGGGAGTGAAGTCCCCCGGCTCGTAGAACGTCGGCTGTCCCAGGTAGGGGTCGTAGACCACCGAGGTCCCCGCCGGGGCCAGCCCCGCCCAGTTGGCCGCGGCCGCGTCGAGGTGCCCCAGCCCGGTGGCGACGGACACCCCGTCCACCGGGACCACCGCGCCGGCGTCGGCCGGGCCGCACTCCAGGTCCGCCAGGATGTCGTAGCCCAGGGGCCCGGCCAGCACGTCCACCGCCTCCGGGGTGGTCGGGTCCGGCAGCGCGCTGTTGGTCCAGGGCGAGCCGATCGTCATCGAACCGTCGGGATTGATCACCAGGTTGCCGTAGTCACTCATGCCCACTCAGATCCCCGGCCCGCACCCGATGTTCCCGGCCACCCGGACCCGGCCCCACCCGCAGCACCGACGACCGCCGCACCGGCGCTGCAGGTCAGTCGCAGAGGATCGGGGACTGGAGGAAAGCGGCGTTGAGGTCCCCGACGGACCGGTCCGACGTCCAGACGACGAAGAGGTCGAACAACTCCAGCCCTGGGTCGACGAAGGTGAAGAGCTCGAAGGGCGCCCCGTCCGCCAAGGTCCACTCGGTGAACTGGCCTTCCGTCGAACCGCCGGTGCAGAACCACGTGTCGGTGAACTGGCCGGACCCCGGAGTGATGAAGGACTGGAGGTCGTCGGCCACCTGCTGTGCGCTCGTGAACCGGTCGACGAACGCGACGATGCCGTTGTCGAACGTGCAGCGAACGCGTTCGACGGCCGCGTTCGATCCGTCGGGTGCTTCGAACGCGCATCGGTGCGGGGCAACGGGGTCCTGCAGGCCGGCCTCCGGCGTCACCGGGAACAGCAGGGGGAACGCCGAGGCGAAGGTCTGCATGGTGCCCCAGGGGGCCACGTCCACGGCCACGTCCGTGGACGACCGGCCCCCGCCGTCGTCGTCCACGGCGGTCACGGTGTACGAGGGCCTGCCGACCTCCGACTGCTCGTCGGTGTAGGTGGTGCCGGTGACGTTGTCGGCGATCGAGGAACCACCCCGGCTGATCTCGTAGTGCTCGGCACCGGCCACCGGCGCCCAGGTCAGGGTGACCGTCAGGCCGTCCGCGGTCGGGGGGTCCACGGCCGGGGACGGGAGCACCGCTCGTACCGACTCGGTGGCGGAGACCTCCGACCGCTCCCCCGAGTCCTCCACGGTGCGGACGGAGTAGTCGTACTCGGTACCGCCCTCCACCTCCGTGTCGACGTACTCGGTCTGGGTCGTCTCGGCCAGCAGTTCGTCATCGCGGAGCACCTGGTAGCCAGCAGCGTCGGTGACCGCGTCCCAGCGCACGGTGATCCTCTCCTCCTCCGCGGCCACCTGGAGACCCCCCGGAGGGACCGGGCCTCGGTCGACGAGCAGGAGCACGGCGACCACGCCACCGGCGACGAGCAGCACCGCGCCGATCACGCCGGCGAGCAGCAGGCCCCGACGCCTGCGGGGCGGGACCGGGCGCTGCGTGGACCGACCCGGTCCCGGCGGTGGTGGGAGAGGCGCCCCCAGGGCCGCGGCCACGGTGACCACGGCCCACTCGGCGTCGGGTCTGGCGAGGCCACGCCGGCCTGCCAGCTCAGCGGTCATGCGCTCCATCTCGACACCCAGCCGGTCAGGGGGCGTGTCGAGGATGCGGCGGGCGATGCCGTCCTCGAGTGCAGCGCTGAGGAAGGCGGTCTGCTCGGACGAGTCCGGTGCGGCGTCGTGGAGGACTGCCCGGACCCGGCGGGGGTCGTCCAGGAAGGACGGTCCGCACCGCTGCACCCACTCGCTCAGGACGTCGCGTACATCAGTGGGTGTCGCCATCGAAGACCCCCGTGGGTGGGACGAGTCCGTCACAAGGTAGGGGTCGACCTGTGGAACGACAATGCCCTGAGCTGCGGTGACCCGTCGTCGCCCGGTCCTCGGCCGTCGGGCCGGGGCGGGTCAGCAGAGGGCGCCCGTGACGACGACCAGTTTGGGATCCGAGCCGGTGAGGGGCTCGACGCCGAGCGCGTCCCACAGCCGGCGGTGCACCAGGGGGATCCGCGAGGAACCCCCGGTCATGTAGACGGCCTGCAACTGGTCGGGCCGTCGTCCGGACTCCCGGATGGTGGCCACCATCACGTCGACGGTCCGGTCGACGAGCGGCGCGATCAGGCGTTCCAGGTCCTCCACGGTGAGGGTGACCGTCTCCTCGACCCCCGGCACGAACACCGTCCAGGACGGGTGCGTGGACAGGGCCTCCTTGGCCGCCCGGACCTCCCGCTGCAGTTCGCGCCGGCGGCGGCGCCACACCATGTCCGGTGGATCCGATAGCGCTGCCCACGCCGCCGGGTCACGACCGGCGACGACACCACCGACGTGCCCGAGCAGCAGGCGGTCGAAGTCCACACCGCCGAGCGGGTCGATGCCGGCGGGTGGGCCGGCGACGGCCCACCCGGTCTCGGTGCGCTCCACGACGGCAGCGTCGAACGTCCCGCCTCCCAGGTCGTAGACCGCGGCCACCGATCCCCGGGTGACGTCGTCGTCGGTGGTGTAGGCCGCCGCGGCCGCCACCGGTTCGGGGACGAGCGTGACGTCCCCGAGCCCGGCCCGGGCGGCGGCTCGGCGCAGGACCGCCAACCGTGGTCGGCGCCAGTCCGCGGGATGGGTCAGCAGGACCTCCCGGCCCTTCCCCTGCTGGCGGTCCAGCTCCGCGGCGGCGTGCCTCAGGACGGCGGCGACGAGGTCGACCACGGCTGTCTCCTCGCCGCCCAGGACGACGGTGTCATACCCCATGAGCCGCTTGGGCGTGGCTTCGAACGCCTGCGGGTACAGGGCCGCCTGCGCCTCGGCGAGTGATCCGACGAGCAACGACCCGTCGGTCAGGCGCAGCACCCCGGACGGGGACCTCGTCAGGCCGCTGTCGAAGGCGATCGTGTGCACCCTCCCCTCGCCGTCCCGCACGGCCGCCGAGGTGTAGGTGGTCCCGAAGTCGATCGCCGCCGACCGTCCCGACCGGGGCGGCCCCGAAGCCGTCCTCGCCGCCTCCTGCTGCGGTAGGGCGGTCACCCCCGCCGTCGCGGCGTCCAGCGCCATGCTGCAGACCCCGCGCAGGACCCCGGGCAACTGCTCGGGTCGCGGGACGGAGACGGGCGGGGCGGCCGAGGACCCGACGAACCGCCGGAGGACGTCCAGATCGGCGTCCGGACCGAGACCGACGGCGAAGCGCTGCGCCTGCACGCCCCGCGGAGTGTCCGCGAGCGCGCGGATCCCCTCGTCGACGTCGTCGGTCGGCTCGCCGTCGGAGACGAGGACGAGCACCGGGGGCGGTGCTCCCGGCTCCGCGGGCGACGCTCTCAACACCGCCGCCACCTCCCGGAGTGCGGCACCCAGGTCGGTGTAGCCGCCGGCCTCCTGCAGCTCCGGCCACACCAGGTGCTCGACCGGGACAGGGTCACGGACGTGCCAGCGACTGCCCGACGAGAACAGCAGCGCACGCACGAACAGGCGGATGCGACGGTCCCTGGCGACGACCCTGCTGTGCCGGAGGGCGTCACGGATGGCACGGTCGACCGCGCCCAGTCTCCCGTCCACCCGCATGGAACCCGAGCAGTCGACCAGCCAGACGAGGTCCAGGGGTGTGATCTCGGAGCCCGGGTCCGAACGTTCGTCCATCCGCACCTCACCGTCCGTCGGACACGGCGCGCGAGCCTAGCTCCCGTGCCACCGGGTCACCGGCCCCGCGAGCGCGCCTTCGCGCCGGCCACGGCCGCCTCCTGTGGGCCGCGACGCCCGGCGGCGGCCGTGGACCCCGGCTCCGGGTGGCCATGTACGCGACCACCGCCTCTCGGGTGCTCCTGGCACCCAGCGCGTTCCGCGCCGACGCGAGCCGCCGGTGAGCCGTCCGCACGGAGAGGAACGACCGCGCGGCCGCCTCGGGGACGGACGCTCCGCGGGCCAGCTCGTCGAGAACGGCTGTTTCCTCAGCGGTCAGCGGCCGGAGGGTCGCCCCTCCGGCCGGGGCCTCACACGTCCCCACCGGCCCCAGCCGTACCAGCTCGCCGATCAATCCCTCGGCGACGACCGGGTCCTCGACGTCGACCACGACGACCAGCCCGACGCCTCGTGCAGCGAGCTCGACGACGTCCGGGACGGTGGCCTCGTCGACGGTCACCCTCACCACGAGGGCCCGGCCGCCGAGGTCCCAGGGCTCACGGGGGACGTCCTCCCGACCGGTCAGCGTCCATCCGGCGGCACGCAGGGCCGTGGCGGCGGCGTCAGCCGTGGACTCGTCGGGGGCGACCAGCAGCGGGGACGGCCCGTCCGGTACGTCCGTCCTCACGGGAGCTCTCCGGTGACGAGGAGCACGGCGGCCTCGGTGCGGTTACGACCGCCCAGCTTGGCCACTGCTGACCGGACGTGGGTCTCCACGGTCCCGGTGGAGATCTGCAGGCGCCGGGCGATCGCCGCCGTGGTCCTGCCCTCGGCGACCAGCGACATGACCTCCACCTCCCGCTCGGTGAGCTTGGCCGTGACCGCCCGACGGCGCGCGGCCGCCGCCGCACCGGCGTCACCTGCGGCATCGGCAGCGTCGGCCGCCGCGTGCCAGAGTCGACGCCGCCGCTCACCTCGCGCGAGCTCGGCGGCGCGCGCCAGCAGCCGGGCCCGCCCCGCGGGGGCCTGCCCGGGAGCAGCCCGGACGGCGGCCTCGACCGCCCCCTCGGTGTCGCCGGATGCCGCGAGGTGACGCACCCGGTCCCAAGGATCCGGACTGGTGCCGGCGAGGTGACGGTGGAGGCGGGACAGCGCCTCGGGGGAGGCCAGGGTGGCGGCGACGGCGTGGGTGGCGGCCGAGGGGAAGGCCAACAGCGGATCGTCCCCGGGCCGTTCCTCCACCGCCAGGCCGTGCTCGACCAGCTCCGGGGCACCGGAACCGAGGCGGCGCGCTCGGGTGGGACGACCCGCGAGCCCGAGGGCGACCAGTGCCGTCCGACCTGCGACGGTCAGGTCACGAGCGCGGACGGCGAGGGCCCGCCGCGCCGAGGCGCTGTCCCCGGTGACCATCGCCAGTGCTGCTCCCGGGTTGCCGTGAGCAGCGGTCACCACGCGCGCCACCTCGGCGGTGGGGGCGAACGGGTCCACCCGGCGGACCAGGGCCGCCACGTCCTCGTCGGAGAGCGGACCGAGCCGGACCACGGCTCGTGCCGCCGACCGGGCGACCCCGACCAGGTCCGTACCGTCACCCCGGGGCGCCTCACCGTCCGGTCCGTGGTCGGTCACGCAGAGCAGGGCACGGATGGACGTCGCGGCGGCCACGGCGACCCGCACGGAGTGCGCGTCGGCCCAGTGGACGTCGTCCAGGAAGAGGATGCCGTCCCGGACGAGCGCGACGGTGAGCGTGACCGCGTCCTCGGGCTCCGGAGGGAGGGGGACCCGGATCGCGCGAGCGAGAGCGATCCCGGGGCGGGCCGCCAGGGAGGGAAGCCCCCCGCCCATCCGCACGTCCCGTCCGGTCCTCCGGGCGGCTGCCACTGCCACGGTGGTCTTGCCGACCCCCGTCGGGCCGGTGACCAGCTGCAGCCCCGGGTCGCCGAGCGCTTCCCCGAGCGCCGTGACGACCTCGGACCGTCCGATGGCCTGTGGCGACGAGTGCAGCAGGTCCACGGACTCGTCCAGCCGTTCCGGTCTACGCGCCGCGGAGGACCCGGTGGAGCGTCCTCTGGCGGCGGCCGGCCGTCGTGCCGGACCGCCCGGCGCGCCCCTCGGTGGCGTCGGGCACGTCGGTCACCGCGGGCGGGGCGCCCCCCGTGTCCAGCGACGTCTCGACCCGGTGGACGCTCAGCGAACGGCGCACGGTGGGATCACTCATCGGGTCTCCCGTCAGGGACCAGCAGGGAGGGGAACGCTAGGCCCCGGAAGCGCCGAGTGGGTCCCGTTCCGTGCCGGCGCTCAGGTCCCGAGCTGCTCGAGCAGGCGGAGGAGTATGCGGGCGGCCTGTTGGTCCAGGGCGTCGGAGCCGCGTTCGGCGACGACCCGGAGCATCTCCACGGCGTCGCCGGCCGCCGCTGCCGGGCCGAGGGCCGCCCGGTCCCACAGCAGCCGGGCCGCCTGGTCGACGTCGGCGTACCCGAGGACGTCGTCATCAGCGACGACCGGGTCCTGCTCGTCCGGGAGGACCGACGGGTCGACCCAGTCCACGGCGAACCACTGCTCCAGGTCGTCGTCCACCTCCCCGTTCCCGTTCTCCGCGGGTCCCGCGTCGTCCGGCTCGCGCGGACCGACCTCCGGACCCTCGACGTCGTCGGCCCCGGCGGGGTGACCGTGCTCGGCGGGGGCCGGCCCGAGGTCCGGTCCCTCCTCGGGCCCCAGCTCCGGGTACGACGCCGCGGCGGCCCCGGGGACGAGCTCCTGCGGGGGATCGCCGGAGGTGTCCTCGGGTGCGGGCAGGTCGGGGGACACGTTCACCCCCCAGGCTTCGTCCGCCACCCGGGCTCGACGGCGAGCGGGGTGGCCAACAGGCCGTCGACCCGCTCGACGGCCTTCGCGAGGGCCCGACGCTGGCCGTCGAGGGCCTGCCTCCGGGTGGCCGACTCGGCCGCGGACCGCTGCCGGGCAGCCTTGGACGCGTCGAGGAACTCCTGAGCCTCGCTCCTGGCCTGCTGGAGCGCGGTCCGGAACGCCTCGGCGAGGTGGAATCGGGCCTGGATGCTGTTCCGCTCGACCTCTGACCGGATGGCGACCTCGGCCTGGGTGATCCACGTGAGCACCGCCGAGCGGACGTCGGCCTGTCTGCCGCTGTCCCGGTTGACGAACGACCGGAGGGCGATCCCGGCGATGCCTCCGACGGCTCCCAGGGCCCAGCCGATCGGTCCCAGGCTGAGGCCGGTCACCCACCCGAGGGCGGAGCCGGCGCCCGTGGCCAGCCCAGTGCCCATGAGCCAGCCGAAGTACAGGTCGAGCACGTCCTTGATCCCGTGGGACCGGTCCGGTGGCAGGGACTTGGGAGGAGGCAGCAAGAGGGGCGCGCCTGGGCCGTCGAGCGCCGTCACGACCGACTCCGGCGCGGAGAGTTCCTCGAACAGGTGGTCCGCGATGACCCGGAACCGGCGGCAGGTGGACTCGAGGGCTTCACGGGCGACGACGTCCAGGTCCTGCTGCAGCTGGTCGCAGAGCTGGGCGAAGGTGGCGTCGTCCGGAGCCCTCCGCAGCGTCCGCAACCGCTCGGTCCACCGGTCGCGCTCCTCGTCCACCCGAGTGGCCAGCTGGCGGCTGAGGTCGATGCGCAGCTCGGCGAGCTCCCGTTCGAGACGCGGCGCCCACGTGCGCTGCTCGTCGTCGAGCTCGACCAGTCGGCGCTGGTACTCGGCCACGGCTTCCTCCAGAGCGGGGTCGGCCTGCAGCTGCGCCAGGCGCAGCACGAGCTCACGGTCGGCCCGCTCCGCGATCGACCGAGCGGCGCGGAGCGCGTTGGCCGCGGCGAGTGCCTCGGTGGCCGGCGCCAGCTCGGTGCGCAGCACGCCGAGGAGCTCGCCGACGCCGGACTCCTCCCAGTCCTCGAGCGCATCCGTCACGCCCTGGTCGTCCATCGCACCGGCCACCTCGGTCGGGTGTGCGCCGAGATCGTCGAGAGCGCGGGCGGCGAGCAGCGAGTCCACCGGGACCCAGCGCGCGGAGGTGAACCGTGGTGCGACGGCCGCCAGGTTCGCCCTGTTCTCGGCCAGGACCTCGGACCAGCCGGGTCGAGGACCGATCTTGGTCAGGGCGAAGACGACGGTCTCCACGTGTGCTGCGGCCTGGCGGAGGAAGTCCAGTTCCACCCGGGAGAGGGGAGCGAACGCGTCGGTGACGAACAGCAGGGCCGACGCCCGCCCGGCCGCCTCGAGGGCCGCCGTCGCGTGCGTGGCGGCGAGCCCACCGGCACCCGGGGTGTCGACCAGGACGAGGTCGTCGAGCCAGGGCGCCTCCACCACCACCTCCGCGTAGCGGACCGGAGCCGCTGCGTCGGGTGTCACCCACGCTCCGAGATCGGCCACGTCCACCTGGACCGGCGGCGCGCCGTCGGCGAGGTGCAGGGTCGCCCCGGGACGCTCGCCGGCCTGGAACACCAGGTAGGTCGCGGTCGTGACGGTGACGTCGGTCGGTGAGGTCCCCGGCCGGCCGACGAGTGCGTTCACCAGGGACGACTTCCCCTGCTTGACCTCCCCGACGACCACGACGACCGCTCGCTCCACGGCGCGCGCGGCCGCCTCGGCCTCGTCGACGGCCCGGGACAGCCGTTCGTCCACGGCCGCGACCGCGGCCCGCACGGTCCCGATCGCCCGGGTGAAGGCCAGCCGTGCCGACGCGACGGCCGGGTCGCTCATCGCTGCTCCTCCCACACCACCACCGCTGCTCGCCGGTGGAGCACCTCGTCCTGCCGGAGGCCGACCCGCTCGACCACGGCGATGGTGCCCGGGGCGGTACCGGTGACCGCCGCCTCGGTGCTCACGGCGGTGTGCACCGAGGGGTCGAACGGATCTCCGGGCGCCGGGGCGATCACCTCGAAGCCCGCGCTGCGGATGCCGTCGTCCAGCCGCGCGCGCAGTGCCGGGTTCTCCAGCAGGTCGCGGACCTCGAGCACCCTCTCGACGAGGCCGTCGGGGTGCCGCGGGGCCGACCCGGGGCGGGGCGCCGCAGACGGGACGGATCCGCACGCAGGGGCGTCGGCCGGTTCCTCGGACGCCCGGGCGAGCGGACCGCGGACGGTCGCAGCGAGGAGCGCGCCGCCGACGGCTGCGGCCAGCACGGACGCCCCTCGGGCGACGAGGTCCGCAGCATCCAGGTCGCGCGCGGACCACACCGTGACGGTGAGTGCGCCGGTCACGAGGGCGGTGCCGAGGACGGCCGCGACGAGCAGCACACGGAGCCGCGGCCGCAGGCTGCCGGGGGCCTTCACGGGGGGTGCGCTGGTCATCGAGCGCTCCCATCCGTCCTCCGGAGGTGGATGCTCCGGGCCGCGACCCGGGCCACGTGGGCGTCGGCGGGCGCCGCGTCGAAGGCGAAGCGGGCGAAGCGCTCACCGAGCGCGCGCAGGTCCGGCCGTGTCTCGCCGTCCCGGCCGGGGCCGACGTCCACCAGTCGGCGGAAGGCGACGTCGAGATCAGCCGGCAGCCACGCCCGGCCGGCGGCCAGTTCACCGAGCGCGTGCAACTCGTCGATCGCGTGCATCGCCGGGTGGAGACGGAGCAGCTCGACGTGGTCACCCAACCAGCCCCGCGCGGAGTCGCTGAGCGACCTGTCGTACGCGAGCCTGTGGAGCTGTTGGAGACCGGACGCCGCCTTGAGCACGTCCGCACGGGACGCGAACACGCTCTCCACCACGGACCGCACCTCGCGGATCCGGGAACGACCGGCCAGGACGGTGGTCAGCGCGGCGGCGCTCCGTGCCCCGTCGCGAACGGCGGCGACAGCGCTGTCGATCCCGTACAGGGACAGTCGTGCGAGCAGGGACGCCCGCACCGCCCCGGCCACGGGGGCCTCGCGACTCACGAAGGCGTCCGCCGTCCGCAGCAGGCGGCGCAGGCTCCGGTCGTCGAGGCCGGCCAGCTGGGCCAGGGCATCGGCATCGGTCTCGGTGAAGGCCCCGGCGGCCACGGTCTCGGCGAGCAGGCCGCTGACCGGCACCACGTCGGCCACGTCATGGGCGAGACGGCTCCTGAAGTCGGCGGCCAGCCGCTCGGCGGCCGGCCACGGGTCCTCGCCTGGACCGGTCAGCAGATCGGCCTTGGTGAGGACACCCAGGGTGTTCACGGGAGAGTGGGAGTCGACAGCCGCCGAGACCCTCCGGAAGGACCCGATGGCGTCCCGCTCGTCCGCCCGTAGCGAGGCGGCCAACACGAACAGGACGGCGTCCGCCCGGCCGGTGGCGGCCGTGGACCGCGCGTCCACGAGGGCCGCCTGCGCGTCGGCCGGTCCGGCTCCCAGCACGGCCCCCGCCCGGGCGCTGTTGGTACCGGTGGCAGAGGCCAGACCGGGGGTGTCGATGAGCGTCAGCCGCTCGAGCGCGGCGACCGGGAGCCGCACCACGAGTCGGTCCACCTCGCCGCTCGGCACCCCCAGGTCCTCCGGGAGTCGCCCGTCCGGGGAGAGCCGGACGGTGCGTGAACCGCCGTCACGGAGGACCACGTCCACCTTCTCGGCCTGCCCGTGGCGGTACCAGGTGACCACCTTCGTGCACTCGGTCTCCCGGGTCGGGGCGATCCGCCTCCCCAGGAGCGCGTTGACCAGGGTCGACTTCCCCGAGCTGACCCGTCCCGCGACGGCCAGACGGAGCGGCTCGCGCATGGTCCGGCCGATCCGCGCGGCACGGTCGGTGAGTGCGGGGTCGCCGACCTGGGCGGCCCGGTCGCACAGGTCGGCGACCCTGGGGGACAGCGCCTCCCTGGTCATCGTGGGATCCGGTCGGGGACGATCCGGGCGCCGGGAGCGGCCTCCCCCGATGGGCCACCCCAGCCGACGCCGTCGTGGACCCGGCCGACGAGGCTGGCGGGCACGTCCCGGCCCTACGGGCTGACCAGGTCCGCGATGCGGGCGACGAAGGTGAACGGGAGCAGCACCAGCCCCGTGGCGTCCTCCGGCAGGAGCGGACGCGGCGGCTGGGCGGGCGGCTCGCCGGGCTCGACGGCCGCGGCGCCCAGGGGCGTCTCCTCCCCCATGAACGGAGGGTCCCTGTCGGGCAGCAGGCCGTCCAGGTCGACGGTGACGGCGGCCTGGTCCTCGGTGAAGTCGGTGACGATCATGTCGTTTCCGGAGTCCGCCCATGCGTCCTCGAACTGGGCGAGCGGCAGGACCGCGCCCTGCCCGTCGGGGGCACCGGGGTCGTTGAGGTAGACCAGTCCGTTGGTCAGGTCGATGCCGGTCACCACCACGGCGTGGTTGTCGTCGACGCCCTGGTCAGTGGTGTCGTCGTCGACGCTGCTCCAGATCTCGTGGGCGTCCAGCCCCACCATGACCGCCCGGCCCGCGTCCAGGGCCTCGACGAGGTGCCCGGTGTCCCCGAACGACGCACTCACGTCGAGCCCGAAGGACTCGCAGAGCCGCATCATGTCGGCCGTGTCCATCCCGGACCAGTCGTCGGCCGAGTCGATCCCGGGCTCGCCGTCCATGGCCGGGTCGTACTCGATCAGGCCGAGCTGGAGGGCCCGGTCGAGGACCACGTCGTTGGTCACCATGGGACTGTCCAGCACGTCCGCGATCACCATGGCGACCGCCGTCGGGGCACAGGTCCCCTGGCCGTCCCCCTGGTACAGCCAGAACTCGGCGTCCTCGGCAGGATCACCTGCGACGACGGCGGTCGGGTCGACGATGACGGTGGCGGGGTCGATGAACCCGAGGTCCGCACCGTCGACGTCCGCGAACCCGGGCGGCACCGTTCCCGTGTCCAGCTCCGTGTCCGGCACGGGGGCGTCGGCCGGCTCGGTCACCCTGTCGAGGCCGGCACCCAGACCGTCACCGGCCTCGACGACGTCGCTCCCCGGGGACAGGTCGACGGGATCGGCGGGCAGCACACCGCTGTCGTCCGGAGCAGGTGCCTCGACGGGCTCCAGGCCCAGGGGGTCGTGGATGCTCATGGGGACCGTCCCCTTCCCTCGTCGGTGGCCTCCCTCACGGAGGTCCGCGCACCGCAAGGGTGGGCTCGCGACGCCCTCGCGCCATCCCCGAACCGTGCCATCGACGGGGCACGGCCCGATGCACGGAGGCGGGGCCGGAGCAGGGTGGCGGCCACGCGCCCGGGCCCGCAGTCCCCCAACGGCCCATCGAGTCGTGCTCGAGCGCCACCTGCGGACCAGCCGCTCCGGACAGCGCTCCCGAGTTCCGCTTCCCCGAGATGCCAGGCAAGCCGATGCGCGTGCAGCCGTCCCGGGCCCGGAAGCCGGCCGGCGAGAACGCCTGATCCCGCGAGCCCTCCTGCGGCCGGCTCAGCGGAAGACGACCGTGCTGTTGCCGTTGAGCAGCACCCGGCGCTCGCTGTGCCAGCGCACCGCCCGGGACAGCGCCAGGGCCTCGGCGTCCTGACCGACCGTGGCGAGGGCGCGCGGGTCGAAGGTGTGGTCGATGCGGATGACCTCCTGCTCGATGATCGGCCCCTCGTCCAGGTCGGGCGTGACGTAGTGGGCCGTCGCGCCGACGAGCTTCACGCCGCGGTCGAAGGCCTGGTGGTAGGGCTTGGCGCCCTTGAAGCCCGGCAGGAACGAGTGGTGGATGTTGATCATCCGGCCGTGCAGGGCGGCGCACGTCTCGTCGGAGAGCACCTGCATGTACCGGGCGAGCACGACCAGGTCGGCCCGGTGCTCGTCGACCAGCTCGAGCAGCCGCGCCTCGGCCTCGCGCCTGGTCGCCGGCGTCACCGGCACGTGGGAGAACGGCAGTCCCGCCGCCTCGGCCATCGGGCGCAGGTCCTCGTGGTTGGAGACCACGGCGACCAGGTCGGCGCCGAGGCTGCCGGCCCGCCACCGGAAGACCAGGTCGTTGAGGCAGTGGCCGAGCCGGGACACCATGACGAGCACGCGCTGCGGCTTGCCCCCGGTGACCTGGTAGGTCATGCCGAACTCGTCGGCCACCGCGCGGAACCCCTCCGACAGGCGGTCGGCGTCGGTGTCCTGCGCGCAGACGAACGCCGTCCGCAGGAACAGCTGGCCGCGGACCGCGTCGTCGAACTGCTGGTGCTCGACGATGTCGCAGCCGTGCCGGAACAGGAACGAGCTGACCGCGTGCACGATGCCCGGGCGCTCCTGGCAGCTGAGCGTGAGGGTGAACGGGTGGGACACGGGTGCCTCCTCAGCACTCCACGAGGTTGAGGGCCAGCCCGCCGCGGGCGGTCTCCTTGTACTCGTCCTTCATGTCGGCGCCGGTCTGACGCATCGTCCTGATGGCCGTGTCGAGCGGGACGTGGTGCCGGCCGTCGCCGCGCACGGCCATGCGGGCCGCGGTGACGGCCTTGACCGAGCCGACGGCGTTGCGCTCGATGCACGGGATCTGCACCAGCCCGCCGACGGGGTCGCAGGTGAGGCCGAGGTTGTGCTCGATGCCGATCTCGGCGGCGTTCTCCACCTGCTCCGGCGTCCCGCCGAGGACCTCGGCCAGGCCGGCGGCGGCCATGGAACAGGCCGAGCCGACCTCGCCCTGGCAGCCCACCTCCGCACCGGAGATCGACGCGTTCTCCTTGAACAGCAGCCCGATCGCCGCGGCGGTGAGCAGGAACCGCACCACCCCGTCCTCGGAGCAGGAGGCGACGAAGTCGCGGTAGTAGTGCAGGACGGCCGGGACGATGCCGGCGGCGCCGTTGGTCGGCGCGGTGACCACCCGCCCGCCGGCCGCGTTCTCCTCGTTGACCGCCAGGGCGTAGAGGGTGACCCACTCCATCGCGCGCAGCGGGTCGGTCTCGTCCGCGGACGCCTCCAGCTGGGCGCGCAGCGCGGCGGCGCGCCGGCGGACCCCCAGCCCCCCGGGCAGGACGCCGGTGGTCCGGGTGCCGCGCTCGACGCACTCCTGCATCACCGCCCAGACGTGCAGCAGCCCGGCGCGGACCTCCGCCTCGCCGCGCCACGAGAGCTCGTTGGCCAGCATCACGTCGCTGATCCGCAGCCCCGTCTCCCGGGTGCGGGCCAGCAGCTCCTCGCCGGTCCGGAAGGGGTACCGCACCGGCGTGCCGTCCTCGACGGCCACCGCGGCGCCGGCCTCGTCCCCGTCGAGGACGAACCCGCCGCCGACCGAGTAGTACTCGCGCCGGCTGACCTCCCCGCCGGCCGCGTCCAGCGCCCGGAAGCGCATGCCGTTGCTGTGGAACCCCAGCCGCTCCCGCCGGTGCAGCACGACGTCGTCGTCCACGGAGAACGCGATGGGCTGCTCGCCGGCCAGCCGCAGTTCCCCCTCCCGCCGGATGGTCTCGACCCGCGGCTCGACCGCGACCGGGTCGACCAGGTCGGGTCGCTCGCCCTCCAGGCCGAGGACGACGGCCTTCACGCTGCCGTGGCCGTGCCCGGTGGCGCCGAGCGAGCCGAACAGCTCGCACCGGACGCCGGCCACCTCCCCGAGCAGCCCGTCCCCGGCCAGGCGCGCGGCGAAGGTGCGGGCGGCCCGCATGGGACCGACGGTGTGCGAGCTGGACGGCCCGATGCCCACCCTGAAGAGGTCGAAGGCGCTGATGGTCATGCCGGCCTCCCGCTCCCCCGCCGCGATGGGACCCTGCGGCGCCAGGTACACCGTTGGTATATCAGTAGTAGTCTGACGGTATGTCGATCCCTCTCACGAGGCAAGACCCGATGGCCGTCCGGCTCTACGATCTGCGTGTGACCGCCGCACCGCTGGAGTCGGACCCGTCGGCCGCCACCTCCCTGGCGGACAGGGCCTACGTGGCGATCCGGGACCGGCTGATCATGCTCGACATCCGCCCGGGCGACCCGATCGACGACGACGAGCTGGCCGGGGCGCTGGGCGTGGGCCGGACCCCGGTCCGCGAGGCGCTCAAGCGGCTGGAGGGCGACCGGCTCGTGGTGTCCTACCCGCGGCGGGGCACGTTCGCGACCGGCATGGACATCTCCGACCTCGCGCACATCTCCGAGATCCGGGCGCAGCTCGAGCCGCTGGCCGCCCGTCGGGCCGCCGAGCGCGCCCCCCGGACCGGGGCGGCCGGCCTCGAGGAGCTGGCCGCCCACATCGAGCGGCTGGACGTCACCGGGGTCGACCGGGCCGAGCTCATGCGGTGGGACCTGGCCGTGCACCGGACCATCTACCGGGCCGCGGGCAACCCGCACCTCGAGGACGTCCTGATCCGGTACGACAACCTGGCGACGCGGATCTTCTGCCTGTTCCTCGACCGGCTCCCCACCGTGGACGTGCACGTCCGGGAGCACGTGGAGCTGCTCCGGGCGATCGCCGCCGGGGACGCCGACCGGGCCGACGAGCTCGCCCGCGAGCACGTCCTCGGCTTCGAGCGGACGATCCGCGCCGTCATCTGAGCCGACGCCCCGCCCCCGCCGCTCGCGAGGGCGGAGACGGGTCTCCCTTCAGCCGCGGATGCGGGTCATCCCCGGGTCGACGAGCGGCTCGGCGGTGACGGTCGCCGGGATGCGGCGGCCGAAGTACCCGATCTCGACCCTCGTGCCGACGGTCGCCGAGGCCGGCAGCCAGGCGTAGGCGATCGGCCGGCCGACCGTGTGCCCGAAGGCCGCGCTGGTCACGTAGCCGGCCGGGCGGCCGTCCACGAGGACCGGCTCGTGGCCGAGGACGACGCTGCGGCCGTCGTCGACCGTCAGGCAGGACAGCCGGCGGCGCACGGTGTCCTCGCCCTTCCCGGCGAGGGCCGCCCGCCCGGCGAAGTCGGCCTCCTTCTGCCGGCGGACGGCGAACCCGAGACCGGCCTCGTACGGGTCGTGCTCCGTGGTCATGTCGTGGCCCCAGGCGCGGTAGCCCTTCTCCAGCCGGAGGCTGTTGAAGGCCGCGCGGCCCGCGGCGACCACGCCGAGGTCCTGGCCGGCGTGCCACAGCACGTCCCACAGCCGCCGGCCGGTGTCGGCGCCCGTGTAGAGCTCCCAGCCGAGCTCACCGACGTAGGACAGCCGCATCGCCGTCACCGGCACTCCCCCGATGCGGGCCCGCTTGGCGCGGAAGTACCTCAGCCCGTCGTTGGAGAAGTCGTCGGAGCTGACCCGCTGGACCAGGTCGCGGGCCCGCGGGCCCCACAGGCCGACGCAGCACGTGCCGCCGGTGACATCGCGGACCTGCACGCTGCCGTCGTCCGGCGCCTCGCGCAGGAGGTGGTCGAGGTCGAGGGGCCCGTTGGCGCCGACCTGGAACAGCTGCTCCCCGAGCCGGGCGACGGTGAGGTCGCTGCGGATGCCGCCGGCCTCGTCGAGGGAGAGCGTGTAGGTCACCGACCCGACGGACTTGTCCATCTCGCCCGTGGTGAGCCGCTGCAGCAGGGCGAGAGCGCCGGGGCCGCTGACCTCGAGCCGCTTCAGCGGCGTCATGTCGTACATGGCCACGGCGGTGCGGGTCTTCCACGCCTCCGCCGCCGCGATCGGGGACCAGAACCGCCCCGCCCACGCGTCGCGCTCCGGCGGCACCCACTCCGCGGGCAGCTCGTCCACCAGGCCGGCGTTGGCCTCGTACCAGTGGGGCCGCTCCCAGCCGGCGGCCTCGAGGAAGACCGCCCCGAGCTCCTGCTGCCGGGCGTGGAAGGGGCTGACCCGCAGGTCGCGCGGGGACAGCCGCGGCTGCAGCGGGTGGACCACGTCGTAGACCTCGACGAAGTTCTGCTGCGAGGTCTCCCTGACGTAGTCCGGCGCCAGCTGCACGTCCTCGAAGCGGTGCACGTCGCAGCCGTGCAGGTCGACCTCGCTGCGGCCGTCGACGAGCAGCTGGGCCACCGAGCGGGCCACCCCGGCCGAGTGCGTCACCCAGACCGCCTCGGCGATCCAGAAGCCCGCCACGTTGCGCGACTCCCCGATCAGCGGGGCGCCGTCGGGGGTGAACGAGAAGACGCCGTTGAAGCCGCTGTCGACCTTCGCCGAGCGCAGCGAGGGCAGCAGCAGCCGGCTCTGCTCCCAGGCGGGGGCGAAGTCCTCCTCGGTGAAGGGCAGCATCGAGGGCATCGCGGACTCGCGGACGCCGTCGTCCTGGGGCAGCTCGCGCAGGTCGACCGGCATCGGCCGGTGGGCGTAGGACCCGATCCCGAGCCGGTCGGCGCGCTCCCGGAAGTAGAGGTCCTGGTCCTGGTGGCGCAGGATCGGCAGGCTCGCCTCGGTGAGCTCGTCGTTGCGGCCGACGAGGTCGGGCACCTGGCCGGTCCACACGAACTGGTGGGCCAGCGGCAGCAGCGGGACGGCCATCCCGACCATCGCGCCGAGCTCCTGCCCCCAGAAGCCGGCGCAGGAGACGACGACGTCGGCGGGGAGGACGCCGTCCGGGGTCCGGACGCCGGTCACCCGGCCGCCGGCCTGCTCGATGCCGGTGACCCGGGTCGAGCCCCGGAAGCGGGCGCCGCGGGCCTCGGCGCGGCGGGCCAGGGCGACGACCGCCCGGGACGCCTTGGCCAGGCCGTCGGTGGGGACGTGCAGGCCGCCGAGGATGCGGCCGGGGTCGACCAGCGGGTGCAGCCGCACGCACTCGTCGACGTCGACCACCCGCGCCTCGACGCCCCAGGAGGTGGCCCAGCCCTGCTTGCGGTGCAGGTCGGCGAGGCGTTCCGGGGTGGTGGCCACCTCGAGGCCGCCGACCTGGTTGAAGCACCAGGCGCCGTCGACGTCGAGGCCCAGGAGCTTCTCGACCGTGTAGCTCGCGAAGGCGGTCATCGTCCTGGAGGCGTTGGTCTGGAAGACCAGCCCCGGCGCGTGCGAGGTGGACCCCCCGGTCAGCGGGAGGGGGCCCTGGTCGACCACGGTGACGCGGTCCCAGCCGCGGGCGGTCAGCTCGTCGGCGAGGTTGGCCCCGACGATCCCCGCTCCGATGATCACGACACGAGGGGTGGTGGACATCGCTTTCGCTCCTGGTCGCCAGAGGATCACGGTCGGCCCGTCTGCAGGGTCCCGCCGCGAGCCTGCGAGGGGCGGGGGGCAGAGGGGTCCTTCATCAGCTGTCGGAGGTGAACTCGAGGGCCGCGTCGAGCAGCCAGTCGGCGAGGTAGCCGGCGAAGGAGGACCGGACGAGGACGACGACGTCGTCGCCGCCGTCGGACAGGCCCAGCAGGACGACGCCCGCCCGGCCGAGCGTGGTCTGCGCGCTGCTGCCCCGGCCGAACACCCGCGGGTGCAGGTCGATCGCGCAGCCCTTGGCCAGGACGTCGCGCACCCGCGCGCCCGTGAGCCGGAGGCCGATCCGCTGGGCGGAGACGTCCGTCGCGGAGCCGCCCAGCGGGAGGACGGCGGCGCGGACCCGGGCCTCGAGCTCCGCGGGCGCCTCGGTGGTGCTGGTGAGCAGCCACTCGTCGGGGCCGAGCCAGACGGCCCGACCCGTGCCGGCCGGCACCCACGTGTTCGGCGTCGTCGGCAGCGCGACGCCGAGCGCGGCCGTCGCCGCGGCGTCGACGGTGCGCAGCCGGACGTCGGCGGTCACGACGAACGGCTCGACGGCGATGCCGACGGTGCCGGGCAGGCGCTCGAAAGCGGCGGTCCACGCCTCGAGGGGGTGGGTGCGGGTCAGCTCAGCCATCGCGGCGGGCTCCTTCCGGGTCGACCAGCACCGGGCCGGTGACCTCGACCGGGACGAGGGCGCCGCCGACGGGGACGTGGACGGTGTCGCCGATGCGGTCCCGGCCGCCCTTCAGCAGGGCGAGGGCGAAGGGGCGGGCGAGCTCGGCGCTGCGGTAGCTGGAGGTGACGTGGCCCAGCATCGGGACCGGCGGGGGCGGCAGCTCGCCGTCGGCGCGGAACTCGACGATCTGCGAGCCCTCCGGCAGCACGGTCGCCCGGTCCACCGGCAGCAACCCGACCAGCTGCTTGCGCAGCGGGTCCTGGTTGGCCTGCCGGGCGAACGAGCGCTTGCCGACGAAGTCCGGCTTCTTCTTGGACACCGCCCACGCCATGCCGAGGTCGTGCGGGGTGACGGTGCCGTCGGTGTCCTGGCCGATGATCGGGTAGCCCTTCTCCGCGCGGAGGACGTGCATGGTCTCCGTGCCGTAGGGGGTGATGCCGTACGGGCGGCCGGCCTCGAGCAGCCGCTCCCACACCGCGACCGCGTACCAGGGGTTGACGTAGACCTCGTAGGCGAGCTCGCCGGAGAAGCTGATCCGGGCCAGCCGGACCGGCACGCCCTCGAGGGTGGTGTCCCGCCAGGTCATGAACGGGAACGCCTCGGCGGAGACGTCGACCTCGGGGAAGAGCGCGCCGACGACGTCCCGGGAGCGCGGGCCGACGACCGGGAGGGTGGCCCACTGCTCGGTGACCGAGGTGCAGTGCACGCGCAGGTCCGGCCACTCGGTCTGCAGCCACTCCTCCATCCAGTCGAGGACCTTCGCCGCGCCGCCGGTGGTGGTCAGGACGAGGAAGCGGTCCTCGGCCAGCCGGAGCACCGTGCCGTCGTCGACGACCATGCCGTCGACCCCGCACATGACGCCGTAGCGGACCGAGCCGACCTTGAGGCTGCTCATCAGGTTCGTGTAGAGCCGGTCCAGCAGGACGGCGGCGTCGGGGCCCTGGACGTCGATCTTGCCGAGGGTGGAGCCGTCGAGGATGCCGACGCCGGTGCGGGCGGCGGCGCACTCGCGCAGGACCGCGGCCGCCATGTCCTCCCCGGGCCGCGGGTAGTAGCGGGGACGCTTCCACTGCCCGACGTCCTCGAAGACCGCCCCGGCCGCCACGTGCCACGCGTGCAGGGCGGTGACCCGCTCGGGGTCGAACAGCCGGCCGCGGTCGCGGCCGGCCAGCGCGGCGAAGGCGACCGGGGTGTACGGCGGCCGGAACGTCGTCGTCCCGGTGTCCTGCACCGGGACCCCGAGCAGCTCGGCGACGATCCCGGAGGTGAGGACGCCGGAGGTCTTGCCCTGGTCGTGCGCGGTGCCGATGGTCGTGTAGCGCTTGACGTGCTCGATGGACCGCAGGCCGGCGCCGACCGCGCGGGTGACGTCGGCGACCGTCGCGTCGCGCTGCAGGTCGACGAACGAGGTGGAGCCCTCGGCGGCGGAGGTGTCCGGCACCCGCCACAGCACCAGGGGCGCGGCCGGGGGGACGGACTCCGGGGCGGTGGGCAGCCGGTCCTCCCCCGCCGGCACGGTCCCCAGCGAGGTCAGGGCCGCGCGGGCCACCCGCTGCCCGTCGGCGAGGCACCCGGCCAGGTCGAACACGCCGGCGGCCGAGCCCGCGACCGACAGGCCGTCGAGCTCCTCCCCGGGGACGAACGCGCCGAGGCCCTCGTCGTAGCGGAGCCGCCCGCGGGCCTGGCTGAACAGGTGCACCGCCGGGTTCCAGCCCCCGCTGACCAGCAGCAGGTCGCAGGGGACCGCGCTGCTCGCGCCGACCTCACCATCGGCGTACGGGGCCACGAGGGCGTGCGTCACCCGCTCGACGCCCCCCGTGCCGGTCACGACGGCGCCGGGCAGGACCCGGACCCCCACCCGCTCGCACTCCGCGGACCGGCGCGGCGAGCCCTCCGGCCGGGCGTCGACCACCGCCCGCACCCGCACGCCGGCGCGGGACAGGTCGAGGGCGGCGTCGTAGGCGCTGTCGTTCGTGGTGAAGACGACGGCCTCGCGGCCCGGCAGCACGCCGTAGCGGTGCAGGAACGTGCGGGCGGCGCCGGCGAGCATGGTCCCGGGGCGGTCGTTGTCGGCGAAGACCACCGGGCGCTCGTGCGCCCCCGTCGCGACGACGACCGAGCGCGCCCGGATGCGCCACACCCGCTGGCGGGAGACGTGCCTGGGCGCGGCGGCGCCGAGGTGGTCGGTGCGCCGCTCGAGCGCCAGGACGAAGCCGTCGTCGTAGCTGCCGAACGCGGTGGTGCGCTGCAGGTGCAGCACCTCCGGGTGCGCGGCCAGCTCCGCGACCGCGTCCGCCACCCAGTCCGGCGCCGGGGCGTCGTCGAGCCGGTCGGTGCCCGACAGCAGCGAGCCGCCGGCCTCGGACTGCTCGTCCACCAGCGCGACGCGGACCCCGGCCCGCGCGGCGGTGAGCGCGGCGGCCAGCCCCGCGGGGCCGGCGCCGACGACCAGCACGTCGACGTGGTGGTGGACCGCGTCGTAGCGGGCGGAGTCGGGGACGTCGGCCAGGCGGCCCTGCCCGGGCAGGCCGGAGGCGGCCAGCCCGTCGACGAGCTCGACGGTGGTGGCCAGCAGCATCGGCTCGGGGAAGGGCTCGTCGACCTGCACCAGGCCGCCGGGGTCCTCGGCCCAGGCCGCGGCGATGCCCCGGGGCCGGCCGAGCTTGACGCTGGTGGCGACCCGGTGCCGTCCGGCGGCGAGCAGCGCCGAGGCCAGCGTGTCGCCGGGGTGGCCGCTGAGGGTCTGCCCGTCGAAGGTGAACTCGACGGTGGTGCCGCGGTCGGTGCGGCCGCCCTCGGCGGTGCGGTACGGGCTGGTCACGGGGTCACCGGCCGGGGGTCGTCGGGGCGGGAGACGCGCTCGAAGCGGTAGGTGGCGGTGTCGCGGACGGCGGTGAACCAGCGGCGGCAGCCGGCGCTGTGGGACCAGCGCTCGGCGAAGCGGCCCCTGGTGTTGTCGCGGAAGAAGACGTAGTGCCCCCACTGCTCGTCCGAGAGCGCGGCGGGGTCGTCCGGGTACGGGACGTGCGCCTGGCCGCCGTAGGAGAACTCGACCTCCTCGCGGGGGCCGCACCACGGGCACGCGATGAGTTGCACGGAGGACTCCTCGGTCAGTGGGCTCAGTGGGCGACGGCGGCCGCGCCGTGCTCGTCGACGAGCGCGCCGGTGACGAAGCGGTCGAGGCCGAACGGCGCGACGAAGGGGTGGGGCTCGTCGTGGGCGACGGTGTGCGCCAGGGCCCAGCCGATGCCGGGCGTCGCCTTGAACCCGCCGGTGCCCCAGCCGCAGTTGAGGTAGAGGTTCTCGTAGCCGGCGCGGCCGACGACGGGTGAGGCGTCGGGGCTGACGTCGACGATGCCGGCCCAGGTGCGCAGCAGGTGCGCCCGCGCGAACACCGGGAACAGCTCGACGGCGGCGGCCATCTGCCGCTCGATGACGTGGAAGGCGCCGCGCTGGCCGTAGCCGTTGTAGGAGTCGATGCCGGCGCCCATGACCAGCTCGCCCTTGTGCGCCTGGGACACGTACACGTGCACCGCGTTGGACATGACGACCGTCGGGTGCACCGGCTCGAGCAGCTCGGAGACCAGCGCCTGCAGCGGGTGGCTCTGCAGCGGCACCCGGATGCCGAGCAGGTCGGTGAGCACGGAGGTGTGGCCGGCCGCGCAGAGGACCACCTTGCCGGCGGCGACGGTGCCGCGGGTGGTGTGCACCCCGGTGACCCGGTCGCCGTCGGTGGCGAAGCCGGTGACCTCGCAGTCCTGGACCAGGTCGACGCCGGCCTGGTCGGCCCGCCGGGCGAAGCCCCAGGCGACGTGGTCGTGCTTGGCGATGCCGGCGCGCGGCTGGTACGTCGCGCCCAGGACCGGGTAGCGGATGTCGGCCGACGTGTTGACGACCGGGCAGAGCTTGCGGACCTCGTCCGGCTCGACCCACTCCGCGTCGATCCCGTTGAGCCTGTTGGCCTCGACCCGGCGCACGCTGTCGCGGACGTCCTGCAGGGTGTGGGCGAGGTTGAGCACGCCGCGCTGGCTGAACAGGATCGGGTAGCCGAGGTCCTCCTCGAGGCCCTCCCACAGCTTCAGCGCGTGCTCGTAGATCGCCGAGCTCTCGTCCCACAGGTAGTTCGACCGGATGATCGTGGTGTTGCGGGCCATGTTGCCGCCGGCCAGCCAGCCCTTCTCCAGCACCGCGACGTCGGTGATGCCGTGGTCCTTCGCCAGGTAGTGGGCGGTGGCCAGGCCGTGCCCGCCGCCGCCCACGATGACCACGTCGTAGGAGCGCTTCGGCTCCGCGTCGCGCCAGAGGGAGTCCGGGTGCTCGGGCAGGTCGGCGCCGGGGGTGCGGGGGCTCACGGGACCTCCGTCAGGTCGGGGCGGAGCGGGTGTCGGCCGGCCGGCCGGGTCACCCGCGCGCGGAGGCCGGCGAGCACCTCCCCGTCCGCCGAGGGCCGCAGCGCGGTGGCGACCACGTCGGCCACCTCCGCGAAGTCGTCGACGCCGAAGCCGCGGGCGGCCAGCGCCGGGGTGCCGATGCGCACGCCCGAGCCGACCATCGGCGGGCGGGGGGCGAAGGGCACGGCGTTGCGGTTGACGGTGATCGCGGCAGCGACCTCCGGGTCGGTGTCCGCCAGCGGCCGGTCGAGCACGCCGCACGCCACGGCCGGCGGAGCGGCGTCGGTCTGGACGGCCATGCCGGCTCCTCCCTGTCGGGGGATCGTGCGAAGACTGGTATATCAGTCGTGCAACAACCTAGGACGACGGTCGGCCAGGGTCAAGCGGGCGGCCACCTAGGGCCCGGACCGGTCGGGCGCGCCGTCAGGCGGCCGACGCTCGACGGGGCCCCGCGCCGGCGGGACGACGGTGGGGCCGGGACGGCGTCGCCGTCCCGACCCGCGGCGGGACGCGCGGGATCAGGCCGACAGCCTCTGCGTCAGCCACTCGTGGAAGATCCCGATGTGGTGCTCGGAGGGCACCAGCACCCCGCCGTCGGTGTAGGCGCGGGACGACATGGCCGGCTGGGTCCGCTCGCAGGCGGCGAAGTCCTGTTCGTTCACCCGGTGGAACAGCTCCACCGACCGGCTCACGTCCCGGCCCGACTCGACCACCTCGCGCGAGTACAGCCAGTCGCACTCGACGATCGTGCGGTCGACCGCCACCGGGAACATCCGGTGGAAGACGACGTGGTCGGGCACCAGGTTGACGAAGACGGTCGGCTTGACCGTGATGGCGTAGTAGCGCCGGTCCTGGTCCTCCTCGACGCCCGGGAGCCGGTCGAAGCCCTCGCCGCCGTCGACGGTGAAGCCCTGGACGTCGTCCCCGAACTCGGCGCCGTGACCGACGAAGAACTGCGCGGCGTACCCGTCGGCGAACTCGGGGAGCACCTCGGTGAGCTCCGGGTGGATCGTCGCGCAGTGGTAGCACTCCATGAAGTTCTCGATGACGAGCTTCCAGTTGGCCCGGACGTCGTAGGTGATGCGGCGCCCGACCGACAGCGAGTCGAGCTCGTAGCGCTCGATCGCCCGCGCGTCCCCGAGCCGCTCGGCGACGGCACCCACCACCTCGTCCTCGAAGGACGGGGGCTCCGCCGCCAGACACACCCACGCGTAGCCCAGCCACTCGCGCAGGGCCACCGGCACGAGGCCGTACGCGGCGCGGTCGACGTCGGGCATCTTCGTCAGGTTGGGGGCCGCGACCAGCTTGCCCTCGAGGTCGTAGGTCCAGGCGTGGTAGGGGCACTGGAAGGCCCGCCTCACCGTCCCCGACTCCTCCGTGCAGATCTGTGCGCCGCGGTGCCGGCAGACGTTGAGGAATGCCCGCAGGCGCCCGTCCCGGCTGCGGGTCACGAGCACGCTCTCCCGCCCGACCTGGACCTTCCTGAAGGACCCGGGCGTCGGGAGGTCGCTCGAGCGCACGGCCCCGAACCACATGTCCTCGAAGACGCGGGACTGCTCCAGCGCGAAGACGGCGGGGTCGGTGTAGTACTGGCCGGGCAGCGTGGGGATGAGGCTCGCGGGCCGGTCGGTGGTGGTCATACGGCACCTCGGGGTTCCGTCGGGCGGTGCGGTGTGGAGGACGCGCTCGACGTCGCACGACACATCGCCTGCGACGGACCACGGTCGCCGTCCGCGGCGGGTCCAGGACGACCGGTGTGTTGCACATTAGTCAGTGCATCGCGTCAGACGCAACAACCTCGGCGCCCGCGGATCCGGGGAGGAGGCGCCGCTCCCCCGGCACCTCCGCCGGGTCAGCGGGGCTGGCGGAAGAAGCCCAGCCTCCGGCTCAGCTCGTCGGCGCCGGAGACCACCCGCCGGGCGATCGCCGGGTAGTCCCCCGGGCCCATCCGGAACGACGGCCCGGAGACGCTGAGGGCGGCGACCACGTCCCCGTCCGCACCCCGGACCGGCGCGGCGACGGCGTTGAGCCCGACCTCGTACTCCTCGGCCGTGGAACCCCAGCCCTGCTCGACGACCCGGTCCAGCTCCTGCCGCAGCACCTCGGGGTCGGTGACCGTGCCGGCGGTGAAGCGCTGCAGCTCGCGGGAGAGCACGCCCTTGCGGACGGTGTCGGGCGCGTGGGCCAGGAGCACCTTGCCGCTCGACGTCGCGTGCAGCGGGGTGCCCTGCCCCACCCAGTTGTGCGTGCTGAGCGCCGCCGGCCCGCGGGCCTGGCTGACGTTCACGGCGCGGTCGCCGTCCAGGATGGCGATGTTGACGGTCTCCTCGAGGTCGGCGGCCAGCGCCTGGCAGATCGGCCGCCCCTCCCGGGCGATGTCCAGCTGCGCAGCGGCCGCACCGGCCAGGCGCACGACGCCGAAGCCCAGCCGGTACTTGCCGCGGTCGGCCAGCTGCTCGACGAAGCCCCGGTTCTCGAGCGCGGCCACGAGCCGGAAGGCGGTGGACTTGTGCACCCCGAGCTCGGCGGCGATCTCGGTGACACCGGCCTCCCCGTGGGCCGCGAGGATCTCCAGGACGCTCAGGGCCCGGTCCACGGACTGGACGACGGCGACCGAGCCCCGCTCCCCGTTCTCCTCCTGCGGCCCGCTCATGACCTCAGCGTAGGTGGCGGGTGGCAGGGGTCGGCCCGTCTCTTGACGAGGCGACGTCGCACCACCATCCTGTTGCGCTATCAGCGCGTCGTTGCAACATTCGCAACAGTGAGCCTGGAGCGCCCATGATCCCGGTCTGCCCCACGACCGCGTTGCCGCCCGGCGAGGCGATCCGCGTCGAGGCTGACGAGCCCATCGCGGTCTTCAACGTCGACGGCGAGTTCTACGCGATCGACGACACGTGCACCCACCAGGACGCCTCGCTGGCCGACGGGTGGCTGGAGGGCTGCGCCGTGGAGTGCCCCCTGCACGCCTCCTGCTTCGACCTGCGCACCGGGGAGGTGTCCGGCCCGCCGGCCAGGACGCCGGTCCGGACGCACCGGGTGGTGGTCGAGGACGGCCTCCTGTACGTCGAGCCCGCGGACGTCGGGGAGGAGGGGGCGGCGTGACCTCCACGGTCGCCGTCGTCGGGGCCTCCCTGGCCGGCCTCTCCGCGGCCCGCGCCCTGCGGGACCAGGGCTACGAGGGCCGGGTCGTGGTCGTCGGCGACGAGCCGCACGCCCCCTACGACCGCCCGCCGCTGTCCAAGGAGTTCCTGGCCGGCGCGGCGTCCCTGGACGACGTCGCCCTGGGCACGCCCGACGACGAGGACCTCGGCCTCGACTGGCGGCTGGGCACCCGGGCGGTCGGCCTGGACCGGGCCGGCCGCTCGGTGCTGCTGGACGACGGCGGCGAGGTCCGCGCCGACGGCGTCGTCCTCGCCACCGGTGCCCGCGCCCGGCGCCTGCCCGGCAGCGAGCGGCTCGCCGGCGTGCACGTGCTGCGCTCCCTGGACGACGCGATCGCCCTGCGCGAGGACCTGGCCGCCGGCGGCCGCCTCGTGGTGATCGGCGCCGGCTTCATCGGGGCGGAGGTCGCCTCCACGGCCCGCACGCTGGGGCTGGAGGTCACCGTCGTCGAGGCCCTGCCCGTCCCGCTCGCCGGCCCGCTGGGCGCCGACATGGGCGCGGTCTGCGCCGGGTTGCACGCCGACCACGGGACCCGCCTGCTGGCCGGCACCGGCGTCGCCGGGCTCCTCGGCAGCGGCCGGGTCGAGGCCGTCGAGCTCACCGACGGCACGCGGCTGCCCGCCGACGTGGTGGTCGTGGGGATCGGAGCCGTCCCGAACATCGAGTGGCTCGCCGGGTCGGGCGTGGCTCTCGGCGACGGCGTCCTCACCGACCCCCGCGGTGCGACGAACACCCCGGGCGTGGTCGCGGTCGGCGACTGCGCCGCGGCGTGGTCGCCCGCCGCGGGGCGGCACGTCCGGACCGAGCACTGGACCAGCGCCCTCGAGCAGCCGGCCACCGCGGTCGCCACCCTGCTCGGCACCGGGACGCCCGCGCCGGCGCCGGTGCCCTACTTCTGGTCCGACCAGTACGGCGCCCGCATCCAGTTCGCGGGCTCGCGCCGCGAGGGCGACGTCGCCCGCGTGCTGGAGGGCAGCTGCGCCGACCGCTGCTTCCTGGTGGTCTACGAGCGCGAGGGACAGCCCGTGGCCGTCCTCGGGATGGACCAGCCACGCCTGTTCACCCGGTGGCGCCGGCAGTTGCGCGCTGCCGTGCCGACCGCCTCCTGAGTCCCCGGCCCGCCCCTCCGGTCGAGACCACACGCCGGCCCGGGATCGGCCACCCGGCCGCCCCCGGCGGCGCGGCCGGGAACGGTCGGGCGGCGGGGCCCCGTCAGTCGCGCGGACCGAGCGGACGGCCGATCGACCCCGCCTCGGACTGGCCCGGCTCCCGGGCGGGGACGGCCGTGCCTCCCGGCGGCACCACGAAGTTGCCCGTCGCGGTGACCGGCCGCCGGCTCCCCGGCTCGGCGTCGGCCGGGGACGACGGCGCCGGCACCCCGGCGGCACCCGGAGCACCCGGGGAGGGTTCCACGACGAGGACGAAGTCGTCGCCGTGGCGCTTGATGCCGTCGACCACGGCCTGCTCGATCGCCAGCGTGGCGTAGCTGCCCCGCAGCACGATGGGGTCGCGCCGGAGGTCCTTGACCAAGCTCACCGCCATCGCGGCCATCACCAGCGCGAACGGCAGCGCCGCGATGATCGTCAGGTTCTGCAGCCCCGTCAGGGCGGCGCCGTCCTCCCCCAGGAGCAGCATGATCGCGGCGACGGAGCCCATCACCACGCCCCAGAAGACGACGACCCAGCGGCTCGGCTCCAGCGTGCCCCGCTGCGAGAGCGACCCCATGACGATGGAGGCGGCGTCCGCACCGGACACGAAGAAGATCGCCACCAGGACCATCACGAGCACGGTCGCGGCGGTGGCCAGCGGGTACTGGTCCAGGACGGCGAACAGCTGGCCCTCCGTGGTGCCCTGGCCGGCCACGTCGACGCCGCCGCGCTGGGCGGCGATCCCGGCGCCGCCGAACACCGCGAACCACAGCAGGCTGACCAGGCTGGGCACGAGGAGCACGCCGGTGACGAACTGCCGGATGGTCCGGCCGCGGCTGATGCGCGCGATGAACAGCCCGACGAACGGCGTCCAGCTGATCCACCAGGCCCAGTAGAAGACCGTCCAGCCGCGCAGCCAGGTGGCCATCGGGTCGCCGCCGGTGGCCTCGGTGCGCGCCGCCATCTCGCCGAGGTCGGAGAAGTAGCTGCCGACCGCGTCGGGCAGCAGGTTCAGGATGAAGATCGTCGGGCCGACGACGAACACGAACACCGCGAGCAGCAGGGCCAGGACCATGTTGGTGTTGGACAGCCACTGGATCCCGCGCTCGATGCCGGAGACGGCCGAGGCGACGAAGGCGGCGGTCAGGATCGCGATGATCGCGACCAGGACGCCGTTGCCGACGTCCCCGGCCCAGCCGAGGATCTCGACCCCGCTGCCGATCTGCAGGGCGCCGAGGCCGAGGGAGGCCGCCGACCCGAACAGCGTCGCGAAGATCGCCAGGACGTCGATGACCCGGCCGGCCGGACCGGTCGCCCGCCGCTCCCCGAACAGGGGGATGAAGGCCGAGCTGATCAGCTGACGGCGGCCGCGCCGGAAGGTGCCGTAGGCGATCGCCAGCCCGACGACGGCGTACATCGCCCACGGGTGCAGCGTCCAGTGGAACAGCGTGGTCGCCATCGCCGTCTGGATCGCCTCGGACGTCCCGGCCTCGGTCGTGAGCGGCGGTGGGGCGACGAAGTGCGACACCGGCTCGGCCACCCCGAAGAACATCAGCCCGATGCCCATGCCGGCGCTGAACATCATGGCGATCCACGAGACGGTGCGGAACTGCGGCCGCTCGTCGTCGCGCCCGAGCGGGATGCGCCCGTACCTGCTGGCCGCCAGCCAGATCACGTACACGACGAAGGCCGAGGCGAGCAGGACGAACAGCCAGCCGAGGTTGCCGGTGATCCAGCCGAGGACCGAGCTGCTGGCGGTGCCGAGACCCGTGGGGGTCGCGAAGCCCCAGGCGACGAAGCCCAGCGCCATCACCGCGGCGACGGCGAACAGGACCCTGTCGACGGCCCAGTGCCGGTCGGCGACGCAGGGAGGCGGCTCGGCGATCGCCGGGTGGGTCCCGGTCACGGTGACGTCCGTGGCGTGGACGACGGGGTGGTCCTCCCGGGCTGGAGCGCCGCCGGTCTGCCCCGGACCGGCCTCCCCCGCCCCGGACCGGTCGGGCCGGCGCGAGGGCGGGACGGGCTCGCGTGGTTCCACCATGACGTCCCCCAATCACTGTTGCGTCATTCGAGACCCACTTCGGAAGAGGGAACCAGAGCCCCGCCCGAGGGACAAGGGTCGAACGTGACGCACACCACAGCCTCGCACCCCGGCCGCGCCCCGCCACCCGGCGGTTCCGGGCCTGCCGGGGGCCGCTCCCACCCCCGTCCGGGCGCCGGGGACCGCCGGCCGGAGGACCCGGCGCCGGGGTCAGGGGGTGTTGCTGCTGGGGAAGCTCGGGGGGCGCTTGCCGAGGAAGGCCGCCACGCCCTCCCGCCCGTCGGGACCTGCCGCCCGGGCGCGGATCGACAGGGTCTCCCGGCGCAGCGCCGCCTCCGCGCCCGGCGTGGCGACCTCGCGGAGCAGGTGCTTGGCCGCCACCTGCGCCGTCCGCGAGCCCGACCGCAGCGCCGCGACCACGTCCTCGACGGCCGCGGCGAGCTCCGCGTCCGGGTGCACCTGGGTCACCACCCCCGTGCTCCGCATCTCCTCCGCGGACAGGACCGGGTTGAGCAGCGCCAGGTGCAGCGTCCGGTGCAGCCCGATCGAGGCGGTCAGCAGCGTGCTGCCGCCGTCCGGGGAGAAGCCGATCCGCGTGTAGGCCAGGGTGAACCGCGCCGAGGCGGCCGCGAGCACGAGGTCGGCCGCCGCGGCCAGCGGCACCCCGGCGCCGGCCGCGGTGCCCTGCACGACCGAGACCACCACCGCGTCCATCCGGTGCAGGTCGCTGACGACCCGGTGCAGCGCCTCGGCCAGGTCGTCGACCATCTGCTCGACGTCGTCCGCGGCGGCGAAGGCGGACACGTCCCCGCCCACGCTGAAGGTCCGGCCGGCAGCGGAGAGCACCACGACGTGCACGTCGTCGGCGCGGGCCCGGCGCACGGCGCGGCCCAGCTCCCCGACCGTCGCCGGCGTGAGGGGGTTGCCGCGCTCCGCGTCGGCCAGCCGGATCCGCGCGACGCCGTCCCGCTGCTCGTACTCGACCGTGCTCATGCCGGGCTCCTCCGCGGATCCGGGGGACGGCCTGGTCCCGGTCCCCCACCGCGGCACCCTAGGGCCGCCGGACGGCGCCCGGCCCGTGTCCCCCTCCGTGCATCGCGCCCGGGGCAGCCGTGTCCCTAGCGTCGACCGGGCCGGTCCCACCCGTTCCCCAGGAGGTCCCGTGTCCGACCACGAGCTGCCCGCGCCCAGCACGCGGGCCCGCGAGCTGCACGACCGCATGGTCACCTTCATGCGGGAGGACGTCCTGCCGGCCGAGCCCGTCTACGCGGCCTCCCGCCGGGAGGCCGGCCCGGACGGCCACGCCGTCCCGCCGGTCGTCGAGGAACTCAAGCGGCGGGCGCGGACGCAGGGGCTGTGGAACCTGTTCCTCCCGGCCGAGTCGGGACTGACCCAGCTGGAGTACGCGCCCATCGCCGAGCTGTCGGGCTGGAGCCTGGATCTCGCCCCGGAGGCGATCAACGGCGCGGCTCCCGACACCGGCAACATGGAGCTGCTGCACCTGCTCGGCACCGAGCAGCAGAAGCGCGACTGGCTCGAGCCCCTGCTCGCCGGGGAGATCCGCTCGGCGTTCGCCATGACCGAGCCCGACGTCGCCAGCAGCGACGCCACCAACATCGCCACCCGGATCGAGCGCGACGGCGACGAGTTCGTGATCACCGGGCGCAAGTGGTGGACCAGCGGCGCGATGGACCCGCGGTGCGCCTTCTTCGTGCTCATGGGCAGGACCGACCCGTCGGCGCCGGCCCACCGGCAGCAGACCATGGTGCTCGTCCCCCGGGACACCCCCGGCGTGACCGTCGTCCGCGACCACCCGGTGCTGGGCCACCACGACCGGCACGGGCACGCCGAGGTGTCCTTCGAGGCGGTGCGGGTCCCCGTCACCAACGTCGTCGGGGAGGAGGGCGGCGGCTTCGCCGCCGCGCAGGCGCGGCTCGGCCCGGGCCGCATCCACCACTGCATGCGGGCCCTCGGCGCGGCCGAGCGCGCGCTGGCCCTGCTCACCGCGCGGGCCCGGGAGCGCATCGCCTTCGGGGGCCCGCTGGCCGACCAGGGGGTCGTGCAGCAGCAGATCGCGGAGTCCCGCCTGGAGATCGAGCAGGCGCGGCTGCTGTGCCACCGCGCGAGCCACGTCATCGACGTCCACGGGAACAAGGTGGCCCGGGACCTGGTGGCGATGGCCAAGGTCGCCGTGCCCCGGGCCGCGACCCGGGTCATCGACCGCGCGATCCAGGTGCACGGCGGCGCCGGGATGTCCGACGTCACCCCGCTGGCGGCCATGTACGCCTGGCACCGCGCGATGCGGCTGTTCGACGGCCCGGACGAGGTGCACCTGCGGTCGATCGCGCGCGCCGAGCTCGGCCGCACGCCGGTCCTCCCGCCGCGGGGCTGAGCGCCCCGGTCAGGCCTCCAGCCGCTCCTTGAGCTCGGCGAGCGCGCCGCGGTAGATGGCCGAGATCGCGTCCGCGAGCCGGGCCTCCTCCTCGGGGGAGCCCGCCGCGAAGTCCGCCGTCCACACGACCTCGGTCCCCTGCACGTGCTCCCGGACCCAGAGCCGCGAGCGGTACTCCTCCAGCGCCAGGGGGCCGGACAGGTACTCGTAGGCGTAGGACCGGCCGGCGTCGTCGTGCTCCACGATCCGCTCGGTGGCGTCGCCGCCACCACCGGCGAAGGTCGCGTGCCGGACGTCGCCCTCCAGCCGGGAGCTCTCGATGGCGGGCACCCAGGTGGCGATGGCCCCCGCGTCCCCGGCCACCCGCCAGACGGCGTCGGGTGCCTCGGTGATGACGACGGTCTCGGTGACGTTCACGGCAGCTCCTGGTCGGGGTGGGGATCAGCGGGGTGTTCCACGAGGACCCCGGTGAGGTCCTCGAGCACCGAGGGGGCGAGCCCGCGGGCCCGCAGGAACGGGCGGACCCCGCCGTGCCGCTCGTCCACGGCGGCGAGGAACCGGCGCATCGCCTCCGCCTCGACCACCCAGGTCGCGGGCGGGTAGACGTCCACGGCGTCGCCGTAGGACGCCATGCCCCGCAGGCGTTCCATGGCGGGCGCGACGTCGTCCGCGCCGGCGGCGTACTCGGCGACGACGTCGTCGCGCCGCACGCCGACCGCGGTCAGCAGCAGCCCGACGACGACGCCGGTGCGGTCCTTGCCGACGGTGCAGTGCACCAGCGCGGGCAGGCCGCCCGGCCGGGCCAGCTCCCGGAACGCGCCGACGACCGCGCCGGCGCCCTCGTCGAGGTACCGGAGGTAGGTGCCGACGACCGGGTCGTCCCCGGGCATGGGCGCGACCGCGGAGCCGGGCGCCACGACCCCGCCGACGCGCACGGGGTGCAGGCACTGCCGGACCCCGAGCGCGTCGAGCGGGCCGCGGCCCTCCTGCTCGACCTCGTGCGGCAGCCGGAGGTCGATCGTCGAGCGGATGCCGGTGTCGGCCACCAGGCGGCGGGCGGCCGCCGGGTCGAGGAACTGCGGGGTCCCGCTGCGGTAGAGCAGGCCGCGGCGGACCCGCCCGCCGTCCTCGGTCCGCAGGCCGGCGACCTCCCGGAACCCGAGCAGCCCGTTGTAGGTCGCGGTCACTGGGTGGACAGGATCGTCACCACGCAGGCGTTGCCGTCCATCCCGGCCGCGCCGCCGCCCATCGTCTCGACGAGGCCGACGCGGTGCCGGGCGACCTGGCGCGCCCCGGCCCGCCCGCGCAGCTGCCAGGCGATCTCGGCCAGCTGCGCGGTCCCGGTGCCGCCGAGCGGGTGCCCCCGGGACAGCAGGCCGCCGCTGGGGTTCACCGGCTGGGCGCCGTCGCGGGCGGTGTGCCCGGACGGCGCGAGCTCGGCGCCCTTGCCCCGCGGCGCGAGCCCGAGGGCCTCCAGCGTGAGGACCTCGCCGATGGTGAAGGCGTCGTGCACCTCCAGGACGTCGATCTCCCCGGGGGTGCGGCCGGCCTGGGCGAACGCCTGCTCCGCGGCCCGGGCGACCGAGGCGTAGCCCCACACGTCGTCGCTGCGGTGGTCCCACAGCGCCCCGGAGACCATGGCCGAGGCCTCGATGCGCAGGTCGTCCCGGTTCCCGCGGTCCGGCCCGACGACGGCCGCACCGGCGCCGTCGCTGGTCGGGCAGCACTGCAGGAAGGTCAGCGGCTCGGCGATCATCCGCGAGGCCAGGACCTCCTCGACGGTCGGCGCGGCGTTCCGCAGCTGCGCGCGGGGGTTGTCCAGCCCGTTGCGCTTGTTCTTGACCGCCACGGCGGCCAGCTGCTCCGGCGTCACGCCGAACTCGTCGACGTAGCGCGCCGCCTGCAGGGCGTACAGGCCGGGCAACGGCAGGGACGATGCGCCCTCGGGGTCGGTGGCCTCGGGGACGATCGCGCCGGAGAACAGGGTGGACATCTGGTCGACGCCGAGGACGAGTACGCACCCGAAGCGGCCGAGCCGGACCGCCTCCACGGCCTCGTGGTAGGCGCTCGTGCCGCTGGCGCAGGCGTTCTCGATCGTCCACGTCGGGACGCCGGGGATGCCCATCCCGCGCTGCACCCGGGTGGCGACCCCGGGCGGCCCGAACACCGACCCGACGACGACCGCGTCGATCTCCGCCGGGCTGATGCCGGCGTCGCGGATCGCCTCCGACACGGCGTCCCAGGCCAGGGACTCCACCCGGCGCTCCGGGAACAGCCCGTAGGCCGAGGTCCCGACGCCCCACAGCATCGGCTGGGTCACGGCTGCTCCTCCCGTGCGGCGACCAGGTCACCGCGGTCGGTGCCGGTGATCCGCGCGCGCGTGCCGCCGCGCAGCACCTGCGGTTCGGTGAGGTGGACGAGGACCCGCGGGCCGTCGTCGAGGTCGAGGTAGGCCAGCCCGAACGGGGGCCGCCGCTCCCCCACCGGGATGGCGACGACGGTCGAGGACCAGACCCTCCCGGCCGGGGTGAAGCGGTCCGGCTCGACGGGCGAGTAGCAGACCGGGCACCAGGGGATCCCCCGCTGCGCGGCCGGGTAGCGGCACGCGGTGCAGCGCACGCCGAGGACGGCACCGTCCTCGAGCACCGGCCGCGGGTCGGCCACCGGCAGCCCGCCGACCGCCGCGCCGGGACGCCGCTTCGTCGGCCGCCCGACGCCGAGGCCGCTGCCGCCGACCCCGGCCTCGCTGGTGCTGGGAGCCGACATCAGTGGTCCCCCTCCAGGGTCAGGGAGAAGCCGGGCCCGTCGACGTGCAGGTAGGCCCCGATCGAGGTCTCGACCAGCTCGCGGACGAAGCGCATCTCCCGCGTGGTGGGCGCGAAGTCGCGCTCGCGCCGCGGGGTGGCGCGCATGACGTCGATGTCGGCCTCGGGCACCAGCAGCCGCAGGATCAGCTCGTCGTCGGAGATCGACTCGCCGAACCGCCGGCGCAGCTCCTGCAGGCTCGGCTGCGGCGGCTGCCAGTCGGTGTAGCTCCTGGCCTTGGGCGTGCTCATGATCGTGTCGAGGACGTCCTGGTCGAGCGGGGCGACCGGGCGGCCGTAGAAGCCGTGCGCGTAGATGAGCACCTCGTCGGGGACGACGGAGTACCGCTGCCCGGTGACGACGTTGAGCACCGCCTGGGTCCCCACGAGCTGGGAGAACGGCGTGGCCATCACGGGGTAGCCGAGCTCCTCGCGGACCCGCGACATCTCGTCGAGGACCTCCTCGAAGCGGTCCTCCATGCCCCGCGCCCGCAGCTGGTCCTTGAACGTGCCGGCCATGCCGCCGGGGAGCTGGTGGCGGTACTGGAACAACGAGTACTCGGCCGGCTGCCCCACCGGCAGCGCCTCGTACTCGGCCACCCGCAGCAGGTGCTCGGCGACCGGCGCGAAGCGGGACTCGTCGAGGTCGACGTCGAAGCCGGCGTAGCGCAGGTTGGCCACGGTGTTCTCGGTCGAGGGCAGCGAGACGCCGGCGGCCAGCGGGCGGCTGGCGGTGTGCACCCGGTCGGCCCCGGCGAGCACGCCCTCGAGGTAGTTCAGCGGCGCGAGCGCGTTGTTGCTGTGGAAGTGGATCTCCACCGGCAGGTCGCCGGCCGCGCCCTTGATCGCGGAGACCAGGCTGCGGGTCCGCTCGGGGGTGAGCAGCCCCGCGGCGTCCTCGAGCTCGATCCCGTCGGCGCCGAGGGCGACCAGCTCCCGCGTGCGCTCCGCGTAGTACTCGTCGGTGTGGTACGGGCTGTCGGCGAGCAGGACGCACGGCAGGGCCGCCGCCCCCTCGGCCTGCACGGTCTTCACCAGCCGGCCGATCTTGTCGGTGTTGAACAGCCCGTCGTAGATCCAGAAGCTGCCGATGCCGTGGGCGCACAGCCGCTGCACCCACAGGTCCATCACGCTGTCGGCCGTCAGGCCGAAGGTGACGATGCCGTTGCTGCGGGTCCCCGCCCGCACGGTGGTGCGCGGCATGGCCCTCGACAGCGAGATCAGCTGGTCCCAGGGGTCCTCCTTGCAGTGCCGCACGAGGACCTCGAAGATCGAGCTGCCGACCAGGTCGATGGTGTGGAACCCGGTCCGGTCCAGCTCGCCGGCGATCGGCAGGCCCATGTCCTTGCGCAGCTTCATGCCCCACCAGCTCTGTGGGCCGTCGCGCAGCGTCTGGTCGACGATCTCGATCGTCCGGCGGCGCCCGTCCGCGGTCCTCGGGGCGCGGTCGAGGTAGCTCATGAGGATCCCTCCAGGTGGTGGGGCAGGCCGTGGGTGGCGATCCACTCGGTGGTGACGCGGCCGGCCCGGAAGTCGGGGTGGTCCAGGGCGGACCGCGCGAAGTCGCGGGTGGTCGGGACGCCGGCCACCTGCAGGCGGCCGAGTGCGGCGACGAGGCGGTCGGCGGCGGTGTCGCGGTCCGGGCCGTGCGCGACGACCTTGGCGAGCAGGGAGTCGTAGTACGGGGTGACGACGTAGCCGGGCTCGCAGTGGCTGTCGACCCGGATCCCCTCCCCCGCGGGCGGCACCCAGGTGGTGACCGTCCCGGGGTGCGGGGTGAAGCCGCGGGCGGGGTCCTCCGTGGTGATCCGGACCTCGATCGCGTGCCCGCGGACCACGACGTCGTCCTGGGTCAGCCGGAGCGGCTCGCCCGCCGCGGAGCGGATCTGCTCGGCCACCAGGTCGACGCCGGTGACCATCTCGGTGACCGGGTGCTCGACCTGGATGCGGGCGTTGAACTCGAGGAAGGCGTACCGGCAGGTGTCGGCGTCGTAGATGAACTCGACCGTGCCGGCGCTGTCCAGGCCGAGGGCCTCGCCGAACGCGACACCGCTGCGGCGGATGTCCTGGCGGACCTGCTCCGGGATGTTCGGCGCCGGGGACTCCTCGACCACCTTCTGGTGGCGGCGCTGCAGGGTGCAGTCCCGCTCGCCGAGGTGCACGACCGAGCCGTGCTTGTCCCCGAGGACCTGCACCTCGATGTGCCGGGCGTGGCGGATGTAGCGCTCGACGTACAGGCGCCCGTCGCCGAACGCCGCCTCCGCCTCCCCGGCCGCCGCGGGCCAGCGCGCCCGCAGCTCCGCCTCGTCCTCCACCACGGACATCCCCCGGCCGCCGCCGCCGGCCGCGGCCTTGACGAGGACGGGGTAGCCGAGGTCGGCCGCGGCCGCCACCGCCTCCTCGGTCGAGGAGAGGACCGGCGACCCGGAGAGGACCGGGATGCCGGCGCTGCGCGCCAGTTCCCGGGCGCGGGCCTTGTCGCCCGCCCCGGCGACGGCCTCCGGCCGCGGGCCGATGAAGGTCAGCCCCTCCGCGACGCACGCCGCGGCGAAGTCGGGGTTCTCCGAGAGGAACCCGTACCCCGGGTGGACGGCGTCGCAGCCGGTGCCGAGGGCCGCACTGAGCACCGACGGGATGGCCAGGTAGCTCTGCGACGCCGGGGGCGGGCCGATGCAGACGGCACGGTCGGCGAGCCGGGCGGCGAGGCCGCCGCGGTCGGCGGTGGAGACCACGACGACGGTCTCGATGCCGAGCGCACGGCAGGCGCGGACCACCCGGACGGCGATCTCCCCGCGGTTGGCCACGAGGACCCGGCGGATCGGCGTGCGGACGGGCGCAGCCTCGGCGACGGTCGCGGCGCTAGTCATCGCTCGGACGGATCCAGAACAGGACCTGCTCGTACTCGACGAGCTCGGCGTTCCGGGCGCAGACCTCGACGACCTCGCCCGCTGCCGGGGCGACGACCGGGTTCATGAGCTTCATGACCTCGACGATGGCTAGCTGCTGGTCGGCGGTCACCGTGTCACCGACCTGCACGAACGGCGGCTGACCGGGGCTGGGCGCGGTCCAGAAGGCGCCGACGGCCGGCGAGCGGACCGCGACGCAGCCGGTCGTGTCGACCGCCGCGGCGCCGGAGACGGGCCCGGCGCCGGCGACGACGGGGGTCGGCGGGGGCGGCGCGGGAACCGGCGGTGGAACGGCGACCGGGGGCGGGGCGGCGGCAGCGGCCGGGGGTGCGGCCGCCGGTGCCGAGGCTGCCGCCGCGGTCAGGGCGCCGGGCGGGCCGTCCTTCCCGATGGTGATCCGCAGGCCCCGGACCTCCAGCGTCATGCCCGTCCAGTCCGACCGCTGGAAGGTGCGGATCACCTCCTGCAGCTCGCGGAGGGTCACGCTCAGTGGGACCTCGGCCCGGGTGGCGAGGGCGTCGACCGCGGTCATCGGGTCCCTCCCTGGTGGGCGACGGCCGTCAGCAGGACCGGCAGCCGGTGCGGCGCGACGACGACCTCGACCCCGGCGTCCAGCGCCGCGCGCACCCCGTCCGGGGTGGTGAACAGGGCGCCGCGGACGGTCCGGGTGCCCGGCGGGATCGGCGGCAGCTGCTCGCCGAGCTCCTCGGCCGGGACGTCGTCGGAGTCGAGGACCGGCCCGGGCACGTCCGCGTCCGCGTCGGTGACCCGGACCGGCACGAGCTGCTCGGCCCAGGCGGTGAGCCGGCGGAGGTCCTCGTCCGAGCTCTCGTCGACGGCGGAGGACTCGACCTCGCCGAGGTAGACCCGGCCGCTCGTCGCGTCGACGGTGACCGTGCGGCCGAGCAGCGCCTCGATCGTCCCCGGGCCGCACCCGGTGACGCACGGGGTGTCCAGCGCGCGGCTGACGACCGCGGCGTGGCAGGTGGCGCCGCCCTGCTCGGTGACGACCGCGCCCGCGGCGATCATGCCGTGCACGTCGTCGGGACTGGTCGACCTGCGGACGAGGATCGACCCGGGTCGCTGCTGGGCCTCCTCGGGCGTCCCGACGGCCACGCCGGTGGCGACGCCGGGGCTGGCGGGTGCGCCGGAGGTCAGCAGCTGCGCCGACGTGGCGGCCCCGGGCGTGATCTCCGGCCGCAGGAGGGTCCGGACCTGCTCGGCGGTGACCCGCCGGACCGCCTCGGCCGGCTCCAGCACCCCCTCGTCGACCAGCTCGACGGCGATGCGGACGGCGGCCCGGGCCGTGCGCTTGGCCGGCCGGGACTGCAGGAGGAACAGCTGCCCCTGCTGCACGGTGAACTCGATGTCCTGCGCGTCCCGGCCCTCCCGGTCCAGGCGCTCCGCGGCGGTCACCAGCTCGGCGTGCACGGCCGGCAGCGACTCGGCGAGGGAGCTCAGCGGCCGGGGGGTGACCCGCCCGGAGACGACGTCCTCCCCCTGCCCGCGCGGCAGGTACTCGCCGTAGGGCTCCCGGACCCCGTCGACCGGGTTGCGGGTGAACAGCACCCCCGTGCCGGAGCGGTCGTCGAGGTTCCCGAACACCATCGCCTGCACGGTGACGGCGGTCCCGAGGTCGTCGGGGATGCCGTAGTGCTTGCGGTAGGCGACGGCGCGCCGGGAGCGGCTGGAGGCGAAGACCGCCTCGACGGCCGACCGCAGCTGCTCCCAGGGGTCGGCCGGGACGGCACCGGCCCCGTCGTCGGCGAGCGCGGTCCGCACCGCCGCGGTGTCCGCGAGGTCGTCGAGCTCCTCGGTGCAGCCCAGGACGAGCCGGCCGTAGAAGGCGGTGAACCGGCGGTGCACCTCGGCGGCGAACGCCGGGTCGCCGGTCTCGGCGGCCAGGGCGGCCTCGACGGCGTCGTTGCAGCCCAGGTCGAGGATCGTGTCCATCATCCCGGGCATGCTCACGGCGGCGCCGGAGCGCACCGAGACCAGCAGCGGGCGCTCGGTGCCGCCGAAGGTCCGGTCGAGCTGCCGCTCGAGCAGGCGGATGCCGGCCTCGAGCTCCTCGGCGAGCCCCTCGGGCAGCCGGCCGTCGGCGGACCAGGCCGCGCAGGCCTCGGTGGTCACCACGAAGGCCGGCGGCACGCGCAGCCCGAGCGACCGCATGCGCCACAGGCTCCAGGCCTTGCCGCCCACGAGGTCGCGGCTGGGCTCGCGGCTGGGGTCGTCGGGGACGACGAGCCAGCGGTACCCCGCCCCGTTGCGGCGGGCGACGGTCGGGGCGGTCACTCGGGACGCTCCCGGCCGGTCAGGCGCAGGAGGTGCTCGTGCATCTGGAACCAGACGGTGTGCACCGAGTCGACCCGCACCCCGCTGACGTAGTCGGTCTCGCCGCCCTCCACGCGGGTGAGGGCGGCGCCGATGCGGTCGAGGAAGCGGTCGACCAGCGGGTCGAGGTCGGCGATCGGGCGGAGCACCTTCGCCGTCCTGTCCACGACCCGTCCGAGCTTGTCGACGATCGCCGCGTCGTGGTCGGGGTCGCCGTGGTCGTTGGGGATGCGGTCCCCGTCGACCTCCTTGGTCTGCCAGTCGGTGGTCAGGGTGAGGACCTGCTTGTTCACGCCGCTCTCGAACGCGTCCATCGCGTCCGCGACCGCCGGGGAGGAGCGGAACTCCGCGAAGGCCTCCGGGTAGACGCCGTCGAGCAGGGCCCGGCCGGCCGGGGTGATCATGGAGTTGCCGCGGGCGGCCATCACCACGCCCTCCCCCGCGCCCCTCTCCAGCGCCGCCTCCACCTCGGCGACGGGCTGTCCGTTGATCTCGGCGAGCTGCTCGGCGGAGGCGAGCTGCCGGAGCGTCAGGGTGTGCACGGTGAGCTGGTACGGGTCGAGCATCAGACGTCGTCCTCTCGGGTGGCGGAGCGGGCGGCGAGCATGCGGTCGCGCACCTCGCGCCGCAGTGACTTGCCGACCGGGCTGGTGGGGAGGTCCGACCACACCTCGACGGCGCGTGGTCGCTTGAAGCCGGCCAGCCGGCCGGCGCAGAACCGTTCGATCTCGGCCGGGTCGGCCTCGGTGCGGGTGACGACGGCGGCCGCGACCCGCTCGCCCCACGTCTCGTCGGGGAGCCCGACCACCGCGGCCTGCACGACGGCGGGGTGGCTGAGCAGCGCGTCCTCGACCTCGCGGGGGTACACGTTGAAACCGCCGCTGATGATCACGTCGTGCCGGCGGTCGAGCAGGTACAGGTAGCCCTCGTCGTCCCACCGTCCGATGTCGCCGGTGTGCAGCCAGCCGTCCGGCTCGATCGTCTCGGCGGTGGCCTCGGGCCGGCGCCAGTACCGGCTCATGGTGTGCGGCCCGCGGGTGAGCACCTCCCCCACCTGGCCGGGGCCGAGCACCCGGCCCTCGGGGTCGCGGACCTGCACCTCGACGAAGGTGTAGGGCTTGCCGGCGGAGGACAGCCGCTCGGGCGTGTGCTCCCACGGCTGCAGGCAGGTGATCGCCAGCGGCGCCTCGGCCTGGCCGTAGAGCTGGGCGAAGACGGGGCCGAGGACCTCGATCCCGCGCTGCAGGACCGTCGTGGCGATCGGCGCCCCGCCGTAGCAGAGCCGCTCGAGCGCGAGGTCCGCGCCGGCGGTGGCGGGGTGCTCCAGGAGCATCGCGATCATCGTCGGGACCATGAACGTGGTCGTCGCCCGGTGCTTCTGCGCGGCCTCCAGGAAGGCCTCCGGCGAGAACTTCGGCACGATCACGTTCGCCGCGCCCTTGACCAGGTGCGGCAGGAAGAAGGCGCCGCTGCCGTGGGTGATCGGCGCGGCGTGCAGCATCACCGAGTCCGGGCGCAGGTCCGGCAGCAGGTCGACCAGGAAGTTGGCGACCTCGGCCAGCTCGCTGCGGGTGGTCAGGACGACCGCCTTGGGCCTGCCGGTGGTGCCGCCGGTGTAGGCCAGCCGGAAGGGCGCCTCGGGGTCGCGCCGGACGTCGCACGGGCCCGCGGGGGCGTCGGCGATCATCCGCGGCAGCTCCTCGGCGCGGACGACGAGTTCCGTGGCGGCGGGCGGCTCGCCGGCCACCACGAGCGCCCGGGCCTGCGAGTCCTCGATCTTGAACGCCAGCTCGTGCGGGGTCTCGCGGGCGTTGAGCGGCACCCGGACGAGCCCGGCCTTGGCCAGCGCGTAGTACGTGACGACGCCGTCGACGCCGTTGGGCACCAGCACCGCGACGCGGTCGCCGGGGGCGAGGCCGCGGGCCAGCAGCGCGGTGCCCAGCCGGTCGGTCAGCTCGTCGAACTCCGCGAAGCTCACGACGCGGGCGCCGTCGACGAGGGCGGGGGCGGCACCGAACTGGCGTCCGGCCCGGCGGATCAGGTCACCGATCTGCACGGTGGGGTCCTCCTGGAGAGCGGGGGCTCACCGGCCGGCCGCGGGGACGGGCCCGCGGCCGGCCGGGAGGCCAGGGGGTGGGTCAGCCGGCGGAGCCGGGCAGGTCGGCGCGGCGCAGGCCCGCGCCGCGGCCCTCGAGGTTCCGCGACCCCCGCTGGGTCAGGCGGTAGAGCTCGTCGGCCCGCTCGGTCCGCCAGTACCGCTTGACCCACTCCTCATCGAGGTAGCGGTACTCCTCCGCCTGCACGGCCGGCCGGAAGTCCCGGGCCCGGCGGTTGTACTCGTCGACGTCCAGGCGGCCGGCGGACGTCGTCCAGAGGCCGGTCTTGGCGTCGAGGCTGCTGGAGCCGGACAGCCGGTCCCCCGCCGTCGGGGCGAAGTCGTCGTCGACGAGCACCGAGTACGGGATGCCGGTCAGCATGTTCTGGTTGGCGCCCGAGTACCGGGCCATCGAGTACTCGTTGGTCTTCTGGTGCGGGAAGCCGATCAGCCCCACCATCTCGGCGAGGTCGTCGCGGCCGTACTCGTCGTTCATCAGCGGCTTGAACCGCTGCACGCGGTCGTCGAGGGAGAGCCAGTCGTCCTGCCGGTAGGTGCCGGCGAGGTGCGCGAAGTCCTTGGCGACCGAGGAGTAGACCAGCGCGCCGGCGTCGATCATCTGCTCGCGCGTCCAGGTGGCGATGCGCTTCCAGAGGTCGGCGGTCGCCTCGTTGAGGATCTCCCGGTACTGCTCCATCGTCTCGGCCAGCTGCTCGGCGTTCTCCATGCCGACCGGCACGTAGCCGTCGGTGAGCGCGTCGGATGTGTACATGCCGACCGCGACGATGTTCGCCGCGTCGTAGGCCGGCTCGGCCTCGAACGAGGCCCAGTCGTCCATCAGGTGGAAGTTGGTGTCCTTGAAGACGATGGGGATCGTCAGGTTGGCGACCGGCAGCCGGGTGGCGATGCCGTCGAGCCACGGGTAGTCGCCCTCGGTCAGCTCGAAGAAGTCCCGCACGACGAGCTGCCGGTTGTCGCCGAAGGCGTAGGGGCCGCTGTTGTGCAGGCCGATCCGGCACTCGCAGTGCGCCAGGAACGCGTACTGCGACAGCTGCGCGATCAGCTTGGTCGCCGCGGTGTGCAGCCGGTCCCCCGGGGTGACCCCGTGCAGGTCGGACTCGAACACCTGCAGGGTGCGCTCGGGCAGGTACTGGCTGCGGTCGCCGAACTCCTTGTTGGTCAGGTGCCCGTCGTTGCGGTGGTAGGCGAGGTTGAAACGGCGGGAGAAGTCCAGCACGTCGACGACGTCGTCGACCGCGTCCTCCGGACCGAGCAGCCCCCAGTTCATGAGCATCTCGCGGCCGATCAGGTAGAACGACGGCAGTCCCCAGGCGGCGTTGACCGTGTTGACCTTGAGGCTGACCTCGCGGGCGCGGTCGCCCAGCTCCTCGGCCGGGGTCACGGCGTCGATCTCGCGCAGCAGGGTCGGCCACCGGTAGAAGCTGTTGAGGTAGCTCAGCAGCATGTACGGGTTCATCGGGAAGAGCTTCGACTCCTGGACCGTGCGGGTGATGCACAGCCAGTACGTGGTGTCGCTGAGCTGACGGATGTAGTTGTTCGTCGACAGCAGCGTCGGGTAGGTCAACTTCGGGTTGCGGGATGCGGCGGTCATGGTGCTCAGGCCTCGCTCTCGACGATCCAGATCCGGGCGTGACCGGTGTCGCCGGTCTCGTAGGCGTCGGCCGCCGGCGGGGCCGCGGTCACCTCGATCTCGACGACGTCGCCGTCCCTCAAGGTGTCGATCCGGCAGTTCATGAGCGTGGGCACGTCGTACTCGCGGGCGAGGATGCCGAGGTGCGAGCGGACGGTGCCGCCGAGGCAGATGACGCCGGCGAAGTGCTCGATGATCGGCGCGGTCAGGGTGCCGCCCGAGTCGTCGATGACGGCGATCGTGCCGTCCGGGACGCCGTCGGCGAGGTACTCCATGACCTGCTCGATGGTGGAGACCAGGGCGACCGGGCCGGTCACGTTCGCGGCCTTGCGGATGACGTTGTCGCCCACGCCGACCTGCCGGCGCCCGTCCGTCGCCGCGCTCTCGTGGAAGCCGGCGGCGGCCCGCTCGGGGCGCTTGTACTTCTCCGGCTCCGACTCCAGGGAGACCGTCGCCGAGAAGTCGAAGCGGTAGCCCGAGTCCAGCGCCTCCTGCTCGATCGCCTGGGCGTCGGTCAGGGAGAACAGGTCGTACTGCCGGTCGAAGACCACGTCCTTCCACGCCGCGCCGGTGGCCGCGAAGCGCGCCGCGGCCAGCTCGCGGACGGCGGAGTTGAAGCGTGCGGGCAGGGGCAGCATCTCGGTCGTCCCCCACTTGGGGGGCGACACCGCGGGTTCGGACATCGTCACCTCTCCGTGCTCGTCGATGAGCGGGCCGGCGCCGGACGGGGAGCCCGCCGGGTCGCCGGAGGTGGGGCGGCGGGCCACACCGGGCGGTGGGCTGGCGCTGCTGTTCACCTGGACGAAAGCTAGGTAGCGTCGGGAATGTGACCCAGTCCACGTTGGGGGACATTGCCGCGCCGCCACGACGCCGGACCCCGGCGCGGGCCGTGCTCCGCCAGGTCGACTACGAGCGCGCCTTCGACGTGCTGGAGAGCTGCGCCGTCGCCCCGTCGCTCCCGGACCTCCGCGAGGAGCTGGTGGAGTCGCTGGGCAGCACCTTCGGGCTGCGCCACGTGTCGTTCTTCGCCGGCGCGACGTTCCACAGCACCTTCGGCGACCTGGCCCCGCTGACCGAGGGCCTGACCGTGCGGATGCTGCCGGAGTACCACGACCGGTGGTCGCGCTACGACCTGTTCGGCACGCCCGCGGCCATGCGGCAGCTGGTCACCACCGGCGTCTCCTCGCTGGCGGAGCTGCGGGCGATGGGCAGCCTGCCGGCGTCGGCCGACGCCTACGTGCGCCACTTCCTGCACACCACGTGGCGCATGGAGACCGCCGCGGCGATGCGGCTCGAGCTGCCCGGCGGGCACACGGCGCTGGTGGGCATGTTCGACTCGGCGCCCGACCGGCTCGGTCCGCACGAGCTGGCGACGCTGCGCCTGCTCTCCGGGCAGCTGTCCGCGGTCACCCGGCGCCTGCCGGTGTCCCGGCGGCACGCCGCGCTCGCCGGCCTGTCCGAGCGGCAGCAGCAGGTCGTGCAGCTGGTCGCCGACGGGCTGTCGAACGCCGAGATCGCCGAGACCCTGTCGCTGGCCGAGGACAGCGTGAAGAAGTACGTCAGCCGGATCCTGGCCGCCACCGGCTGCCAGTCCCGCATGGAGCTGGCGCTCCTGGCCCGGGCGTGACTGCCCGGGCGTGACTGCCCGGGCGTGACTGTCCGCGCGTGATCGGACCCCCTCCCGGTGCGGGAGGGGGTCCGTTCGCCGCGGGCCGGCCTACAGGAAGGACGACTCGCGGGTCAGGCCGTAGCGCGGGTGCTCGCCGATGACCATGGACTCGAAGATCCCGTAGCCCTCCGCGTCGCCCTCGCGGACCCGGATGACGCAGTCGCGCAGCTGGTGGACCGTGCGCGCGGTCTCGGGGTCGGACACGTCGGCGAAGCGCTCCCCGTCGACGTGCGCGGGCCCCAGCCACTGGCCGTGCCGGTGGCCCTTGAACCCGAAGTACAGCCCGGTGCCGAGGTGGAACCCGGTGTGGCTGGCCGCCTCCACCTCGATGGTGCGGGTCTGCCCCCAGCCGGCGTCGAACACCATCTTGCCGCCGAGCAGGCGTCGGTTCACCGGGTCGAACTTGAGCTCGTCCTGCAGTGCATGCAGCGGCCGCTGCGTGCCGTCGGGCAGGTTCTCGAACCCGGAGAAGTACGTCGTCCGCCCGTTGACCCACTGGTGGTAGTGGTGGATCTCGTAGCTGCTGCCGTCGGGCCGCTGCAGCCACATCGGGCTCCAGGTGAGGATGAAGTCCCCGGCGAGCCGGTCGGGCCGGTACACGTCCACCGGCGGTTCGCCGACGTCCATCCGCACGCCCCACGAGTGGTCGCGGAAGCCGAACCACTCCTCGTCGTGGACGTCGATCTGCTCCCCGTCGACCCAGATCCGGCCGCTGACCGTCGAGGGCTGGTGGTAGCGGAGCAGGTCGGAGCAGATCCGGAAGCCCGACGGCTCGCGCTGCGAGTCCTTGGACTCCAGGAACGGCGGCAGCACCCCGGTGACGGTGAGGTCGAACCGGATCGGCAGCACGTGGTTCTCGCGCAGCACCCACCGGACCTTCCGGAGCGGCTCGAGCACCTCGTAGTCCAGCGGGCCGACGCCGACCCGCTCCGGGTCGCTGTCCAGCTGCCGGCTGGCCCGGACGGTGAGCTGCTCCTTGCCGCGGGAGATGCCCGCGAACATGTCGATGACGTTCCGGTTGTGGTACTTGCCCAGGCCGACGTCGACCTGGATCGACCCGTCCCGGGCGAACAGCGACGCCCAGAGCTTCTCGGTCCAGGAGACGTCGGCCTGGCTGATGGTCGCGAACGTCTCGGGTGTCTGGTGGCAGAGCAGCTCGTCCGCGGGGACGAGCCGCTGCATCGACTGGCGCATCGATGTCCTCCTGGTCAGGACGGGCGGGTCGGCGAGAAGGCGCCCGGCATGTCGTTGGCCACCAGCGCGGTCCCGAAGATGGCGGCGGCCTTGTCGTCGTCGTCGAAGGGGTCGGGGTACAGCGCCAGCGTGTCCGGTGAGAAGGACCAGTCGACGCGGTCGGTCACCCCGGCGACGTCGGCGAACGGCCGCAGCCCGGCGGTGTACATCTGCGTCGCGGAGAAGATCCGCTGCTCCCGGTCCATGTCGGCGAACTGCTGGTAGACGGCCAGGTGCGACCGGCTCAGCTCGGTGGTGAGCCGCGCCCACTCCGCCGGGTCGAGGACCCGCTGCTGCCCGTCGGCCGTGTGCCCGACGACGGCGGCGTCGGTCACGGCGCCGAGCAGCTGGTCGGGCTCGGTGAACGTGGTCCCCCAGTCGTTGATCTCGAAGCTGGCGAACGCCGCCGGGTCGTAGGTGAGCACCAGCGTCAGGCCGGTGGAGGGCGGCCGCAGCTCCCGGGCCCAGGGGTAGTCGAACGTGCTCGGCCCCAGGGACAGGTAGTCGCGGACGATGGTGTGCCGGCCGTCGGGCTGCACGTACGGACCGGAGTCGTAGATGCCGACCCGGGAGTCGGTGAAATACAGGAACGAGTAGCCGGCGACGGTCGCGTTGAGCCGCTTGAGCGCCTTGGCGGCGTCGGCGTCCAGCCGCTGCGTCGCGGCGCTCAGCGAGGTCACGACCTCCGCCGGGAGGTAGCGGTTGGTGAAGCCGGCGTCCTTGTTGTCCAGGGTGCCGTCGCCGCGGTGGGCCAGGGTGAGCCGGCGCCAGAAGTCGACGACCGTGCGGATCTCCTCGGTCCGCTCGTCCGGGCGCAGCTCGCCCATGCGGATCAGGCACTCCCGGCCGCACAGGTAGTGGTAGCCGGCCATCCAGATCCACAGCGGGCTCACCTGCCCGGGCGCCGTCCGCAGCCGCCGGCCGATCTCCTCCGCCGGCATGGCCGCGTCGATGACGGCTACCCGTTGCGCGTAGGTGTGGAAGTCGTCGATCACCGACAGCGACATGTACGGCAGCATCGGGAACAGCTCGGAGGTGAACGACGAGCGCCGCGTCATCTCCGGCTTGAACGCCCGGCCCATGTGCTGGACCAGGTCGTCGAGCCGCTCGTCGGTCAGCGGCTCGGCGATCAGGGCGTCGAGGTCGGCCGGGGACACGTCGACGTCGAAGTCCTTGACGCCGATGTCGTCGCCGACCCGGCGGACGTAGGCCCACCACCGCTCGGACACGTCCCCGCGCGCCGACGGCGCGGCGGCCGCCTCCGGGGCCTCCACCTCCGGGGCCGCGGACAGCGACACCAGACCGAGGTCGCCGTCCTGGACCTGGAGGGTGAGCTCCGCGCCGTCGTCGGGGACCTCGACCAGCTCGGTGCCCACGAGGCAGGGGACCTCGAACTCCCGGGACACGATCGCGAGGTGGGAGCGCAGCGTGCCGTCGCGGGCGACGATGCCGCCGAGCCGCCCGAGGATGGGTGAGAGGAACGTCGTGCCGCCGGACTCCACGAGCGCGATCGTCGACTCGAGGTCGGAGTCGATCGCCTCGATGACGTCCGACGGCGAGCGGAACCAGCGGGCCCGGCCGGTGACCGGGGCGAACCGGTAGGAGGGGGTCCCCTTGCCGATCTGGGACATGGTCATCGCTCCTGTCCGAGAGGGCGGAAGCAGCCGTCGCGGTCCTGCGGGACGAAGACGCCGCCGATGAGCTGCAGGGCCAGGTCGGGGTCGCTGAAGCGGGCGTAGGACTCCGCGATGCGCGGGGTGACGGTCCAGTCGATCTCGTCGAAGCAGCCGGCCAGGCGGGCCCAGGGCTTGAGCTTCCACGCGTACATCTGCGTCGCGTAGAGGTTGCGCTCCTCCGGGTCGGTCTCCGCCAGGCGCTGGTAGAGGGCCCGGTGGGCGCTCCGGATGGCCTTGGTCGCCGTCTCGATCTCGTCGGCGCCGAGGGGGCGCAGGGTGCCGTCGTCGGTGCAGAAGACCTGCGTCTCGAGGATGTCCCCCTGGTAGTCGCTGGGGCTGAACCAGGCGGTGCCCCACACGTTGTTGTCCATCCGGACCGACCCGGGCAGCCGGTGGGCGATGACGAAGTGGTGGAACGGGAGGGTCTCCCGGATCCCGTCGACCCACGGGAAGTCGCCGTCCCGGTCGGTGCACGTCTCGCGGAGGGCGAGGAAGGACCCGTCCTCGAGCACGTACGGACCGGTGTCGCAGACGGCCGTGCGCGCGTCGCAGTTCTCCAGGAACGCGTAGGCGGTCAGCCGGGCGCCGAACTTGCGGATCGTCCCCCTGAGGCCCTCGTCGGCGGGGAGCAGCTGCCCCCGGATCCCGTCGAGCAGCGCCTCCGGGACGACGTGCGAGCTGTTCGGCGGGTCGGCGTCCATGTTGAACAGCACGCCGTCGGTCCGGGCGGCGATGGTCGCCTCCCGCCAGAAGCGCAGGACCGTCAGCTGGTCCTCCAGCCCGTCCGCGAGGCCGTTCTCCCCCAGGTCGACGAACAGCTCGCGGCCGGTCAGGTAGTGCAGCGGCATCGCGGCCAGGTTGATGAAGCTGCGCTTGGTGCCGATCGGCAGGTCACGGGCGACCAGCTCGGAGGGCGTGGCGTGCCGCAGGATCGTCCGGAGCCGGTCCGGCACCTGGAGGTGGTCCTCCATCATCGACATGAGGATGTAGGTGTTCATGCCGAACAGCTCGGACTCGAAGACGGTGCGGGCGGCGAGCTCGGACTTGTAGGCGGCCCCGGCCTTGTGCACCAGCCAGTTCCACTCGTCCAGCGTCGGCTCGTACGCGGCGTCGGTGTAGAGCGCGGTCAGGTCGGCGGGTGTCTCCAGCGAGAGGGTCATGCCGTCACCGCCGCGCCCGTCACCGAGATCCGGGCCGTCTCGCCGTCGGTCAGGTCCAGGACCACCGTGTCCCCGTCGGCGACGTCCCCGGTCAGCTGCGCGGCGAGCACGCACGGCACGTCGGACTCCCGCGACAGGATCGCCAGGTGCGACTCGCGGCTGCCGGCCGTGCACACGATCCCCCTGAGGTCGGGCAGGATCGGCGACAGGAAGGTCATGCCGCCCTTGTTGACGAAGGCGACGGTGTCCTCGAGGTCGTCGTCGTCGATGGACAGGACGTCGGACGTGTCGTTGAACCACCGCGCGGTGCCCGTCACCGTGCCGGCGACGAAGAGGTTGGTGCCGGTCGCCACCTCACGTGGATTGCCGCTCATGAGTGCTCCGTCCCGCCCCGACGCCGGGGCTGTCGATGGGCCGCCGCGTCCTTCCACGGCCAGCCCGGACGGTATGAGCGGCGTCACACCCGACCCAGTCCACTTAGGGGGACAGTGCCCGTCCCGTCAGCACTCCCGGGGCGCCGGTCAGCCGACGGCCACCGGGTCGTCCGGTGCGCGGGGACGGGGGAGCGTCCCGGCTGCGGCGAGGACGCGGGCGACGTGGTCCGGCGCGAAGAAGTCCGCCGGTGACTCGACCCCGGCGTTGACCCGCGCGAACCGGTCCATCGCCTCCCGGTTGCCGGAGGCGGCGGCGAGCAACTGCCGCAGCTCGGGTGGCGCCGGCTCCAGGGACGCGAACTGCAGGGTGAACTCGTACATCGGCAGGACGCGTGCGTCCCGGCGGGAGTGGTACTCGCCCAGGGCGGCGTCGAAGGGGCGCGCTCCGGTGAGGGCCTCGTGCAGCGCGCCGGCGCACAGCTCGGCGTCCAGGAAGGCGTCCTGGATGCCCTGCGCCGTGACGAAGTCCTTGTTGTAGCCGGCGTCCCCCACCAGGACCCAGCCGGGCCCGTGGGGCTTGCGGAGGTAGTTGGGCACGACGGCACCGACGATCCGGGTCTCCCGGGTGGCCGCGCGGAGCCGGTCGGCGAACGGCGGAGCCAGGTCGAGGGTCTGCCGGTACGCGCCCTCGAGGTCCTGCTTCCTGGCCTGGAACTCCCGGTACGGCCACCCCGCGATGACCAGCGTCAGGGCGTCGTTCGTGGCCCACGCGGCGAAGGCCCGCTCCGGACGGTCGTAGGCCTCCCACCGGCCGTGCATCGGCAGGCCGCTCCAGTAGGCGTAGTAGCCGCACAGCAGCGGCGGGTGCTCCCGGTACTGCTCCGGGCGGACGACCCGGGCCACGAGCGAGTGCAGGCCGTCCGCGCCGACGACCACCCGCGCGCGCTCGTCGACCGGGCGGCGCCCGTCCCGCCCGTGGCCGCGGACCCCGACGACCACGCCGTCCTCGACGAGGAGCTCGTCGACCGGGAAGCCCTGCCGGACCTCGGCACCCGCCGCGGCCGCCGCCTCGACCAGCAGCTCGTCCAGCACCGTCCGCCGCGGGGCGTAGGCGACCGGGCTCTCCGGGGTGCCCGGCGCGCCGGCGAGGGCGAAGGACTCGAAGTCGAACGCGTAGGTGTCGATCGCCGGGCACCCCGAGGCGACGACCCGGTCGAGGAGACCCCAGCGCCGCAGCGCCGCCACCCCCGGGGGGTGGACCAGGTGGGTGGAGACCGTGTCGCTGGGGAAGGTCGCCCGGTCGACGACCAGGACCCGGTGGCCCTGGCGGGCCAGCAGCATCGCGGTGGCGGAGCCTGCGCAGCGGGCTCCGACGACGACGGCGTCGTACTGGTGCTCGGTCATGTCGCACCGCCCGGACGGGAGAGCCGGCACCCGCGACCGTAGACCCGCTCCCGGGGGCGGGACAGGGCACCAGGACCCGGGGCCGGCGGCTCAGCCGGGTGAGTGCAGGAGCGGCCCGCGCAGGTCGAGGTAGGTGGGCGGCTCCTTGGCCAGCCGCGTCAGCTCCTCCATGACCTCCCGCCACTCCGCCGGCGGCTCCCTGCGCTCGCCCTCGCGGGCCTCGTCCTCCGACGTGAAGTAGACGACCTGGACCCAGCGCCCGTCCTCGGCGCCGATCAGCACGGAGGCCAGGATCTCCGGCCGGTACTCCGCCAGCCGCTCGCGCGGCGCCTGCCGGACGAGCTCCTCGGCACGCTGGAGGTCGGTGGCCGTGCCCTGCACGACCTGGACGAAGCCGGCCCGGTCCGGGTCGCCGAACAGGTCGGCGGTGACGTCCTCGCTGTCGAGGAACGCGGGCTCGCCCTCGAACAGGTGCCGGATCCCCTCCCACCACCGGCCCTGCTCGGGGCGGTCGGAGTTGCGGCGGGCGGCGTCGGCCGACTCGAAGCGGACGACCGTCACGAACCAGCCGTCGTCGGTGACACCGGTGGTGCTGCCGAGCCACCCCTCCGCGCCGGGCGACAGGGTCGCCACCCAGTCCTCCACGGCCGAGAACACGGCCTCGGTGTCCGTCGTCCTGCCCTGGATGACCTGAGCGAACATGGCGAGCCTCCCGCCGACGGCGTCTGTCCGGCCCCCGTGGGACACCGAACGCTACGACCGGGCGGCACCGGGGTCGATGGGTCCGCGCCCGGTGGACCACGGGCCCTTCTCCCGGTCCGCCGGCGGGTCTAGCGTCCGGGCGTCGCACGGGGGACGCACCGAGCGGAGTCCCGATGACCGCCGACACGCACACCCCGCCGCGCACCCTCGACCCGGCCCGGGTGGAGGCCTTCGCCGGCCGGCTGATGGCCGCCTACACCGACAGCCTGGTCACCCTGCTCGTCGACGTCGCGTACCGCACCGGCCTGCTGGAGGCCCTCGCCGCGGGCGACGGCACCAGCGCCGAGGTCGCCGCGCGGGCCGGGCTGGCCGAGCGCTACGTCCGCGAGTGCCTGGGCGGACTGGTGACCGCGGGCGTCGTCGAGTACTCCCCCGCCACCGGCAGCTACGTGCTGCCCGCCGAGCACGCCGTGTGCATGACCGGCGGCGGCCCGCTGGACCTCGCGCCGATGAGCCGGATCACCGCGCTGCTCGGCCGGCACGTGGACGAGGTCGCCGACGCCTTCCGCACCGGCGGCGGCGTTCCCTACAGCGCGTTCCGGCCGGAGTTCACCGACGTCATGGACGAGGCCAACCGCGGCCTGTTCGACGGCCACCTCCTGGACGACGTCGTACCCCTCGCCGCCGGGCTCCCGCAGCGGCTGGCCGAGGGCACCCGCGTGGCCGACGTCGGCTGCGGCACCGGGCACGCGGTGGTCCTGCTGGCGCGGGCGTACCCCCGCTCGACGTTCGTGGGCTACGACCTCTCCGCCGACGCGATCGCCCGCGCCCGCGCCGAGGCGGCCGACCAGGGGCTGACCAACGCCGCGTTCGAGGTGTGCGACGCGACCGAGCTGCCGGTCGACCCCCCGTTCGGCGCGGTCCTCGCGTTCGACGCGATCCACGACCAGGCCGACCCGGCCGGCGTGCTGGCCCGGATCCGCGACGCCCTCGAGCCCGGCGGGGTCTTCCTCATGATGGACATCCGGGCCGCCAGCGCGCTGGAGGACAACCTCGGCAACCCGTTCGCCCCGTGGCTGTACGGCGTCAGCACGCTGCACTGCCTGACGGTCTCGCTGGCCCAGGGCGGCGCCGGGCTCGGCACCGTGTGGGGCGAGCAGCGCGCCCTGCAGATGCTCGCCGACGCGGGCCTCGTCGACGTCGAGGTGCACGAGGTCCCCGACGACCCGCTCGACTCCGTCTACGTCGCCCGCACGCCGCGGGCAGGTCACGGCTCGCCCCTCTGACCCCACGCGCCCCGGGGCCGCTGCGGTTCCTGTACCGGCACGTCCGCCCGTCGGACGATGACGGGCCGGTGCACCGGAGCACACCCACGGAGAGAGCACACATGGCGTCGTCGTCCGACCCTGCCGTCCAGGCCGTCCTGCGGCACCACACCGGACGGTCGCCGGGGACGCCGTTGCGCGCGGTGGTGTCCAAGGCCGCGGCGCTCGGCTACGACGTCGCGCCCGAGCCGTGGGGCGCCGAGCCCACGCTGCGCCTGGTGCGCCGGGCGCCGTCCGGGCGCAGCGTCACGCTCCTGGTGGACGGCCGGCAGCTCACCTCGCCCTCCCCCGCGGAGCGCGCCTTCGCCGCCGCGCTGCCGGGCGCCGACGCGACCCGGGTGGACGTCCGGTTCCCCTTCGCCGGCAGCGACCCGTTCGAGGTCCTGGTGGCCTTCTCCACCGAGGCGGACCGCGCGCCGGCGCCGTTCCTCCCACCGGCGCCGTCCATCCCGCCGTCGTTCCTCCCGCCCGTGCCGGCTCCCGGGCCGGTCCCCGCGGGGCAGCGGCGGCCGCGGGCGGTCCTCGGCGCCGTCGCCGCGGTCGCCGTGCTGCTCGTCGTCGCCGGGGTCGCCGCCTCGGGGCTGCCCGGTGGGCTGCTCGCCCTGGGCCTGGTGGCGCTGCTCGTCGGCCTCGGCGCGGTCGTCACCGGCCGGGCGCGGTGGGCGTTCATCGCCTCCCGCCGGGTCGGCGGCGCCGTCGTCGCCGCAGGTCTGGCGGCCGTCGTCGTCGGCGGGGTGACGGCGCCGCGCGCCGAGCCGACCGCCGCCTCGTCCCCCGCGAGCACCCCGGCGGCCGCGCCCACCACCTCCGCGGCCGAGGAGAGCGCCGCCGCGGAGGCCGCGACCGAGGCCGCCGAGGAGGCGCTGGAGCAGGCGGAGACCGCCGAGACCGCCGTCCCCGCGGTCGACCCCGCCACCGGGCTGCTCTCCGACGACGCCACCGACGACGCCGTCGGGTCCGCCGCCCCCACCACCGCGCTGGCCGCCCTCGCCGCCGTCCCGGTGCAGGGCCGGGCGCCGCGCACCGGCTACGACCGCGACCTGTTCGGCAACGGCTGGGTGGACACCGACCGCAACGGCTGCGACACCCGCAACGACGTCCTCGCCCGCGACCTCACCGGCGAGACGTTCAAGCCGGGCACCCGGGACTGCGTCGTCCTGACCGGGACCCTCGACGACCCCTACTCCGGCCGGACCATCGCCTTCCAGCGCGGGCAGACCACCAGCGACGACGTCCAGATCGACCACGTCGTCGCGCTGTCGGACGCGTGGCAGAAGGGCGCCCAGCAGTGGGACGCCGCCCGCCGCACGCAGTTCGCCAACGACCCGCTCAACCTGCTCGCCGTCGACGGCCCGCTGAACATGCAGAAGGGCGACGGCGACGCCGCGACGTGGCTGCCGCCGGACCGCTCCTACCGCTGCGCCTACGTGGCCCGGCAGGTGGCGGTGAAGGTCAGCTACGCACTCTGGACGACCCAGGCCGAGCGCAACGCGATCGCCACCGTGCTGAGCGCCTGCCCGGCCGAGCCGCTGCCCGGCGGCGTGGTCGCCGCCGTGCCGCGGACGGCGGCGCCGACGACCGCGGCACCCACGACCGCCCGGCCGACCACCCCGGCGCCGGCCCCGGCACCCGCTCCTGCACCGGCCCCTGCGCCCGCACCCGTGCCGGTGCCCGCTCCCGCGCCGGTGCCCGACACGTCGGTCAGCTACGCCAACTGCGACGCCGTCCGCGCCGCCGGCGCGGCGCCCATCCACCCGGGTGATCCCGGATGGGAGGAGAAGTTCGACCGCGACGACGACGGGGTCGGCTGCGAGTAGCGAGCACCGGCCCGACCCCCTCCCCCGTGGCGGGGGTCAGGCCGGGGGGATCGAGGGGTGCTCAGTCGGCGAGCAGCGCGGCGTGCGCGCCCAGGCGGTGCGCCAGGGCCGCGGCCGCGCCGGTGGAGCGCAGGACGTCGGCGAGCAGCTCTGCGAACTCGACGGGGCGCTCCTCCAGCTCCCCGGCCAGCAGGGCGTCGAGGTCGGCCGTGTCGAGGTCGGCGAGCTCCACGAGAACCAGCGGCTCGGCGGGACGCGCAGCGGTCTCCATGACGGGCTCCTCGGGTCGGCGGGCCGGGGTCCGTCCCGGCACCGCCGACCCTGACCGGCCTCCCGCAGCCCTCCCTCCGCGGAACCGCACGATTGCCGCAAGACCGGTCCGAGCAGGTCCGGGAGCCGACGCGCGCGGCCCCGGGGGCGACCGGAGGGGGTCGGGACGGCTATGGTCTGCCCGTCGGGAAGGCCCTGCGCACTGGCAGGACCCCGATGCACCATCGCAGCTAGGAGCGAGCGCAATGCCCGAAGGAACTGTCAAGTGGTTCAACGCGGAGAAGGGGTTCGGCTTCGCCACCCCTGACGGTGGCGGACCGGACGTCTTCGTCCACTACTCGGCCATCCAGACCAGCGGTTACCGCACGCTCGACGAGGGGCAGCGCATCTCGTTCGACGTCGAGCAGGGTCAGAAGGGCCCGCAGGCGGCGAACGTCACCCCGCTCTGATCGCCTGAGCCTCCGTCAGCGCCCCCGTCCGGTCCGCCGGGCGGGGGCGCTGTCGCGTCCGGGGCCGGGTCAGCGGGCCCGGGGCACGTAGCCGCCGACGAGCGCCTGCATGAACAGCGCCCCCGCGTCCGGCCCGACCGCCCGCGCGGCGTCGGCGAAGGCCCGCCAGCGCTGCCGCTCCACATCGGTCGGCGCCTTCTCCGCCCGGGTGGCCGCCTGCTCGAGCAGGCGCTCCCACTCCCCCTGCGGGGTCGGCCACAGCCCCGCGAGCCGGCGCGCCTCGGCGGAGATGCCGGTGATGCGGACGATGTCGCCGGCGTGGTTGGTCAGCGGCTCGATGTAGCCGGCGGCGGCGAGCGCCTTGGCCGCGGCGATGACGTCGGCCTTCGGCAGCCCGCTGCCGGGGACGACCGAGCCGAGCAGGTACGGCGCGCCGCCGTGCTTCGGCTCGTCGACCAGCCGGGCGATGGCCCGCAGCACGGGCAGGTCGCGGGTGAACCAGGTGTCGGGCAGGGACTGGTCGAGCGTCGTCACGCCGTCCAGTCTCCCCGGGCGCGCAGCGGCGCCCCGCCACCCGGGGTCACGGGGTGGCGGGGCGCCGGCGGTGGTGCTGCGTCGGGGAGCGAGCTCAGTGGTCGCGCGCGCCGGTCAGCTCCGGGCGGCGGGCCAGGATGACGCCGAGGGCGACGTAGCCGACCAGCAGGTGACCACCGGCGGTGTAGGCGATGAGCTCCGGCGCGATCTGCGCGACCGGGATGTTCACCGGCGCCCAGCTCTCGGCCACCATCGGCCACCAGCGGGCGGCGCCGGTCCAGCGGCCCGCGATCGCGATCCGGATGCCGATGAGGAACATGCCGACCATCGACAGCGGCCAGAAGACGTCGAGGGCGAGGTACCAGCCCTCCTCGGCGTACTGCGGCAGGAACGCCGAGCTGAGCGTCGACAGCATCGCCAGGCCGAGGAGGGCGTGCTCGAGGTGGAGGAAGAACCGGGCGAGCCGGCCCGTGCCGACCGCCCCGGTGCGCAGCTGCACGGAGACCAGGGCGAGGAGGCCGAGCTGGAACAGCAGCGCGGTCACCTCGTAGGTCAGGTCCTGCCAGCGGCTCGCGGGGTCGATGCCGAAGGCGAGGGTGGCGGCGGCCCAGGCCGCCGAGCCGGTGGCGACCGCGATGCCGGCACGGCGGACGGTGCGGGTGGCGACGGGCGGGGAGGCCGGCGCGGCGGCCCGGGCGGCCGCCGTGTCGGTGCGGGCCGGCGCGGGGGTGGTGCTGAGGGACATCTCGTCTCCCGGGTGGTTGTCGCGGCGCCCTGTGCGCCGCCTGGGAGAACCGTCTCGGGGCGGCGTCCCGGGCGGCCAGGGCGCGCTGCCCTCGATCCGGTCCCGCTCGCCGTCCCGGGGGACACGGGACACCTGCCTCCTGACGGCCGGGACGCCCGTCGGTCAGGATCGCCCGCGTGCAGACCCAGGCCCCGGTGACGGGGCGAGCGACGGCGGCCGAGGCCGACTCCTCCGGACCCGGCGCGCCGGGCGCCGGTCCCGGTCTGCGGGCGGCCGGGTGGCTGCTCGTCGGGGCCACCGTCACGGCGGCGGCCGGCGCCGTCGTCCTCGACGTGCTCACCCCGGCGTCGGCGCGGGAGGCGGCGGGCGCCACGCCCGGCTGGACCGTGGGGCTCCCCGGCGTGGGCCTGGCGGTCCCCGCCGCGCTGCTGCTGCGCCGGGCACCGCACAACGCCGTGTCCTGGGTGCTGGGCGGGACGGGTCTGCTGTGGGCCCTGGACGGCCTCGCCCAGTCGTGGCTGACGCTCGCGGTCCGGTACCACCCGCCGCTGGCCGGGGCGACGGCGTCCTTCTGGTTCGTCAACCGCTTCGGCGCCTGGCTGCTGCTGGGCCTGCCGCTGCTCCTCCTGCTCTACCCCGACGGCCGGCTGCCCGCCGGCCGCTGGCGACCGGTGGCTCTGCTGAGCCTGGCGTCGACGGCGCTGCTGCCGACGCTGCTGCTGGTCGTGCCCTCGGAGATCGCCGATGCCCGGACCGGCAGCCGCGTGCCGGAGGTCTACCGCGCGCTCGACCTCGACCCGACGAGCCTGCCGCTGCCCGAGGCCGTCGCCCTGCCACTGCTGCGCCTGGCGTTCCCGGTGGCCGTGCTGGGCGTCGTGGTCCCGGTCGCGGCCGTCGTCGCACGGTACCGGCGGGCCGGCGGCGGGCACCGGCGGCGGATGCGCTGGCTGCTGTGGGCGGCCGTGGTGGACCTGCTGGTGATGGTGGGGACCCTGTTCCTGCCGGGTGACGAGGCGTCGTTCGCGCTCTCCCTGGCCGTGGCGCTCACCGGCGCCGCGGTTGCGGTCGGCATCCTGCGGCCGCGGGCGGTCGACGTCGACCGGCTCCTCGGCGGCACGCTGGTCTACGGCGGCCTCGCGGTCGGGGTGGTGCTGCTCGACCTCGCCGTCCTGGCCGCCGCCGGGGCGCTGCTCGGCGACGCGGTCGGCGAGCGCGACGCCACCCTGCTGACGCTGCTGCTGGTCGCGGTCGTCTACGTCCCGCTGCGCGACCCGCTGTGGCGGCTGGTGCGCCGCTGGGTGCTCGGCGAGCGGGAGGACCCCTACCGCGTCGTCTCCGGCCTGGCCGAGCGGCTGGAGCGCTCCGACGGCGCCGAGGAGCAGCTGACCGCAGTCGCCGCGGGCGTCGCCGACGCGTTCCGCGTCCCCTGGGTCGGCGTCGAGGTCGATTCCGCCGACGGCGGCCGGCTGGTCGCCGAGCACGGGGAGCGCCCGCCGGGCGTGCAGTCGCTGCCCATCGCCTATCGCGACGAGCAGGTCGGGCGCCTGCTGCTGCCCCGCGACGGCGTCCGCGCGCACCTGCTCACCCGCGACGAGCGGTTGCTGGCCGACGTCGTCCGGCAGGCCGCCGCGGCCGCCCGCGCGAGCTCGCTGGCCGCGCAGCTGCAGGCCGGCCGCGAGTCGCTGGTGGCCGCCCGGGAGGAGGAGCGCCGCCGGCTGCGCCGGGACCTGCACGACGGCCTCGGCCCGTCGCTCGGCGCCGTCGTCCTCCGCATCGACACCGCACGCAACCTCGCCGCCACCCGCCCCGAGGACGCCGACCGGCTGCTGCGCCAGGCCCGCGACGACGTCTCCGCCGCGCTGGCCGACGTCCGCCGGCTCGTGCACGACCTGCGCCCGCCGGCCCTGGACGACCTCGGTCTGGCCGGTGCCGTCCGTCAGCAGGCCGAACGGCTGCTCGCCCCGCCGGTGACGGTGACCGTCGACGCCGACGGCCCGGCCGACCTGCCCGCGGCCGTGGAGGTGGCGGCCTACCGGATCGCGTCGGAGGCGCTGGCCAACGTCGCCCGCCACGCCGCCGCCTCCCGGGTGCGGGTGGGCCTGATCCGCACCGGCGCCGACCTGGTGGTGACCGTCGCCGACGACGGCGTCGGCATCCCGCCGGAGCGCGCGGCCGGCGTCGGGCTGGTGTCGCTGCGCGAGCGGGCGGCCGAGCTCGGCGGACACTGCACCGTCAGCTGCCCGCCGGAGGGCGGGACCGAGGTGCGGGCGGTGCTGCCCGTGCAAGGAGGAGCCACCGGTGACCGAGCCTGACAAGCCGCTGCGCGTCGTCGTCGCCGACGACCACCCGGTCTACCGGGACGGGCTGGCCCTGCTGCTCGGCTCGGTGCCGGGCCTGGAGGTGGTCGGCACCGCGGCCGACGGCGCGGCGGCGGTGGAGGTGGTCCGCGAGCAGCTGCCCGACGTCGTCGTCATGGACGTGCAGATGCCCGTGCTCGACGGGATCGAGGCCACCCGCCGGATCGCCGCCGAGGCGCCCTCGGTGGGCGTGGTGGTGCTGACCATGAGCGAGGACGACGGCACGGTGTTCGCCGCGGTCCGGGCCGGGGCGCGCGGGTACCTGCTCAAGGGGGCCGACCAGGAAGAGGTGGTCCGCGCGATCACCACCGTCGCCTCCGGCGGGGCGGTGTTCGGCGCGGCGCTGGCCCGGCGGATCGCGGAGTTCTTCGCCGCCGGTCCCGCCGGGCCGGAGACGGCGTTTCCCCAGCTGACCGCCCGCGAGCGCGAGGTGCTGGAGCTGGTGGCCGCCGGGCGGTCGAACGCGCAGATCGCCGCAGCGCTGTACCTGTCGCCGAAGACGGTGCGCAACGTCGTCTCCAACGTGCTGACCAAGCTGCAGGTCACCGACCGCGCACAGGCGATCGTGCGGGCCCGCGAGGCCGGCCTGGGGCGCTGACCGCGGGGAATCCGCCCGCCGCCCGGGTCGTTCCAGCTGGCATGACGACGTCCACCCCTCAGCCGAAGGTCACCAAGAGCGACGCGGAGTGGCGCGCCCAGCTGTCCCCGCAGGAGTACGCGGTGCTCCGCCAGGCCGGCACCGAGCGGCCGTGGACCGGCGAGTACGTCGACACGAAGACCGTCGGCGTCTACACCTGTCGCGCCTGCGGCGCCGAGCTGTTCCGCTCGCAGACCAAGTTCGACTCGCACTGCGGCTGGCCGTCGTTCTACGAGCCGTCGTCGGCGGACAACGTGGTGCTCCGCGAGGACCGCACCTACGGGATGGTCCGCACCGAGGTCCTCTGCGGCACCTGCCACAGTCACCTCGGCCACGTCTTCGACGACGCCCCGCAGACGCCGACCGGCGACCGCTACTGCATCAACTCCGTGTCCATCCGGCTGGTCCCCGCCGAGGGCTGACCGGCTCCGGACGCACCGAGGGCGGCCACCCCTGCCGGGGTGGCCGCTCACGGCGCGGCGACGCGGTGGGCTCAGCGCGGGCCGGGGACGGCTCCTGGCCGCGGTGCGGTCCGGTGGGACCGCAGTGTCACGCCAGGTCGCGGACCAGCTCGGCGACCGGCTTGCGCATGCCGGTGTAGAACGGCACCTCCTCGCGCACGTGCCGGCGGGCGCGGCTGGCGCGCAGGTCGCGCATCAGGTCGACGATGCGGTGCAGCTCGTCGGCCTCGAAGGCGAGCATCCACTCGTAGTCGCCGAGGCCGAACGACGCGACGGTGTTGGCCCGCACGTCCGGGTAGGGCCGGGCCTGCATACCGTGCTCCTTGAGCATGTCCCGCCGCTCCTCGTCGGGCAGCAGGTACCACTCGTAGGACCGCACGAACGGGTAGACGCAGACGTAGCGCTGCGGCTCCTCGTCGGCGAGGAACGCCGGGATGTGGCTGCGGTTGAACTCCGCCGGGCGGTGCAGCGCCATCTGCGACCACACCGGCTCCAGTGCGCGGCCGAGCTCGGTGCGGCGCAGCCGGGTGTAGGCCTCCTGCAGCGCCTCCGGGGTCTCGGCGTGCCACCAGACCATGAGGTCGGCGTCGGCGCGCAGGCCCGCGAGGTCGTAGGTGCCGCGGACGACGACGCCCTTGCCGGCCAGCTCCTCGAACAGCCCGGTGACCTCGTCGGCGGCGGCGGTGCGCCGGTCGTCGGCCAGCGGCCGGGCGAGCCGGAACACCGACCACATCGTGTAGCGGATGAGGGCGTTGAGCTCGTTGGCCCGCTTGCCGACGCTCTTGGTCTCCATCTGCTCGCTCATGGCCCCATTGTCGCGCGGCCGGTCAGCGGCCGGCGCCGCTCCCCCGGCTCGCCAGGGAGGCGATCGTCACCACGACGGCGTCCTCGGCGAGCGCCGCCGCCAGGTCCGGCACCCGCCGTCCGGCGAGCCGCCGCCACCGCGCACCGCCGAGGGTCCCCGCCGCGGCCCCGGCCGCTCCGGCCAGCGCCGGCAGCAGCCGGCCACCCTGCCGGCGGGCCAGCAGCGCACCACCGGCGGCGCCCGCCGCGAGCCGGACGGCGACGCTCGGCGGGACCGTCCGGGACGGCGTGGCCGGCAGCTTGTCGGCGACCAGCTCCCCCGCGACGGCGGCGAGCGCGGCCAGCCGCACCGGCCGGCGCCGGGAGCCGACGAGCGCGGGGACCGCGACGCCCAGGGTGCTGCGGCCGCCGGCGGCGATCCCGAGCAGGACGGCCCGCAGGACGAGGGAGGTGGTCACCGGCACAGCCTGTCAGCCCGGGTCAGGCCAGCGCCTCCACGGCTCGCCGCGCGCCGCGGATGCAGGCCGGGACGCCGACGCCGTCGTAGGCCGCGCCCGCGACCGCCAGCCCCGGCACCGCGGCGACGGCGTCGCGCACCGCCACCACCCGCTGCGGGTGGCCGACCAGGTACTGCGGCAGCCCGCCGCCCCAGCGCACCAGGCGCGCCTCCACCGGCTCGCGGCGCTCGAGGCCGAGCAGGTCGGCGACGTCGGCGACCACCGCGGCGGTCAGGTCGTCGTCGTCGCGCTGCAGCTGCACCTCGTCGCCGTGGCGGCCCACCGACGCCCGCACCCGCAGCAGGCCGTCGCCGGACAGGTGGGGCCACTTCGACGACGACACCGTCACGCCCTTGACCAGCCGCCCGGTCACCGGCGGGACGAGCAACCCCGACCCGGCGTCGACCGGCTGGGCGGGGAACGCCATCGCGACCACGGCCATCGAGGCGTACGGGATGCCGCGCAGCGGCTCGACGGCGTCCGGCGCCACCCCGGCCAGCAGCCGCGCCGACTTCCCGGCCGGCGCGGTGACGACGACGGCATCGGCCTCGAGCACCTCGGGCGCGGCCGTCGGCCCGACCGCCACCTCCAGCCGGCCGCCCGCACGGCGGATCGCGTGCGCCGGCGTCCGGAGCCGCACCTGCGCGCCCGACGCCGCCACCAGCGCGTCGGGCAGCGCGCCGATCCCGTCGGCGACGGTGACGAACACCGGGCCGTCGGCGTCGCCGCGGCTGCGGGCGCCGGCGTCCCGGGCGGCGACGGCCGCCGCGAGCACCGAGTCGGCGCGGGCGAGCTGCGCGGCCAGCGCCGGCATGGTCGCGGCCAGCGAGAGGTCGTCGGGGCGGCCGGCGTAGACGCCGCCGAGCAGCGGCTCGACCAGCCGGTCGACCACCTCGTCGCCCAGCCGCGCGCGCAGCAGCCCGCCGACGGAGACGTCGCCCTTCAACCGCAGCGGCGGCAGGTCGGCCTCCGCGCGCACCCGCGCGACGCCATCGGGGGTGAGCACGCCGGCCAGCCCGTCGGCCGACGTCGGCACGCCCTGCACGGTGCCCGGCGGCAGCGGGTGGCGGCCGTCGGGGAGCACGATCGACGCCTGCGTGGTGCGCGGCGCGACCAGCCGGTCGGCCAGCCCCAGGTCCTCGACCAGCTCGACCGCCTCCGGCACGCGGGCCAGCACCGCCTCCGGGCCGGTGTCGTACCAGACGCCGGCGAGCTCGACCCGGTCGAGCTTGCCGCCGATCCGCCCGCCGGCCTCCACGACGACGACCTCGTCGGCGGGCCGCCGGCGGCGCCACTCGAACGCCGCGGTGAGCCCCGCGATGCCGGCCCCGACGACGACGACCCGCGTCATCGGGCGGAGAGCTCGTGCACCAGCTCGACGACGTGGGTGAGCACGCCGGGGTCGGTCTCGGGCAGCACGCCGTGGCCGAGGTTGAACACGTGCCCGCGGGCGGCGCGGCCCTGCTCGACGACGCGGCGGACCTCGCGGTCGACGGTCTCCCGGTCGGCCAGCAGCACGGCAGGGTCGAGGTTGCCCTGCAGCGACCGCTGCGGCCCCACCCGGCGGGCGGCCTCGTCCAGCGGCACCCGCCAGTCGACGCCGACGACGTCGGCCCCCGCGTCGCCGATCAGCGCGAGCAGCTCGCCGGTGCCGACGCCGAAGTGGATCCGCGGCACGTCCCGGTCGCCGAGCCCGTCGAACACCGCCCGCGAGTGCGGCAGCACCCGGGTGCCGTAGTCGGCGGCGGACAGCACCCCGGCCCAGGAGTCGAACAGCTGCACCGCCGCGGCGCCGTTGTCGATCTGCGTGCGCAGGAAGGTCGCGGCGGAGACGGCGAGGCGGTCGAGCAGCCGGGCCCACGCCTCCGGCTCGGCGTACATGAAGGCCTTGGTGCGGGCGTGCTCCTTGGACGGGCCGCCCTCGATCAGGTAGGTCGCCAGCGTGAACGGCGCCCCGGCGAAGCCGATGAGCGGCGTCGGGCCGAGCTCGGCGACCAGCCGGCGCACCGCTGTCGCGAGGAACTCCAGCCGGTCGGGCTCGAGGTCGGGCAGCGCGTCGACGTCGGCGACGGTGCGCACCGGGCTGGCCACGACGGGGCCGACGCCGGGCTTGATCTCGATGTCGACCCCCGCCACCACCAGCGGCAGCACGATGTCGGAGAAGAGGATCGCGGCGTCCACGCCGTGCCGGCGGACCGGCTGCAGGGTGATCTCGGTGACCAGGTCGGGGTCCTGACAGGCCTCGAGCATGGCCGTCCCCGCGCGCAGCGCCCGGTACTCCGGCAGCGACCGGCCGGCCTGCCGCATGAACCACACCGGCGTCCGGCCGACGGGGAGGCCCCGGGCGGCCCGCACGAGGTCCGAGTCGGCGGGGGACGGCGGGACGGCGGGTGCGGTGCTCACGACGCCCGATCCTCCCAGACCCCCCAGCGGCGGCGCGTCCGAGACAGACCGGGCCCGCGGCCCCTACCCTGCGAGCGTGGAGCCACACAGCCTGGCCGGGTCCCGGGACGGGTCCGGTGCGCGTGCGGGCTCCGACGACCGTCCGGCCGCCTTCGTCGCGGGCCTGGAGTCCCTGGCCGCGGTGCGGGTGCGCCCCGAGGTCGTCCTCGAGACGATCCCGCCGCCGCAGCGCCTCGCGCCGTACGCGCACGCGCTGGCCGCGCGGGTCGTCGAGGGCGAGGGCGACGACGAGGTGGAGGTCGCCGTCGCCCGGTTCATCGTGCTGCACGACCCCGCCGGTCACGAGGCCTGGGACGGCACGACGCGCTGCGTCGGGTATCTCTCGGCGAGCACCGACGAGCACATGGTCGACGACGCGATGTTCTCCGAGGTCGCCTGGAGCTGGCTGACCGACGCCCTGCAGGAGAGCGGCGCGGCCTCGCACGCGCTCGGCGGCACGGTCACCCGCACCGCCTCGACCCGCTTCGGCGACCTCGCCGGCCCCGAGCACACGGTCGACGTCGAGCTCCGCGCGTCCTGGACCGCCGAGGACACCGCGCTCGGCCGCCACCTCGACGCCTGGCTGCAGGTGCTGGCCAACGCGGCCGGGCTGCCGCCGCCGGGCGTCGCCCTGCTCGGCCCGTCCGGCCCGGTCCCCGGCACGCCCTGACGCCCGCCCCCTGACCGGCCGGTCCGCCGCGGTCACTACCATCGGTGGGGACGGGACGCGCTCCCCCGGGTCCGCACCGCTCGGCCTGCACACCCTGGGAGCCGGCGGGACCGGTGGCGCGTACGGACGGGACGGCGGGTAGGTGGACGGCAACTGAGCACCGAGCCCCTCCCCCTCGACGGCCTGGAGACCGCCCCGGAGACCGCTCCGGAGGCGCCGCCGGCAGTGCCCCTGCTGGCCCCGCGCGACGGGCTGCCGCCGGTCATCGACACCCCCGACGCGCTCGCGCGCTACGCCGACGCCCTGCGGGCGGGCACCGGCCCGGTCGCCGTCGACGCCGAGCGCGCCTCCGGCTACCGCTACGGCCAGCGCGCCTACCTGGTGCAGCTGCGCCGTGCCGGCGCGGGCACCGGGCTGGTCGACCCCGTCCCGCTCGGGGACCTGTCGGTCGTGCAGGACGCGATCGCCGACGCCGAGTGGGTGCTGCACGCCGCCAACCAGGACCTGCCGTGCCTGGCCGAGATCGGCATGGTCCCGAGCCGGGTCTTCGACACCGAGCTGGCCGCCCGCCTCGCCGGGCTGCCGCGGGTGGGGCTGGCCGCCGTCGTCGAGTCGCTGCTCGGGTACTCGCTGGTCAAGGGCCACTCGGCCGCCGACTGGAGCACCCGCCCGCTGCCCGAGGAGTGGCTGGTCTACGCCGCCCTCGACGTCGAGGTGCTCGTGGACCTGCGCGACGCGCTCGCCGCGCTGCTCGAGGAGCAGGGCAAGACCGAGTGGGCGCGGCAGGAGTTCGCCGCCGTCCTCGCCGCCGGCCCGCCGGCGCCACGGCAGGACCCGTGGCGGCGGACCTCCGGCGTGCACGGGCTGCGCAACCGCCGCCAGCTCGGCATGCTCCGCTCGCTGTGGCAGGCGCGCGACGACCTGGCCCGCCGGCGCGACGTCGCCCCCGGCCGGGTGCTGCCCGACGCCGCGATGGTCGCCGCCGTCCAGGCCGACCCGCGGACCGAGGCCGCCCTGCTGGAGCTGCCGGTCTTCCGCGGCCGGGCCAACCGGCGGCTGGTGGGGACCTGGTTCGGTGCGCTGGCCCGCGGCCGGGCGCTGCCGGAGGCGGAGCTCCCGCCGCACAGCCGCCCCGGGGACGGGCCGCCGCCGGTCAACCGCTGGGCCGACCGCGACCCCGCCGCGGCCACCCGGCTGCAGACCGCACGCAAGGCCCTCGCGGCCCTGTCCGAGGAGCTCAACGTTCCGGTGGAGAACGTCCTCTCCCCCGACCTGGTGCGCCGGCTGATGTGGACCCCGCCCGAGCCGCGCGACGCCGAGACGGTGGCCGCGGCCCTGCGCGCCGGCGGCGCCCGCGAGTGGCAGGTCGGGCTCACCCGCGACCTGCTCACCGACGCGCTCTCCCGCGCCTGACCCGCGACGACGAAGGGCCCGCCGTCCGGTGCCGGACGGCGGGCCCTTCGTGAGGTGCTGGAACGGCCTCCTCGCAGGGCCCCGCCGCGAGCGTGCGAGCGGCGGGGGGCGAGGGGGTCCTCCTAGTGCCCCGTGGCCGCGGCCCGCCGGCGGGCCAGCGCGTCGACGCTGGCGGCCAGCAGGAGGACTCCACCGGTGATGATGAAGTTCAGGTAGGCCTCGGTGCCCAGCAGGCCCAGGCCGTTGGCGATGATCGCCACGACCAGGCCACCGAGGACGGCGTCACGCACCCGGCCCCGGCCACCGAAGAGGCTGGTGCCACCGATGACCGCGGCGCCGACGGCGTACAGCAGCGTGTTGCCGCCGCCGGAGCCCGGCGCCACGGAGCCCAGGCGGGCCGCCGCCACGATGCCGCTGATCGCGGCCAGCGTGGAGCCGATCACGAAGACGCTCACGCGGATCTTCGTGACGTTGATGCCGGCGCGCCGGGACGCCTCCGCGTTGCCGCCGACCGCGTAGACGTGCCGGCCGAAGCCCGTCCGGCCGAGCACGAAGGTCAGGAACAGCAGCAGGATGACCACGAGCGGGATCGCGTACGGGATGCCGGCCAGCACCACCCCGGGAGCCGGGGCACGGTCGACGCTCAGCACCGCCGTCACCAGGACGACGACCGCGGCGATCACGCCGATCCGGACGAGCACCACCGCGAGCGGGGCGTGCGCCAGATTCCGGGACTTCTGGACCCGGAACCGGTTGAGCTGCAGCGCCGCGTACACGGCGATGGTCAGCAGGGCGAGGACCCAGCCGAGGGCGACCGGCACGTTCTTGTCGCTGATCGCCGAGATCACCGGGTCGCGCACCGGCACCGTGCCGCCCTCGCCGATGAGCCGCAGGGTGAAGCCCTGCCAGCCCAGGAACAGCGCGAGTGTGACGACGAACGACGGGATGCCGACCATCCCGACGAGGCTGCCGGTGAACAGGCCGATGACCACGCCGGTGGCGATGGCCGCCAGGACCGCGACCCACCACGGTGAGCCGACGTCGGCGAGCAGCTTGGCCATGACCGCGGCGCAGACGCCGCTGACCACGCCGGCGGACAGGTCGATCTCGCCCAGCAGCAGGACGAAGACCAGCCCCATCGCCAGGATGATGATCGGCGCGGCCTGGTCGGCCAGGTTGGCCATGTTGCGCGGGGTCAGGAAGGTCTCGGGCCGCAGCACGAAGAACAGCAGCCCGAGGACGACGATGCCGAGGACGGCCGGCAGCGCACCGAGGTCACCGCCGCGCACCCGGTCGACGTACGCCCGGACGGACGCGCCGAGGGAGTCCGCGCCGCGGTCGGCCTCGAAACCCGACGGGGCCCCACCCGGTCCCTGCGAGCTGGTCGGCTTGGAGATGGTGCTGGACACGGTCAGACCTCCACGGCCGCGGCTTCGGCGGGTGCGATGCCCAGGTCGCCCGACCGGCCCGCCGTGATGAGTTCGATCACCTGGGGGCGGTCCACCTGCGAGATCGGCACGTCGGCCGCCATCCGGCCCAGGTACAGGGCCGCGATCCGATCGGAGACCTCGAAGACGTCGACCATGTTGTGGCTGATGAAGACCACCGCGTGGCCGGTGTCGGCCAGCCGCCGGACCAGGTCGAGGACCTGCCGGGTCTGCGCGACGCCCAGGGCCGCGGTCGGCTCGTCGAGGACGACCAGCTTGGACTCCCAGAGCACGGCCTTCGCGATGGCGACCGTCTGGCGCTGACCACCGGAGAGGCTGGAGACGAGCTGGCGCACGGACTTCAGGGTCCGGACGGAGAGCTTGCTGAGGGTCTCCCGGGCGGCCACCTCCATCGACGTCTCGTCGAGGAGGATGCCGTTCTTGCGCTCGCGGCCCAGGAACATGTTCTGGACGACGTCGAGGTTGTCGGCCAGGGCGAGGTCCTGGTAGACGATCTCGATGCCGAGGGCGGCGGCCTCGCGCGGCCCGCCGACCGTGACCTGTCGGCCCTCGAAGAGGAACTCGCCGGAGTCGATGGCGTGGATGCCGGCGATGGACTTGATGAGCGTGGACTTGCCCGCCCCGTTGTCGCCGACGAGCGCGGTGACCTGTCCGGGGTAGACCTTCATGTGCACGTCGTGCAGGACCTGGATGGCACCGAAGCTCTTGTTGACGCCGCGGAGTTCCAGGGTGGGGGTGCCGTCCTGGGGACGGTCGGTGGGAGCGGACACACCGGGCCTCTCGGTCGCGCTGGTGGGGCTGAGACAGCAGCCGCCGGGGCGTCCATGATGGGCGCCCCGGCGGCCGGTGACCACTAGGAGATGCCGAGCTCCTGGCACGCGGCGGCGAAGTCGCCGGTGCACAGCTCCTCGGCGGTCACGAACTCGTCGTCCACGACGTCCTTGACGTTGTCGCGGAAGATCGCCTGCGGGGTGAGCAGGACCGACGGGACCTCGCGGCCGCCCTCGGTGTCCTCGACGGTGCCGGTGGTCTCGCCCTCCTCGCCGTTGATCAGCGAGACGGCCAGCTCGGCCAGCGCGTTGGCCTCGTCGCGGACCGACTTGTAGACCGTCATGCACTGGTCACCGTTGAGGATGTTCTGCAGGCCCTCGACGGTGGCGTCCTGACCGGTCACGTTCGCCGCACCGGCGGCGTTGTTGCGGCCGAGGATCTGGATGACCGAGTTGGCGAGGCCGTCGTTGGCGGCCAGCACACCCTGGATGTTGCCGCCGGCCTGGGTGTACATCTGCTCGAAGATCGTCGCGGCCTGCTGGTTGTCCCACTCGGGCACGGCCTGCTCGGCGACCTGGGTGTACTGGGTCAGCGGGTCGAGGATCTCGTGGGCGCCCGAGGAGAACAGCGTCGCGTTGTTGTCGTCCGGCGAGCCGTTGAGGAACGCGATGTTGCCCTGGGTGACGCCGTTGGCCTCGAGGCACTGCTGCAGGCCCTGGCCCTGCAGGCGGCCGACCTCGGTGTTGTCGAAGGAGACGTAGTACTCGGCCGACCCACCGAGGGTGAGCCGGTCGTAGTCGATCGTCTGGACGCCCTCGGCGGCCGCCTGCTCCTGGATCTGCGCACCGGAGGCCGAGTCGAGGTTCACGATCGCGAGGACGGTGGCGCCCTCGGTGATCATCTGCTCGGCGATGGTCGCCTGCCGCTGGGCGTCGCCCTCGGCGTTCTGGATGTCGTACTCGACACCGGCCTCCTCGAAGGCCGCCTCGAGGTAGGGGCGGTCGAAGTTCTCCCACCGCACCGAGGACTCGGTGTCGGGGAGGATCACGCCGACCTTGCCGGCGGCCTCGCCGCCACCGCCGCCGCCGCTGTCGCCGCCGCCGTCGCCGCCGCCGCTGTCGCTGCCGCACGCAGCGAGGCTGAAGACCAGGGCGGCCGCCAGGGCCGTCATCGTGGTGCGCCGTCGCGCCATGGATGGGTCCACCGTTTCGTCGGGAATCTGCAGAAGTGCGGCGGCCAATATGCGCCCCGGGTCACACGGGTCGCAACCCCGGGTCGGTGGCGTTGCCGGACCGTGACCTCCGTCCGGGTGAGGTGCCGCAGGCCCCGGTGCCCCGCGCGGGTCGGGTCGCGCTTGGAGCGGCGGTTACCGACGGGTAACTTCTCCTGCGCCGTCCCCGTGCCCGGGCCGGCTCCCCCTGCTGCGGAGGTCCCATGTCCCGCTCGCTGCGTGAGGTCGTCTTCGTCGACGGCGTACGCACCCCCTTCGGCAAGGCCGGCCCGAAGGGCATCTACGCGGAGACGCGCGCCGACGACCTGGTCGTGCGCGTGATCCGCGAACTGCTGCGCCGCAACCCGGCGCTGCCGGCCGACCGGGTCGACGAGGTGGCCATCGCCGCCACCACCCAGATCGGCGACCAGGGGCTGACCATCGGCCGCACCGCCGCGCTGCTCGCCGGGCTGCCGAAGTCGGTCCCCGGCTACGCGATCGACCGCATGTGCGCCGGCGCGATGACCGCCGTCACCACCACCGCCAGCGGCATCGCCTTCGGCGCCTACGACGTCGCCATCGCCGGCGGGGTCGAGCACATGGGCCGCCACCCGATGGGCGAGGGGGCCGACCCCAACCCGCGGTTCTTCAGCGAGAAGCTCGTCGACGGCTCGGCGCTGGTCATGGGCTCCACCGCGGAGAACCTGCACGACCGCTTCCCCCACCTGACCAGGGAGCGCGCCGACGCGTTCGCCCTGGCCAGCCAGCAGAAGTACGCCAAGGCCGTCGCCAACGGGCAGATCGGCCCGGAGCTGGTGCCCGTCGCCACCCGCTCGGCCGAGCACGGCTGGGGCCTGGCCACCGCCGACGAGCCGCCGCGGCCGAACACCACCCTCGAGGGCCTGGGCACGCTCAAGACGCCGTTCCGCCCGCACGGGCACGTCACCGCCGGCAACGCCGCGGGCCTCAACGACGGCGCCACCGGCTGCATCCTCGCCGCCGAGGAGGTCGCGCAGGAGCTGGGCCTGACCGCCGGCATGCGGCTGGTCGGCTACGGCTTCGTGGGCGTCGAGCCCGAGGTCATGGGCGTCGGCCCGGTCCCCTCGACCGAGCGCGCGCTGGCCCGCACCGGCCTGACCATCGACGACATCGGCCTGTTCGAGCTGAACGAGGCCTTCGCCGTCCAGGTGCTGGCCTTCCTCGACCACTTCGGCATCGCCGACGACGACGAGCGGGTCAACCCCTGGGGCGGCGCCATCGCCGTCGGCCACCCGCTGGCCTCCTCCGGGGTCCGCCTGATGACCCAGCTGTCGCGGCAGTTCGCCGAGCGCCCCGACGTCCGCTACGGCCTGACCGCCATGTGCGTGGGCCTGGGCATGGGCGCCACCGTCATCTGGGAGAACACCAACTGGGAGGGTGCGGCCGAGTGAGCACCGCCGTCTTCGAGAACGAGGTCGTCACCACCGCCAGGGTGCGGTACGTGCGGGTGCCCGGGCTGGCCGGCGAGATCGCGCTGGTCACGCTGGACAACGGGCACGACCACACCCGGCCGTCCACCTTCGGCCCCGGCGGGCTCGCCTCGCTGGACGCCGCGCTCGACGAGATCGCGGCGCACACCCCGGCGCCGGCGGCCATCGCCGTCACGGGCAAGCCGTTCGTCTTCGCCGTCGGCGCGGACCTGTCCGGCGTCCCGGCGGTGACCTCCGCCGAGGCGGCCCGCGAGATCGCCGAGACCGGCCACCGGGTGTTCCGGCGGCTCAAGGACGCCGGCGTCCCGACGTTCGCGTTCGTCAACGGCGCGGCGCTCGGCGGCGGCCTGGAGCTGGCGCTGCACTGCACCTACCGGACGATCGCCAGCACCGCCGTCGTCGCCTTCCCCGAGGTCTTCCTCGGGCTGGTGCCCGGCTGGGGCGGCACGCAGCTGCTGCCGGACCTGATCGGGATCGACCCGGCGGTCACCGTGATCGTCGAGAACGCCCTGGCGCAGAACAAGGTCACCTCCGGCCCGCGGGCCGCGGAGCTGGGGATCGCCGACGCGCTGTTCGAGCCCGCCGACTTCCTCGAGCGGTCGCTGGAGTGGGCCGCCGGCGTCCTCACCGGGGACGTCACGGTTCCCCGCTCCGAGGCCGACCGGTCGGGCTGGGACGCCGCGATCGAGCGGGCCCGGGCGATCGTCCGGGCGCGGACCCGCGACGCCTCCCCCGGCGCACTGCGCGCCGTCGAGCTGCTCGAGCTGGCCCGCGACGGCGTCGACGGCGAGGCGTTCACGGCCGGCACCGCCGCCGAGGACCGGGCGCTCACCGACCTGCTGATGAGCGACGAGCTGCGGGCCTCGCTGTACTCGTTCGACCTGGTGAACAAGCGGGCCAAGCGGCCGGCCGGCGCGCCGGACAGGTCGCTGGCGCGGAAGGTCACCAAGGTCGGCGTCGTCGGCGCCGGGCTCATGGCCTCGCAGCTGGCGCTGCTGTTCGTGCGCCGGCTGGAGGTGCCCGTCGTCCTCACCGACGTCGACCAGGCGCGCGTGGACAAGGGCGTCGGCTACGTGCACGGGGAGCTGGACAAGCTCGCCGGCCGCGGCCGGCTCTCCCCCGACGAGCTGAACCGGCTCAAGGGCCTGGTCACCGGCGCGCTGGACAAGGCCGTCTTCGCCGACGCCGACCTCGTCATCGAGGCCGTGTTCGAGGAGATGTCGGTCAAGCAGCAGGTGTTCGCCGAGGTGGAGGCCGTCGTCTCCCCCGAGTGCGTGCTGGCCACCAACACCTCGGCGCTGTCGGTGACCGAGATGGCCTCCGAGCTCGAGCACCCCGAGCGGGTCGTCGGGCTGCACTTCTTCAACCCGGTGGCGGTCCTGCCGCTGCTGGAGGTCGTGCGCGCCGAGCAGACCGACGACGCCGCGCTGGCCACCGCCTTCGCCGTCGGCAAGGCGCTGAGGAAGTCCTGCGTGCTGGTCGCCGACGCCCCGGCGTTCGTGGTCAACCGGCTGCTCACCCGCTTCCTCGGCGAGGTCACCTCGGCCGTCGAGCAGGGCACGCCGGTGGCCGTCGCCGACCGGGCGCTGGACCCGCTGGGCCTGCCGATGTCGCCGTTCGAGCTGCTCACGCTGGTCGGCCCGCCGGTCGCGCTGCACGTGGCCGAGCGGATGCACGAGGCCTTCCCCGACCGGTTCGCCGTCGGCGAGGGGCTGCGGAAGATGGTCGAGCTGGGCAAGACCAGCGTGTACTCCGAGCCCGGCGTCGTCGACCCCGACCTCGCCGGCATCGACGAGGGCGACTCGCCGCTGACCGAGGACGAGGTCCGCGACCGCGCGGTGCGGGCGCTGGCCCAGGAGATCCGGCTGATGCTCGACGAGGGCGTGGTCCAGGCCGTGCAGGACATCGACCTGTGCATGGTGCTGGGCGCCGGCTGGCCGTTCTGGCTGGGCGGCATCTCCGCCCACCTCGACCGCACCGGCGTCTCCGAGGCGGTCACCGGCTCGCGGTTCCTGCCGAGGGGCGTGGCCAGCCTCCCCGCCTGAGGGCGCTGACGACGACGGCCCGGGTCCCCCTGCGGGGGCCCGGGCCGTTCGCCGTCTCAGCGGAACTTGCGGGTGAGGCTCTCGATCGTGCGGTCCACCGAGGCCACCTTCACGTGCGAGACGCCGCTGGTGGCACCTGCGGCGAGCATCGCCTCGTGCGCCGCCCGCAGGGTGGCCCACACGGTGTCGGCGTCACCCTCGAGCGTCGTCCCGAGGGCGCCGACCTCGTGCCGCAGCCCGGATGCCTGGATCACCCGGACGGCGGCCTCGACGAAGGCGTGCGGGTCCTCGGGCGTCCCCGCCGGCGTGGGCGCGACCTGGATCTCCGCGATGACCTGCACGAGCACTCCGTTCGACGGCATGCCGGCCCTCCTGCAGGGGCCCGCGCCGAGCGTGGGCGACAGGAGGGCCCTCCTACTGCTGGGCGCCGTCCACGGGCTCGGCGGCCGGCTGCTGCTCGGCCCGCTCGGCGAGCACCGCGGTCCACTCGGCGATCCGGCGGGCGACGTCCTGCTCGGTGAGGCCGCAGTCGGCCAGCACCTGGCCCCGGCTGCCGTGCTCGAGGAACGCCTGCGGCAGGCCCAGCGCGCGCACCGGGACGTCGTGCTGGCGGTCCTGCAGCGCCTGCGACAGCGTCGTCCCGACGCCGCCGGCCCGGCCGCCGTCCTCGACGGTGACGACCAGCCGGTGCGCGGCGGCCGTCTCGACGAGCTCGTCGGAGACGGGCAGCACCCAGCGCGGGTCGACGACGGTCACCTCGATGCCGTGGTCGGCGGCCCGCTCGGCGGCGGCCAGGCACATCGGCACCATGGAGCCGACGGCGACCAGCAGCACCTCCTCGCGCTCCCCGCGCCGCAGCACGTCGACCGGGCCGCGCCGCTCCAGCGCCGGGATGTCCAGCGGCGGCGGGCCCTTGGGGAAGCGGACGACGCTCGGCGCGTCGGTGATCGCGACCGCCTCGCGCAGGGCCTCGCGCAGGGTCGGCTCGTCGCGCGGCGCGGCCAGGTGCAGCCCCGGCACGACCGAGCAGATCGACATGTCCCACATGCCGTTGTGCGAGGCGCCGTCGGTGCCGGTGACCCCGGCGCGGTCGAGGACGAGGGTGACCGGCTGGCGGTGCAGCGCGACGTCCATGAGCAGCTGGTCGAAGGCCCGGTTGAGGAAGGTCGAGTAGACCGCGACGACCGGGTGCAGCCCGGCCATCGCCATGCCGGCCGCGCTGGTGAGCGCGTGCTGCTCGGCGATGCCGACGTCGTAGGTCCGCTCGGGGAAGCGCTCGGCGAAGGCGGCCAGGCCGGTCGGGTGCAGCATCGCCGCGGTGACGGCGACGACGTCGGCCCGCTCGGCGCCGATGCGCACCAGCTCGTCGGAGAACGCCGTCGTCCAGTCGCGGGCGACCGCGGGGCTGGTGCCGCTGTCGGGGTCGAAGACGCCGGTGGCGTGCCAGGCGTCGATCTGGTCGGTCTCGGCCGGCGGGTAGCCGAAGCCCTTGGTGGTGACCGCGTGCACGATCACCGGGCGGCCGAACGACCGCGCCCGGCGCAGCGCGGACTCCAGCACCTCGACGTCGTGGCCGTCGACCGGGCCGACGTACTTGAGGCCGAGGTCCTCGAACATGCCCTGCGGCGCCAGGACGTCCTTGACGCCCTTCTTCAGGCCGTGCAGCGCGTCGTAGAGGGCCGACCCGACGACCGGGGCCTTGTGCAGCGCCTGACGGATGGCCAGCAGCGCCTGCTCGTAGCCCGGACGCAGCCGCAGGGTCGCCAGCGCGTCGGCGACGCCGCCGATGGTCGGCGAGTAGGAGCGGCCGTTGTCGTTGACGACGATCACCACCGGCCGGTCCTGGGCGGCGGCGATGTTGTTCAGCGCCTCCCAGGCCATGCCGCCGGTCAGCGCACCGTCTCCGACGACGGCGACGACCGGGCGCTTGTCCCCGCGGACGGCGAAGGCCTTGGCCAGCCCGTCGGCGTAGGACAGCGCGGTCGAGGCGTGGCTGTTCTCGACCCAGTCGTGCTCGCTCTCGGTGCGGCTCGGGTAGCCCGACAGCCCGCCGCGCTGGCGCAGCCGGTCGAAGCCCTCGACCCGGCCGGTGAGCATCTTGTGCACGTAGGCCTGGTGGCCGGTGTCGAAGACGATCGGCTCGTGCGGGGACTCGAAGACCCGGTGCAGCGCGATGGTGAGCTCGACGGTGCCGAGGTTCGGCCCGAGGTGGCCGCCGGTGCGGGCGACGCTGGTGACCAGTGCGTCACGGATCTCCGCGGCCAGCGCGGGCAGCTGCTCGGGGGGCAGCGCCCGGAGGTCTGCGGGGTCGCGGAGCGAGCGCAGGAGCGACACGGGGAGGAGGTGTCCTCTCTGTCGGCGGCGGGGCACGGCCCTCCGACGGCCGCCGACCCACTGTAGTCGTGCAGGGGCGCAGACCTCCTGCTGAGCCGGGGCCGAGACGGGACGGTTCCGTCACTCCCGACGCGCCGTGTCCCGCTCACCTGGCGGATGCCCCTCCCTTCCGTCGGTGATTGACAGAACACGGGCGTGCTCGGACGATGCCCGCCATGGACCCCCACCCGTGGCTGCCCGACCTCTCGGGCCCCTCGCGGCGGTTGGTCGAGGCGCTGCGGATGAGCGGGCCCTCGACGCGGGCCCAGCTGGTGGAGCGGACCGGGCTGTCCCGCGCCACGGTCTCCGGCTACGTGGCCGACCTCGTCGACCGCGGGCTGGTGGCGCCCGGCGACGACGCGGGCGCGGTCGAGACCGGCGGCCGGCCGGCGCGGCTGGTGCACCTGACCCGCCGGGCCGGCGTCGTCGTCGGGGTCGACATCGGGCGCACCCACGTCCGGGTCGCGGTGGCCGACCTCTCGCACGAGATCGTCGGCGAGGAGACGACCACGCTGCCGGTCGCCGACCTGGACTCCGACGCGGTCCTCGACACCGTGGCCGGGCAGGTGCGGGCCGAGCTGCGGCGGGCCGGCGCCTGCACCGAGGACGTCGTCGGCGCGGTGGTCGGCCTGCCGACGCCGGTGGTCGGCCGGGCGGCGAGCGCGCGCGGCACGGTGGCGCGGTCCAACATCCTGCCGACGTGGTCGGGCCGGACGCCGGCGCCGGCGCTGCAGGAGCGGCTCGGTGTCCCGGTGATCGTGGAGAACGACGCGAACCTGGGCGCCGTCGCCGAGGTCCGCTGGGGCGCCGGCCGCGGCTCGCGCGCCACCCTCTACCTGAAGATGGCCACCGGCGTCGGCGGGGCGCTGGTCATCGACGGTGACCTGCTGCGCGGCGTCACCGGCACCGCCGGCGAGATGGGCCACGTCAGCCTGGACCCCGCCGGACCGCTGTGCCGCTGCGGCAACCGCGGCTGCCTCGAGCTCACCGCCGGCGGCACCGCCCTGCTGCGGGCCATCCAGACCGCCGCCCCGCACTACACCGACCTGCGGTCGCTGGTGGCCGGCGCCCAGGAGGGCGACCAGGCCTGCCGGCGGCTGATCGCCGACGCCGGGGCCTCGGTCGGCTTCGTCCTCGGCGGCCTGGTCAACGTGCTCAACCCCGACCGCATCGTCGTCGGGGGCGAGCTGGGCACCGCCGGCGACCTGCTCGTCGACCCGCTGCGGCGGGCGCTCGAGCAGTCCGCCATCCCCGCCGCGGCCGAGCAGCTGACCGTGGTCCCCGGCTCGCTCGGGGCCCGCGCGGAGGTGCTCGGCGCGCTGGCGGTCGCGCTCCGGGAGGCCGACCGGCTGACCGGCTAGGGCCCCGGGGGCCCGCGGACGACGACCGGGCCCCCGGGTGCCACTACAGGCGGGGGACCCAGACCTCGCCGCGCAGCGCCCCGGCGACCACCTCGACGCCGCGCGCCGCCGCGGCCAGCCGCGCGCCCTCCCGCTCGTAGGCGGTGACGGCGGCCTCGATGGCGTCCGGGGGCAGGTGGTCGGCCAGCTCGACGCGGACCGTGCGCCAGCCCGCCCGCGCCGCCTCGAGGCCGGCCGCGACGTGGTCGGCGGCGAACCGGGCGAGCAGCAGCGGGTAGCGGCGCAGCACCTCGTGGGCGCGGTAGTCGGGCGGCACGAGGTCGAACAGCCAGGCCACCGCGGTGTGCTCCCAGTCGGGGGCGCCCGGGGGCCGCACCTGCTCCGGCCAGCCCGGAGGGACGCTCGCACCCACGCCCGGCATCCTGCCGCAGGTCGAACACGTGTTCGACCGGAGGCGCGCCGTCGTCACCCGGTCGTGATCACCGACGGACCCGGCCCCCTGCAGGGTCCCGCCGCGAGCAGGCGAGTGGCGGGGGGCAGGGGGTCCTTCGTCAGTCCCTCTGGCGCTTGAGCCAGAACTGCTCGAAGCCCCAGGTGCCCGCGCCGCTGGAGTGGTAGCTGACCAGCTCCCACCCCTCGCCGCCGAGCCGGTTGAGCACCGAGCTGGTGTCCCCCTGCTGCCGCTCGAGTCCGCCGCCGGGGAGCTTGACGCTCACCCCCGCGCGCTGCGACTCGGCGTCGTTGGCCGTGATGACCGAGGCGTACTCCCAGGTGGTCACGGAGGACACGGTAGCGAGGCGTCGTCCGGCGGCCCCAGCCGCGCCCAGGGACCGGCGCCGTGGCCGGTCGTCGGGTCGTAGGAGAAGACGCTCCCTGCCCCGGCTGGTCCCTCCGTCGCCCGACGGGCACCCCGAGCACCCGGCACGGCAGCAGGGTGCCCACCCCTCCGTGGCAGACCACCGCGACGTCGCCGTCCGCTCCCGCCACCGCCCGCTCCACCGCGGCGACGACGCGGGCCTGCGCGTCGACCGCCCGCTCCCAGCCGCACGCTCTCGGTGGGCCGCGTGACGAAGGCGTCCGCCGTCGCCTCGAACTCCGCGGGCGGCAGGAAACCGGTGGCCGACCGGGTCGTTCTCCCCCAGGTCCGGGCCTTCCGCTCGGCGCTGGAGACGACCCGCGTCAGCCGGGGCACCCACGGCAGCGCCACCAGGTGCCGCAGCCGCGCGCGGCCCGCGTCGGACAGCCCCCGGTCAGGGACGGGTACCGCCGGGTCGACCCGGACCTCGGGATGGGTGACGACGTGGACGAGCACGCCGCGCTGCCTACCGCACCCCCGCCGGGCGCAGGGCGCCGCGCGTCCTCAGGTGGCGGGCACCAGCAGGGCGACGCACTCCACGTGCGCGGTCATCGGGAAGGCGTCGAAGGCGCGCAGCGCGGCCAGCCGGTACCCGGCGCCGGTGAAGGCGGCGACGTCGCGGCCCAGCGACGCCGGGTCGCAGGCGACGTAGACGACGGCGCGCGCCCCGGTGCCGGCCAGCACCCGGCTCACCGCGGCGCCGGCCCCGGCGCGCGGCGGGTCGAGCACCACGACGTCGGGCCCGCCGCCGAGCTCGTCCAGCAGCCCGGTGAGCTCCTCGGCGTCCACCTCGCCCTGCCACACCTCGGCCTGCGGCAGGTCGCCCAGGTTGACCTCCGCGGCGGCGCACGCGTCGGCGTCGGCCTCCACGCACACCACCCGGCCGGACTCCCCCACCCCGGGCGCCAGCGCGCCGCCGAACAGGCCGGCGCCGGCGTACAGGTCGAGCACCGTCTCCCCCGGCCGCACGCCGGCCAGCGCGGACACCGCGCCCACCAGCGCGTCGGCGGCCGACTCGTGCACCTGCCAGAAGCCGGTGCCCTCGACCTCCCAGTCCCGCCCGGCGGCGTGGCGCCCGGACCGCCCGGCCGGCTCGGCGGGGACGTCGTCGCCGGGCCGCAGCACCCGGGTCGACGTCGGCACGCCGCGGCGGTCCAGCCGCGTGGTGGTCACCGTGCCCGCCGAGTCGACGGCGACGTCCACCGCACCGGCGCCCGGCCAGCGCCGCGACAGCACCGCCCGCGCGGCCGGCTCCACGGTGATCGGGCAGTCGTCGAGGACGTGCACGTCGTGCGAGCGGTGCCGGCGCAGCCCGGGCACCCCGTCCCGGCCGACGGCGAACCGCGCCCGGGACCGCCAGCGCAGCGGCCCGCCGGGCAGCGCCTCGACGGCGAGACCGGCCAGCACCGGGTCGGCGGCGTCCACCCCGCCGAGGCGGGTGAGCTGCTCGCGGACGACGTCGGCCTTGAGCCGCCGCTGCCCCTCCCAGGACACGTGCTGCCAGTCGCAGCCGCCGCAGCGCCCCGGGCCGCTGTGCGGGCAGGGCCGCTCCACCCGGTCGGGCGCGGCCTCGAGCACCTCGACGGCGTCGGCGCGGCAGTAGCCGGGCTGGCGGTCCTCGGTGACCCGCGCGACCACCCGCTCGCCGGGCAGCGCGTGCCGTACGAACACGACCCGGCCCTCGTGCCGGGCCACGCAGTGCCCGCCGTGCGCGACCGGGCCGACGGTCACCTCGAACTCCCGGCCGGTCCAGCCGGCGCCCCGGTCGGGGCGGGGCGGCCGGGCGGACCGCCGGGAACCGTGCGGCCTGCCCGCAGGGTCCCGCGGCGAGCTCGCGCGCCGTGGGGGGCGGGGAGGTCCTTCCTCAGCCATAGGGCGTGGCCTCCACCTGGTCGTCGGTGAGGCCGCGGCGCAGGTCCCCGGGCATGGGGCCGGCGCGCCGGTCGTCCTCGTCGCCGCGGCCGATGGAGCTCTCCAGCTGCCACGGCACCGTGGTGATCATGACGCCGGGCTGGAACTGCAGCCGGGCGCGCAGCCGCAGCGCGCTCTGGTTGTGCAGCACGTTCTCCCACCAGTGGCCGACGACGTACTGCGGCACGAACACGATGACCAGCTCGCGCGGGCTGTCCCGGCGGATGCCCTTGACGTAGTCGACGACCGGCCGGGTGATCTCCCGGTACGGCGACTCCAGCACCGTCAGCGGGACCGGGACGTCGTAGCGCTCCCAGTCCGCCTGCAGCGAACGGGTGTCACCCGGGTCCACGTTGACCGTCAGCGCGGTCAGCACGTCGGGCCGGGTGGCGCGGGCGAAGGCCAGCGCCCGCAGCGTCGGCTTGTGCACCTTGGACACCAGCACGATCGCGTGCACCTTGCTCGGCAGCAGGCGGGCGTCGGTGTCGGGGATCAACTGCGCGGCCACGTGCGAGTAGTGCCGGTTGATCGACTTCATGAGCAGGAACAGCACCGGCATCACGAGGATGACCAGGTAGGCGCCGCGGGTGAACTTCGTGACCACGATGATCAGCAGGACGACGGTGGTGAGGCTCCCGCCGATGGTGTTGATCACCTGGGAGCGGCGCATCCGCCGCTTCTCGGCCGCGTCGTTGGACAGCCGGATCTCCCGGTTCCAGTGCCGCACCATGCCCCACTGGCCGATCGAGAAGCTGGTGAAGACCCCGACGATGTACATCTGGATCAGCCGGTTCGGGTCGGCCTCGAACGCGAGGATCAGCAGCACGGCGAAGCCTGCCAGCAGCAGGATGCCGTTGCTGTAGACGAGCTTGTCGCCGCGGGTGTGCAGCTGGCGGGGCAGGAAGCGGTCCTGCGCGAGCACCGAGCCCAGCAGCGGGAACCCGTTGAAGGCGGTGTTGGCGGCGAGGACGAGCACCAGCGCGGTGGCCGCCTGGATGTAGAAGAAGCCGACCGACTGGTCGCCGCCGAAGGTGGCCGCGGCGAGCTGGGCGATGACCGTGCGCTGGGGGTCGGTCTCGCAGTCGCCCGGGAAACCGACGAGGTCGCAGGTGTTCTCCGCGTAGCGGACGTCGCCGAACAGGGCGAGCGCGGTGACGCCGGCGAACATCGTCGCGGCGATCCCGCCCATGAGCGCGAGCGTCGTCGCGGCGTTCCTCGACTTCGGCGGGCGGAACGCGGGGACGCCGTTGGCGATGGCCTCGACCCCGGTCAGCGCGGTGCACCCGGAGGCGAAGGCGCGCAGCGCGAAGAACACCAGCGCGACGCCGCCCAGGTCGTCGTAGCCCGCCTCGGGCAGCACCGACCAGCCGGCGCTCTCGGCGATGACCGGGGAGTCGGTGAAGAAGTCCCGGATCAGCCCGGTGACGATCATGACCATGATCCCGGCGACGAACAGGTACGTCGGGACGGCGAAGGTCTTGCCCGACTCGCGCACCCCGCGCAGGTTGGTCGCCGCCAGCAGCGCGACCAGCCCGACGGCGATGAGCACGCGGTGCTCGTTGAGCGCGGGGAACGCGGAGATGATGTTGTCGGTGCCCGCCGACACGGAGACGGCCACGGTGAGCACGTAGTCGACCAGCAGCGCGCTGGCGACGGTGAGCCCGGCGAACTGGCCGTGGTTCTTCATCGCGACCTCGTAGTCGCCGCCGCCCGAGGGGTAGGCGTGGACCACCTGGCGGTAGGACAGCACGACGGTCGCCAGCAGCAGCACGACGACGACGGCCAGCCACGGCGCGAGGAACAGGAACGCGGTGCCGGCCAGCGTCAGGACGATCAGGATCTCCTGGGTGGCGTAGGCCACGGAGGAGAGCGGGTCGCTGGCGAAGATCGGCAGGGCCAGGGACTTCGGAAGCAGGGACTCCCCTGCGCGGTCGCTGCGGACCGGCCGGCCCACGACGAGCCGTTTGGGGAGTTGTCCGAGGTCGGACAGCTTGGGCACGGCGGCGATGGTACGGACGAGGGGGCACCCGGTGCCGTCCGCCGCGGGTGCCCCGCCCGGACGGGGCACGTGATCCCGGGCGCACCCCGGACCGCCCGCGGACGGGTGTAGCTTCGCGCCCTGGACCGCGGGCGGACGGCGCCCGTGCGAGGCATCAGGAGCGACACGTGCACGTGGTCGTCATGGGCTGCGGCCGTGTCGGCTCGGCCATCGCGCGACGGCTGGAGCAGATCGGCCACAGCGTCGCGGTGATCGACCAGGACCCGGAGGCCTTCCGCCGGCTCGGGCCCGAGTTCACCGGGCGGCAGGTGACCGGCCTGGGCTTCGACCGGCAGGTGCTGCTCGACGCCGGCATCGACTCCGCCGGCGCCTTCGCCGCGGTCAGCAGCGGCGACAACTCGAACATCATCAGCGCGCGCGTGGCGCGGGAGACCTTCGGCGTCCAGCACGTCGTCGCCCGGATCTACGACTCCAAGCGGGCCGAGGTGTTCGAGCGGATGGGCATCCCGAGCGTCGCGACCGTGCCGTGGACGGTGAACCGGCTGCTGCGCGAGCTGTTGTCGGTGAAGGTCAGCGAGATCTGGCGGGAGCCCACCGGCCGGGTGCTGCTGATGCGGGTGACCGTCACCGACGGCTGGGTGGGCCGCAAGCTCTCCGAGCTCGAGGTCGCCTCCGGCGCCCGGGCCGCCTGGCTGGTCCGCTTCGGGGAGGCGCAGCTGCCCACCGCGTCCACCGTGCTGCAGGACGGCGACCAGCTCGTCGTCGCGGCCACCGACGAGATCTCCGACCGCGTGCACCAGACGGTCGAGCACCCCGAGGGGGGCAGGGCCTGATGCGCGTGGCCATCGTGGGCGCCGGGGCGGTCGGCCGCTCCATCGCCGGGGAGCTGCTCAACAACGGGCACACCGTGATGCTCATCGAGAAGGACGGCCGCAAGGTCCGCACCCGCGCGGTGCCGGGCGCGGAGTGGGTCCAGGCCGACGCCTGCGAGGTCTCCTCGCTCGAGGAGGCCCAGCTGGCCACCTGCGACGTCGTCGTCGCGGCCACCGGCGACGACAAGGCCAACCTCGTCGTCTCGCTGCTGGCCAAGACCGAGTTCGCGGTCAACCGCGTCGTCGCCCGGGTCAAGGACCCGCGCAACGAGTGGCTCTACACCGAGGCGTGGGGCGTCGACGTCGCCGTCTCCACCCCGCGGGTGCTCGCCGCGCTGGTCGAGGAGGCGGTGACCGTCGGCGACGTCGTCCGGCTCATGAGCTTCCGCAAGGGCGCGGCCAACCTGGTCGAGATCACCCTCGCCGAGAACACCCCGTGGGCCGGCCGGCCGCTGCGCGAGGTGCCGCTGCCGCGCGAGACGGTGCTGACGGCGATGCTGCGCGGGGACCGGGTCATCACGCCCACCCCGGACGAGCCGCTCGAGGTCGGCGACGAGCTGCTGTTCGTCACCCACGCCGACGTCGAGGAGCAGCTGCAGCAGGTCCTCTCCCCGACTGCGCTCTAACCGGCCTCGTCCCGGGGCCCGCCCCGAGCCTGCGAAGGGTGGGGAGGACGAGGCCCTTCCACCGTCTCCACGCGGTGGCGGTGCAGGCGGGCGACGACCCAGAGCGTGAGCGCGAGGGCGGCCGCGGTCACCGGCAGCCCGAGGACGAGCGAGGCGACGCCGAGCAGGTCCTCCTCGTCGGCGAGGTAGAGCGGCGTCTGCACGGCGACGCGCAGCAGGAACGTCAGCGCCCAGACGACGGTCAGCCAGCCGTAGGCGCGCACCATCCGCGGGTCGTCGCGCCAGTGCCGCTCGGGCGCCGGGTCGACCGGGCGCCCCGTCTGCGCCGGCTCCGGCTCCGGTGGGGGCGGGGGCGGCTGGTGGTGCAGCCGGGCGCGGGCGCTGTCGACGCGGCGGCGCAGGCCGGGCAGCGAGTGCGCGGCCATCGACCCCAGGTGGCTCGGCGCGAGCCACTCGGCGACCACGCCGACGAGCGGCCAGCGCAGCGGCACCGAGGCGAGCAGCACCACGCCGATGACGGCGTTGCGGATGATGCCCGGCACGAAGTAGTTGCGGGCCTGCCCCGAGGCGGCGGCGATGGCGACCGCGATCGCGACGCCGAACAGGCCGCTGAACGCCTGCTGCACGCTCTCCCGGCGGACCAGCCGGAACACCAGGACCAGGACGGCGGCGCCGATCGCGGCCCAGATGCCGGTGCGCAGGTCGCCGATCGCGTTGGCCACGATGAAGGCCAGCGTGGGCAGGGTCGCGTCGACCATGCCGCGCCAGCCGCCGAGCTGCTCCAGCACCATGTGCCGGTCGAAGGTGACCCCTCGGCCCGTGTCCTCGGTCGTGGTGCCGTCCGCGTGCGTGGGCTCCTGGTGCGGTGCTGCTCCCCCGGGATCGCGCCGGCCGTCGTCGTCGGCCGCCGGGATCACCCCGCGCTCAGCTCGTACCAGGGGTTGTAGATGACCTTGCGGCCGTCGAAGTTGGCGAACCGGCCGCGGGCGGTCAGCGTCCGGCCGGGCTCGATGCCCGGGATGCGCCGGCGGCCCAGCCAGACCAGGGTGACCGAGCCGGAGCCGTCGAACAGCTCCGCCTCCAGGGTGGGGACCGTCTCGCGCGGGGTGTAGACGACCGACTTGAGCCGGCCGGTCACGGTCACCACCGCCCCCTTGCGGCAGGCGCTCACCGGCTCGCAGCCGGCGCGGTCGGACTCCTCGCGCAGCTCCTGCGCGTCGATGGTGGAGTCGTCGGCGGTCAGCCGCTGCAGGGTGCGCGCGAGCCAGCCGCCGGGACGGGTCTGTGTCACGGTTCCAGGGTAGTGCTGCCCACCCGGCCGGCGGTGTGTTCCCCCAGCCACGCGCGGACCACCGCCCAGGCCTCCCCCACCGGGTCGATGGGCACCCGGTGACCGCCCGGGACGGTGCGCACCGTCACCCGGTCGCCGGCGTCCGCGGCCGCCGCCGCGTACCGCCGCGACTGCTCGGGCGGCACGACGTCGTCGTCGGTGCCGTGCACGCACAGCACGTCGGCGCCGGTGGGCAGCAGCCCGACCGGGTCGGCGACCGCGTAGCGGCCGGGCACCTCCCCCGGCTCCCCGCCGAGGAACTCCTGGACGGCGCTGCGGCCCAGGCGCTGCTCCGCCGCCCGGCGCAGGTCCACGACGCCGGCCTGCAGGACCGCCGCGGTCACCCGCACCCGCGGGACGGCGCCGGGCGCGCCGCCCGGCAGCCGTCCCCGCCCGGCGGCCCACGCGGCCAGCTGCCCGCCGGCGGAGTGCCCGACGACGGTGAGCGAGCCGAGGTCCAGCCGGCCAGCGTCCGCGAGGTCCGGGAGGGCGTCGAGCGCCGCGGCGACGTCCTCCAGGGTGGCCGGCCACCCGCCGCAGCTGCCGACCCGCCGGTACTCCACGGCGACGGCGGCGTACCCGGCCGCGGCGAGGTCGGCGGCCAGCGGGCGGGCCAGCTCGACGCCGTACGCGGCCCGCCAGAACCCGCCGTGCAGCACGACGACCACGGGCGCCGGGTCCTGCCGGCCCGGCAGGGTCAGCTCGAGGAACTGGTCGGGGTGCGGGCCGTAGGCGACGACGGCGGGGGTCACGCGGTCGGCCGCGGCGGCGCCGGCGGGCGGCCCGGCTGCTGCCCGGCCTGCTGCTGGCGGGCCAGCTGCGCGGCGGCCTGCGGCGGGAGGGTGAGCGGCAGCTGCTCGCGCACCGGCATCGGCGAGGTGCCGCGGACCACGACGACCTGGCGGAAGACGTCCTCGAGCACCGCCGCCGCCTCGGGCGACTCGGCGGCCGGGCCGCTGATCATCCCGCGGAGGAACCAGCGGGGACCGTCGACGCCGAGGAAGCGCGCGGCCCGGCGGACCGGCTTCGGCGGGGGGCCGCCGGGCTGGGCCGGCGGGGTGACGACCACGGTGCCGGCCAGCTCGGGACCGAAGGGCCCCTCGGTCTCCTGCAGCCGCCCGCCCTGGCCGGAGGCGCTGCGGGCCAGCTCGGCGCGGACGTCGTCCCAGATGCCGGCGGCGCGGGGCGCGGCGAAGGCGGACAGCTGCAGCAGCGAGTCGCCGTAGCGCAGGGTCGCGCCGATCACCTTCTGCTGCTGGTTGAGGTCCACCCGCAGCTCGGTCCCGGGGACGGCGGGCAGCCGGAGCGAGCCGAGGTCGACGCGGGGCGCGCCGTCGTCGGGGGCGTCGGCCTCGTCGTAGGGGCCGGTGGTCTCCTCGACGTCGCGCTCGCGGTGCTGCGGCTCGGGCGGGACGCCGCGCTCGCGCAGGCTGCGGTCGATCCGGTTGCGCCGTCGTCCGAAGGGCATCTCAGGCCTCCTGTCCCGCGCCGGTGGACCCGTGGCCGCCCTCGCCGCGGACGCTCTCCGGCAGCGCGTCGACCGGCACGAAGCGGGCGGCGACGACCGGCTGCACGACCAGCTGCGCGACCCGGTCACCGCGGCGCAGCGTCAGCGGGGTGGACGGGTCGAGGTTGACGAGGTTCACCTTGATCTCGCCGCGGTAGCCGGCGTCGATGGTGCCGGGGGCGTTGACCAGGCTCAGGCCGTGCCGGGCGGCGAGGCCCGAGCGCGGGTGCACGAACCCGGCGTAGCCCTCGGGGATGGCCACGGCCACGCCGGTGCCCACGAGCGCGCGCTCGAACGGCGCCAGGTGCACGTCCTCGGTGATGGTGAGGTCGGCGCCCGCGTCGCCGGGCAGCGCGTAGCGCGGGGGTGTCGCCCCCGCCGCGGTCAGCCGGACGGGGACCTCGAGGGGGTCGGCCACGACGGCGACCCTAACCGCGCCGGGGCGGGGTCGGCGGACCGGCCGGGACCTCAGGCCGGACCGCGGCGCAGGTCGGCGCGGACCCGGCGGGCGAGGGTCTCGGTGGCCTTGAGGTTGCCGCGGCCGCCGAGCGCGGCGCCGACGAACAGCGGCGCGGCCGAGCCGAGGCCGCGGGCCATCCGGCGGGACAGCCGGCGGCGCAGGGCGCGGAACCCGGCGGTGCCGAGGACGACGCCCAGCCCCTCCCGCGCGCCGGTCTCGACGGCGCGCTGCTGGGTCCAGCTGGAGAGGTAGGCGGCGGCGCGCTCGGCGGCGGTGCCGCCGGCCGGCCGGCCGGAGAGCTCGTGCAGCTCGCCGAGGAGGACGACCTCGACGCCGGCGGTGAGCAGCGTCTCGGCGCCGAGCTCCAGCGGCAGCGCCACCAGCGACCCGGGCATGAACCAGTGGGCCGCGGCGAGCCCGCCGGTGGCCGCGCCGACCGCGGCGGTGAGCCGCGCCGAGCGGGTGACGAGGGCGTCGGCGATCTCCTCGTCCGACCTCCCCGGGTAGGCGGCGCGCAGCCGGGCGGCGTCGCGGATGGGCAGCCGGGGCGCGGCGGCGGCGAGCAGCTCACCGAGCACGCCGACCGGGCCCCGGCCCGCCTCGTCGTCGTCGGGCCCGCCGTTCCCGGGCGCCCCCGGGCGGCGGGCGGCGCCGGCCGCGGCGGCGCCCAGGGCGGTGATGACGTCGCGGAGGACGCCGGCGGCCGACCGCGGGGTGTCCGGCTGCCCGGGGGCGGGCGCGTCGTCGGCGCCCCCGCCGAGCAGCCGGGCGACGGCGTCGGCGACCGTGCGCGCCGCCCGTCCCAGGCCGGTGTCCTCGGACAGCCAGGCCGGACCGTCCCCCGAACGGTCCGGCCCCGGCCGGGGCGCGTCCTGCACGGGCCGGGGCGGCGGGACGTCGCGGGGCGCGCCGATGCGCTCCCTCGGGTCGGTCATCGCCTGCTCCCCCCGTGTCCGGCCGTCGCGGTGGTGCTGGTTATGCGGCGCAGTCGCGGCAGTACATCTGGTCGCCGCGGGTGGCGGCGAGCCGGCTGCGGTGCTGCACGAGGAAGCAGCGCGAGCAGGTGAACTCGTCCTCCTGCTTCGGCAGCACGCGGACGGTCAGCTCCTCGTTGGACAGGTCCGCGCCGGGCAGCTCGAGGCTCTCGTTGAAGTCGGTCTCGTCGACGTCGACCGAGGCCGACTGGGCCTCCGCCCGACGGGCCTTGAGCTCCTCGAGGGAGTCCTCGCCGAGCTCGTCGGCCTCGTTGCGGCGCGGGGCGTCGTAGTCGGTGGCCATGGGGTGTGCCCCTCCTCCGGGGTAGTTCGCGGACGCACGGGGCGCCCGCCTCGTCCGACGGCGGCGGGGTCCGCCGTCGGCCTGGCCGGCCGCCCGGGGGCGGCCGCTGGTCACGGGACCGGACCTGCGCCCGGCCGACCACGGGGTCGGCTCGGTGCGGGACCGGCAGCCCCCCAACGCCGTGCGACCCCGGTTTGTGCCCGCCTGTCCGCGCGGGACACACGGGGACGGACGACGGCCCGTCCGGGGCGCCGGGACCGGCCCGGGCGGGCGGTCGGGAGGCGGAGTGCCGGAGGTTACCCTGCCGCCCGTGTCGAGTCCCGTGGGAGCTGACCCCGCCGTCGTCGGTCCGTATCTCGCCTCCGTGCTCAACGACGAGCGCTGGCGGGAGGTGACCGTCGAGCTGATCGCGGCGGGCATGTCCAACCTCACCTACGTCGTCACCCCGGCCCGGGGCACGGCCGACGACGCGGTCATCCTCCGGCGCCCCCCGACGGGCGCCGTGCTCGCCACCGCGCACGACATGGTCCGCGAGCACAAGGTCGTCTCCGCGCTCGGGCCGACGTCGGTCCCGGTGCCCCGGACGCTGCACCTGTGCACCGACACCGGGGTGCTGGGCGCGCCGTTCTACGTCATGGAGCGGGTCGTCGGCCTGCACGTGGTGAACGAGATCCCGGCCGGCTACGCCGACACCCCGGAGCTGCGGCGGCAGATCGGCGACGGGCTGATCGACGTCCTGGCCGACCTGCACGCCGTCGACGCCGAGGCGGTGGGCCTGGGCGACTTCGGCCGGCCCGAGGGCTTCCTCGCCCGGCAGGTGCGCCGGTGGACCAAGCAGTGGGACGCCACGCGCGACCGCGACCGCCCGCACATGGACGCCCTCGCCGAGCGGCTGGCCGAGACCGTGCCCGCCACCCAGCGGGCCGGGATCGTGCACGGCGACTACCGGCTGGACAACTGCCTGCTCGACCCCGAGCGTCCCGGCGCCATCCGCGCCGTCCTCGACTGGGAGATGTCGACCCTCGGCGACCCGCTCACCGACATCGGCATGCTGTTCGTCTACTGGCCCGAGGCCGGGGAGACCCGCCCGGTGCTCAGCCCGGTGACGACGCTGCCCGGCTTCCCCACCCGCCGGGAGATCGCCGAGCGCTACGCGCAGCGCAGCGGCGTGGACCTCTCCGACCTGCAGTGGTACGTCGGGTTCGCCTTCTTCAAGTTCGCCGCGATCGTCGCCGGCATCGTGGCCCGCTCGGCCGCCGGCGCGATGGCCGGCAAGGACACCTCCGGCTACGCCGACCGCATCGACCCGTGCGTCGAGCTGGGACGCGCCGCGTTGGAGGACGGTGCCCTCTGAGCGCCGGCGGCGCGCCTAGACTCCGCGCGACCCGACCTGGACTCCGCGCGACCCGACCTGGCGCGGCCCGCCGGACCCCTCCGGGTCGCCGCCGAGGAGGACGACCGTGAGCACCAGCACCGCCACCCCGCCGGTGCGTCCCCGCAAGGACCGTCGCTACCTGCCGCCGCTGGTCTTCCTGCTGGTGCTGGCCCTGGGCGCGCTCGGGGTGTGGTGGAAGGTCTTCTCCGACGAGGGCGCCCGCGACGCGGCGCAGGCGGCGGCGTGCGAGACCGCCGAGGCGGCACCGCCGTCGCTGGACCCCAGCACGGTCACGGTGCGCGTCTACAACGCCTCGGACCTCGCGGGCAAGGCGCAGGAGGTCGCCGGCGAGCTGACCGCGCGCGGCTTCGTCGTCGAGGAGGTCGCCAACGACCCGACCGACCGCGAGGTGACCGGCCCGGGCGAGATCCGGCACGGCGCGCGCGGCACCGACGCCGCCCGGTACCTGACGCTGTTCCTCCCGGACGCCGGCGCCTACCAGGACACCCGCGCCGACGCCCGCGTCGACCTGGTGATCGGCCCGCAGTTCACCGGGCTGGCCACGGCCGACCAGGTCGCGGCCACCCTCACCCCGATCGCGAGCGCCGAAGCCGCCTGTTGAAGGACCCCGTCCCTCTCACCCCTCGCAAGCTCGGGGTGAGCCTCCGGACGGGGCCGTTCCAGCACGTCACGGATGGAGCCGGTCGAGCAGCGCGAGCAGCGGCCCGGCCACCGTCTCCGGGACGGCGACCGCCATCGGCTCGGCGAACGGCCGGCCGGGCAGGCCGGTGACCACCAGCCCGGCCTCGGCGGCGACCAGCGCGCCCGCGGCGTGGTCCCAGGGCTTGAGGTCCAGCTCGTAGTAGGCGTCCACCCGCCCGGCGGCCACCGAGCACAGGTCCAGCGACGCGCAGCCCTGCCGGCGGATGTCGCGGACCTCGGGGAGCAGCCGGGCGACGACGGCGCCCTGCGCCCGCCGCTGCTCCACCCGGTAGCCGAACCCGGTGGCCACCAGCGTCTGCCCGAGGGACGCCGGCCGGTTGCCGGCCAGCCGCACCGGCTCCGGCCGCGCCGGGGTGGAGAGGAACGCCCCGCCGCCGGCGGTGGCGGTGAACAGCTCCCCGGTGGGGACGTCGAGCACCGCCCCGGCCACCGTGACGCCGTCGACCTGGGCGGCGATGGACACCGCGTACCCGCGCAGCCCGTAGAGGAAGTTGACGGTGCCGTCGATGGGGTCGACCACCCACCGCACGCCGCTGGTGCCCGCGCGGGAGGCGCCCTCCTCGCCGAGCAGGCCGTCGTCGGGCCGCGCGGCGAGCAGCCGGCCGGTGATCAGCCGCTCGGAGGCGGTGTCGACGGCGGTGACGACGTCGGTGGGGCTGCTCTTGACGTCGACGGCGGCCGCGGCCGACCCGCGCTCGCGGGCGACCAGGTCGGCCGCCTCCCGGGCGGTCGCGACGGCGACGTCGAGCAGCTCGGCGGGGGGCGGCGGGGCACTCACCCGGGCGATCCTGCCCGAGCCGCGTCCCGGGGTGCGGTCCCGGTCACTAGGGTGACCGCCGTGCAGGGGTTCGGCGTGGACATCGGCGGCAGCGGCATCAAGGGGTGCCTGGTCGACCTCGAGGCCGGTGCCCTCGTGGGCGAGCGGGTGCGGGTGGAGACGCCCCAGCCGTCGACGCCGGAGGCGGTCTACGAGGTCGTCGCGGGCATCGTGTCGTCCTTCGGCTGGACCGGCCGCATCGGCGTCACCTACCCCGGGGTCATGAAGCGGGGGGTCGCGCACACCGCCGCCAACATGGACAAGGCCTGGATCGGCACCGACGTCGACGCCGGGCTCAGCGCGCTCGTGCCCGGGACCGTCGAGACCCTCAACGACGCCGACGCCGCCGGGCTGGCCGAGATGCGCTACGGCGCCGGCCGGGGCCAGGACGGCGTCGTCCTCATGCTCACCTTCGGCACCGGCATCGGCAGCGCGCTGTTCGTCGACGGGCGGCTGGTGCCCAACACCGAGTTCGGGCACATCCAGGTCGACGGCGAGGACGGCGAGAAGCGCGCGTCGGCGGCCGCCCGCGAGCGCGAGGACCTCAGCTACCCGCACTGGGCCAAGCGGGTCGACCGCTACCTCGACGTGCTCGAGGCGGGGCTCTGGGTCGACCTGATCATCGTCGGCGGCGGCGTGAGCAAGAAGGCGCACAAGTGGGTGCCGCTGCTGAGCACGCGGACGCCGGTGGTGCCCGCCCAGCTCCAGAACGACGCCGGCATCGTCGGGGCCGCGCTGGCCGCCGCGGAGCGGTTCGAGCCCTGACCGGGGCACGGCCCCGCCCTTCCGGGCGATCCCGCGCCGTTCGAGGCGGTGGTCACACCGGCTCCCGTCGCTACAATGGAAGAGCCCCAGCCCGTCACCACCCAGCCGGGAGTCATCCCCCGTCCGAGCAGCGGCGAAACACCGTGCCGGACTCTGGGGCCCTCCCCGCTCCGCGGCCGACGGCAGGGGCCGCTGCCCGGGAGTCACACCGCCCTCGGGGAACGCACCCAGCACGGGAAGGATCCTGAGTGCCCGCCGACAAGCCTGCACCGGACGACGCCGCCGCGAGCAGCACCCGCTCGAAGACGGTCGCCGCGAGCACCCGGTCTCCCCGGGCCAGCGCCACCGTCGGGGTCGCCGACGACGCGCCGGCCAAGCCCGCCGCACGCAAGCGGGCCGCCTCGGCGAAGACGGCCAAGACGGCCGCGCCGAAGGGAGCCACCAAGCCGAGCATCAGCCCCTCCCCCGGTACCGGTGAGGGCACCGTGCTGACCGCCGTCGCCTCCGGGGACGCCGCCGTCGCGGTGGTCGACGCCGGCGCCGAGGGCCTGTCGATCGACGAGACCGTCGTCGCCGGCCCGGACGGCGCCGAGGCCGAGGCACCCGCCGCCGGGGAGACCGCCGAGGGCGGCGACTTCGAGTGGGACGACGAGGAGGAGTCCGAGGCGCTGCGGCAGGCCCGCAAGGACGCCGAGCTCACCGCCTCGGCCGACTCGGTCCGCGCCTACCTCAAGCAGATCGGCAAGGTCGCCCTCCTCAACGCCGAGGAGGAGGTCGACCTGGCCAAGCGCATCGAGGCCGGCCTGTACGCCGCCGAGCGCATGCGCCAGGTCGAGGAGGAGGGCCAGAAGCTCTCCCCGCAGATGCGCCGCGACCTCAACTGGATCATCCGCGACGGCGAGCGCGCCAAGAACCACCTGCTGGAGGCCAACCTCCGCCTGGTGGTCTCCCTCGCCAAGCGCTACACCGGCCGCGGCATGGCGTTCCTGGACCTGATCCAGGAGGGCAACCTCGGCCTGATCCGCGCGGTCGAGAAGTTCGACTACACCAAGGGCTACAAGTTCTCCACGTACGCCACCTGGTGGATCCGGCAGGCGATCACCCGCGCGATGGCCGACCAGGCCCGCACCATCCGCATCCCGGTGCACATGGTCGAGGTCATCAACAAGCTCGGCCGCATCCAGCGCGAGCTGCTCCAGGACCTCGGGCGCGAGCCCACCCCGGAGGAGCTGGCCAAGGAGATGGACATCACCCCGGACAAGGTGCTGGAGATCCAGCAGTACGCCCGGGAGCCGATCAGCCTCGACCAGACCATCGGCGACGAGGGCGACAGCCAGCTCGGTGACTTCATCGAGGACTCCGAGGCGGTCGTCGCCGTCGACGCGGTCAGCTTCACCCTCATGCAGGACCAGCTGACCAGCGTGCTGCAGACGCTGTCCGAGCGGGAGGCCGGCGTGGTCCGGCTGCGGTTCGGCCTCACCGACGGCCAGCCGCGCACGCTCGACGAGATCGGCCAGGTCTACGGGGTCACCCGCGAGCGGATCCGGCAGATCGAGTCCAAGACGATGTCGAAGCTGCGCCACCCCAGCCGCTCCCAGGTGCTGCGCGACTACCTCGACTGAGGAAGGACCCTCCTGCCCCCACTGCTCGCAGGCTGCGGCGGGTCCCTGCAGGAGGGCCGTTCCAGTACGTCACCTGACGGCCGGCACCCAGCACGGGTGCCGGCCGTCGGCGCGTGTCGGCCGCGTTGCGGGATGGTCACGATCTCACCCCGCCGGGCGGACGACGCGGTGTACCGCGGCACCGGCCGGGTAGACGGCGTAGCGTGGGCGACGTCGAGACAGCAGCGGACCCACAGCCGGAAACCAGCCCGGCGCCCGGAACCAACCAGCACCACCAACAGACCGGCACCACCCAGAGGTCCCTGCTGAACACCGTCCCCACCGGTCCCAGCGGTCACCGGCTCACCGGAACCCGGCGAGTCGCCCGCAGTGACAGGAGGCACGGGAACAGGAGGATCCATCCTGGCGCTGTGCAGGAGGCCGATCCGCAGCAGCGGGTCCGTGCGGTAGAGAGCGAGTGATGACCCAGATGACCCAGACGCTGACGACGACCCCCGCCGCCGACGACCTGGTCGTGCCCTTCCACTGCGACCGGTGCGGCGCACTGGCCAAGGTGCGTGTCGTGCTCGCCAGCGGCAGCGACCTCGTCTTCTGCGGGCACCACGCCCGCGAGTACGAGTCCAAGCTCCGCGACATCGCCGTCGACATCATCGAGACCGACGGCGAGCAGCGCCTCGCACACTGAGAGAGGCGCTATCGTCGCTCACCGCGATGATGCCCTCACCCGACGCCGCCGCCGGCGTCCCCGTCCCGCCTGACGCGGACGGGGACCCGGCGGCTCCGTCGTTCCCGGGGACCCCCGGTCGACGGCGACCCGAGGAACCCCCGATGCCGCAGCACCCTGCCTCGTCCCCGTCGACCGGCACCGCCCCCCAGGTGGACACCGACGCGCACGCGGGCCTGTCCGACGACACGCGCCCGGTCCCCCGTGACCGCGGTCCCGTGGGCCCCGACGCACCCCCTCCGCCGGCCGCCGTACCCGCCGATCCGCCGGAGCAGCCCGCCCCGGACGCCGACGACACGCCCGGGCCGGACCCGGTCCACGACACCGTCGCGCTGACCGGCGGCCCGGCCGCGCCGGAGACCGGGCAGCGGACCACCGAGCCGGTCGAGCTGGGCAAGCCGGGCGAGCCGGTCGAGCCCGCCGCTGCCGGGGACGCCTCGGACACCGTCGTCCTCGGCGGCGCCGCCGTCCCGGCCGCCCCGCCGCCGCCCGCCGCTCCCCCCGTCCCCCCGCCCGGCCACGGCGAGGGCTCCGGCGGCGGCCCGGGCCCCGGCGGCCCCGGTGAGCCGCCCGCGGGCACCCGCCGCCCCGGCTGGCGCCGGCCCGCCGTGCTGGCCCCCGTCGGCCTGCTCGCCGTCCTCGGCGTCGCCTGGGGCGTCGACGTGCTGGTGGCCGGCGACGACGTCCCCCGCAACACCGTGGTCGCCGGCGTCGACGTCGGCGGCCTGTCCCCCGCGGCCGCGGCCGACCGGCTCGAGCAGGACCTCGCCCCCCGCGTCGCCGCCGACCACGTCGTCGTCGCCGACGACGTCGAGGCCACCCTCTCCCCCGCCACCGCCGGCATCACCCTCGACGTGGACGCGACCGTCGACGCCGCCGACGACCAGCCGCTGAACCCCTGGACCCGCCTGGTCTCGCTGTTCACCGAGCGCCGGGTCGACCCGGTCATCACCGGCGAGGACACCGCGCTGGCCGCCCAGGTCGACACCATCGCCACCCAGGTGGACCGGGTGCCGGTCGACGCGACCATCGCGATCGAGGGCACCACGCCGAGCCTGGTCGAGCCGGTGGACGGCCGGACGCTGGACCGCGAGGGCGCCGCCGAGGCGATCACCGCGGCGCTGGCCGCCGGCGGCGACCCGGAGACGCCGATCGAGCTGCCGGTCGACGTCGAGCCGGTGCGGGTGGGCACCGAGGAGGCGCAGCGCGTCCTCGACGAGACCGTCACCCCCGCGCTCGCCGCCCCGGTCACGGTGACCAGCCAGGACGGCGGCACCTCGGTCGAGATCCCGGTCGAGGCGATCGCGGCGTCCCTGACGTTCACCCCGCAGGACGGCGGCGAGCTCGCCGTCGCCGTCGACCCGGCCGCGCTGCAGTCGGCGATGGCCGAGGAGTTCACCGCATTCGGCGAGCCCGCCCAGGACGCCCGCTTCGAGGTCGTGGGCGACGGCGTGCGGGTCGTCCCGTCGGTCGACGGCACCGGCGTCGACCCGCAGGCGCTGTCCGGTCAGCTGCTCGAGGTGCTGGACGACCCGGCGCCGCGCACGGTCACCGCGCAGCTGGGCCCGGTGCCGGCCGAGCTGACCACCGAGGAGGCGCAGGCGCTCGGCATCGTCGAGGAGGTCAGCTCCTTCACCACGACGACGACCAACCCGGCCAGCGCCACCAACATCCGGGTGGTGGCCCAGGAGGTCGACGGCGCGCTGGTGCTGCCCGGTGAGACGTTCAGCCTCAACACCTACACCGGCCCGCGCGGCACGGCGCAGGGCTACGTGCCGGCCAACGTGATCAGCGGCGGCGAGCTGTCGACGGCGGTGGGCGGCGGGATCAGCCAGTTCGCCACCACGATGTTCAACGCGGTCTTCTTCGCCGGCCTCGAGGACGTCTACCACAAGCCGCACAGCTTCTACATCAGCCGCTACCCCGCCGGCCGCGAGGCCACGGTGTACGAGGGCCAGATCGACCTGCAGTGGCGCAACGACTCCGACACCGGGATCTTCGTCGACACCCAGTGGACCCCCGGGGCCTCCGGCGGGTCGATCACGGTGACCTTCTACGGGACCCGGCGCTACGAGATCGAGGCGATCGAGGGCCCGCGGACCAACTACCGGCAGCCCGCGGTGCAGGAGAAGGTCGACGACGGCGACTGCATCGCGCAGTCCGGCGTGCAGGGCTTCGACGTCACCGTGACCCGGGTGTTCCGCGACCTGCAGAGCGGCTCGGAGATCGAGCGGGAGACGTTCGAGACCAGCTACGCGGCCGAGGCGGTCATCCGCTGCGTCGCCCCGGCGCCGGCCCCCGACCCGGCCGCGCCCCCGGCCGACGGCGGCACGCCGCCGGCCGGGCCCACGGCCTGACCGGCTCCCCGGACCGGCCTCCCGGCGCCCGTCCCCGCCCCGTCGGCGGCGGGGACGGGCGCCGGGCGTGCACACTGGCCTGGTGAGCACCGTGCGGGCCGGCGGGCGGTCCCGCGCCGACGGGGCCGCGGAGGACGCGCACGCGGCCGCGGCCGCTCCGCCCCCCGCCGGCGCCAGCCGCGCCGACCTCCCGGCCCCCGGCCGCCTCGACCACTGGCCGCCGGTGGTCCGGGTGCCCCTGCAGGTGCTCGGCCGGACGGTGGCCAAGGCGTGGCAGGACCGCATCCTCGGGCTGTCCGGCGAGGCGGCGTTCTGGCAGATCCTCTCGGTGCCGCCGCTGCTCATCGCGCTGCTGGGGTCGCTGGGCTACCTCGGCGACTGGATCGGCGCGCGGTCGGTGCAGACGATCGAGGACACCCTGGTCGACGCCTCCAGCGAGGTGCTCACCGCCGACGTCGTCGACTCGCTGGTGCGGCCCACGCTCAGCGACATCCTGACGTCGGGCCGGCTCGACGTCGTGAGCGTGGGCTTCCTGCTCACCCTGTGGGCCGGGTCCTCCGCGACGGCGACGTTCATGAACACGATCGTCATCGCCTACGACCAGCGCGACGTCCGCGGCCCGATCGCCACCCGGCTCATGGCGCTGTGGCTGTTCGTCGTCGGCCTGGTGCTCGCGGTGGTCATGCTGCCGCTGCTGGTGCTCGGGCGCGGGGTGCTCGTCGGGCTGCTCCCGCGGGACTGGTACGAGACGGCGACGGTGCTGATCAACGCCGTCTACTGGCCGGTGGTGGTCGTCGGCCTGCTGCTCGCGCTGACGAGCTTCTACCACGTGGTCCTGCCGCGGCGGCTGCCGTGGCGGCGGCACCTGCCGGGCACGCTGCTCGCCGTCGGTTTCTTCATGGTGGCGGCGACGCTGCTGCGGCTGTACGTGTCCGACATCCTCGTCGCCGCGCTGCCCTACGGGGCGCTGGCCACCCCGATCGCGGCGCTGCTGTTCCTGTTCTTCTTCGGGATGGCGGTGCTGCTCGGCGCCGAGCTCAACGCGACGGTGCAGGAGCACTGGCCGGCGCCGCTGCGCCGGCACACCCGCCGGGCGCAGCGCCGCCGCGCCGCCGAGCTCGAGGCCGAGGCGAAGCGCCTCGGCCTGAGGTGACGTACGGGAACGGGTCCCTCGCAGGTCCCGCCCCGAGCGTGCGGAGAGCGGGGCCCTACAAGGGAGTCCGTGCTCAGTCCTTGCGCAGCTGCTCGTAGATCTCCTTGCACGCCGGGCAGACGGGGCTGCCGGGCTTGGGCGACTTGGTCACCGGGAACACCTCGCCGCACAGCGCCTCGACGAGCGTGCCCATGACGGCGCTCTCGGCGATCTTGTTCTTGCGGACGTAGTGGAAGACCTCGTTGGCGTTGCCGGTGTCCGAGTCGCGGACGTCGGGCTTCTCGAGCAGGTCGGTGTTGCTCACGGTCTCTCCCAGCCTCGGGGACGTCTCCTGCGCGGGCGCCCCGGCGTCCTCCGGCGGAGGTGGTGGCCGGGCGCGACCGCCCCGCCACCATGATGGCAGGGTGCCTCCCGAAGCTCCCCGTACCGAGCCCCGCCATGCCGCCGCCGCGCCCCTGACCCTCTCCCCCGAGGTGGCCGAGGCGCTCGACGCCGGCGCCCCCGTCGTCGCGCTGGAGAGCACGCTGCTCGCCCACGGTCTGCCGCGGCCGGACAACCGCGCCGCCGCCGACGACGTCGAGGCGGCCGTGCGGGCCGGGGGCGCGGTGCCGGCCACGATCGCCGTGCTCGACGGCGTGCCGCACGTGGGGCTGACGGCCGGGCAGGTGGACCGGGTGTGCGCCGACCCCGACCTGGCCAAGCTCGGCGTCCGGGACCTGCCGGTGGCGGCCGCCCTCGGGCTGTCCGGCGCCACCACCGTCTCGAGCACCGCGCTGCTGGCCGAGGCCGCGGGGATCGGCGTCTTCGCCACCGGCGGCCTGGGCGGGGTGCACCGGCAGTCGGCCGAGACCTTCGACGAGTCCGCCGACCTCACCGCGCTGTCGCGGACGTCGCTGGCCGTCGTCTGCGCCGGAGTGAAGTCCATCCTCGACGTCGCGGCGACGCTGGAGCGGCTGGAGAGCCTGTCGGTCACCGTCGTCGGCTACGGCACCCGCACCTTCCCCGGGTTCTACGTCGCCGACTCCGGCGCGCAGGTGGACTGGGCGGTCGAGTCCCCCGAGCAGGCGGCCGCGGTGCTCGCCGCGCGGCGCGAGGTGGCGCCGGGCGCGGTCGTCGTCGCCAACCCGCTGCCGGCCGACGAGCAGCTGGACCCGGAGCTGCACGCGCGGGTCATCGCCGACGCGCTGGCCGCCGCCGAGGCCGCCGGGGTGCGCGGCAAGGCGGTGACGCCGTTCGTGCTCGACCACCTGCACCGGGCCAGCGAGGGCGCCACGCTCGCGGTGAACGTGCGGCTGGTCCTGCGCAACGCCGAGCTGGCCGGGCGGATCGCGGCCGCGCTGGCCGCCGCGGCCCGCTGAGCACGCGCCCGGTCGTCGTCGTCGGCGACCTGGCCACCGACGTCGTCGCCGTCCTGTCCGGGGAGCCGGCGCCGGGCTCCGACCGGCCGGCCGCCATCCGCACCCGCGGGGGCGGGGCCGGGGCCAACGTCGCCGCGCAGCTGGCCGCGCTCGGGGTGCCGGTCACCCTGGCCGGGTGCGTGGGCGACGACCCGGCCGGCGTGGCGCTGGTGGCCGAGCTCGCCGCCGCCGGGGTGGGCCTGGCGGTGCGGACCGTGCCCGGCGCGGCCAGCGGGACGATCGTCAGCCTGGTCGAGCCGGACGGGCAGCGGAGCATGCTCGCCGACCGCGGCGCCAACCTGGACCTGCGGCCCGGCGACGTCCCGCCGCCGGTGCCCGGCGCCCACCTGCACCTGTCGGGCTACACGCTGCTCGACGGGCGCCCCCGCGCGGCCGGGCTCGCGGCGCTGGCCGCGGCGCGGGCAGCGGGGTGCACGGTGTCGGTGGACCCGGCCTCGACCGGCCCGCTGGCCGGCTACGGCGTGGACCGGTGGCTGGCCGACACCGCCGGCGTCGACCTGCTGCTGCCCAACGCCGACGAGGCGCGGCTGCTGTCGGGGTGCGCGGACGTCGCCGACGCCGCGCGGGCGCTGGCCGCCCGGCACGGCGCGGTCGCGGTCACCCTGGGTGCCGACGGCGCGCTGTGGGCCGCCGGGGGCGCGGTGCTGCACCGCCCGGCGCACCCGGCCCGCGTGGTGGACACCACCGGCGCCGGGGACGCGTTCACCGCGGGGCTGCTGTCGGTGTGGCTGGGCGCGCCGGACGCCGACCCGGCCGCGGCGCTGGACGCGGGGCTGGCCCGGGCCGCCGAGGTGGTCGGCCGGCCGGGCGCGCGCTGAGGGGGCTCAGCCCTCGATGACGGTGCCGCCCTCGATGGCGCGCCGCCGGCGGGCCGGGTCGTCGAGGATCCGGTCGGGCTGCGGTGCTCTGAACCGGTGGGCGTCGAGCTTCTTCTTGGGCGGCCGGTCGTTGGCCATGACCACGGCGATCCACGGCAGCACGGTGCCGAGGACGGCGAACACGATCGCCAGCCACAGGATCTGGTAGGTCGCCGCGGCCAGCACCAGGGCGACGGCGCGGACGGCCATGGTCAGGACGTACCGCTTCTTCCGGGCCGCGTGCTGCTCGGCCAGGCTCGGTTCGGCCTGGGTGATGAGCACCGGCTCCGACCGGCGGGGTCGTGCGGACTGCTGGCTCGAGGCCACGGACACCCATCCCCTCCGCTGGACCGGGGCCGGCGCTGTCGCCTCACGGCCGGGACCGGTCCCTGCTGGCCGGCCCCGGGATCCCCGGTCCGGCTCCCCATGGTGCCACCGGGACAGGGGCTGCGCAGGTACCTCCGCGGACGATCCCGGACCACATCCAGCGTGTCGCGGCGGACTCCCCGCCGCCTATCCGGCGGCCTGGTCCGCCGCCTGCTTCGCCGCCTCCTTGGCGGCCTGCTTGGCGGCCCTGACCTCGGCGAGCGACTCCGGGCCGGTGATGTCGGCGACCGACCGGCGCGACCCCTCCTCGCCGTAGGAGCCGGCCGCCTCCCGCCACCCCGGCGGGGTCACGCCGTACTGCTTGCCGAGCAGTGCGACGAGGATCCTCGCCTTCTGCGCGCCGAAGCCGGGCAACTCGCCGACCCGGCGCAGCAGGGTGGCACCGTCCGGGGCGGCGTCCCACAGGCCCTCGGCCCGGCCGTCGTAGCGGTCCACCAGCAGCCGGCACAGCGCCTGTGCGCGCTGGGCCATCGAGCCCGGGTAGCGGTGCACGGCCGGCGGCCCCTGGAACCAGGCGAGCAGCCGGTCGGGGTCGGCGTCGGCGATCGCGGCCGCCGAGAGCGTGTCCACCCCCATGCGGTCGGCGAGCAGCCGCGGGCCGGCGAAGGCGCGCTCCATCGGGAACTGCTGGTCGAACAGCATGCCGAGGACGAGCGCGAGCGGGTCGCGGCCGAGCAGGTCGTCGGCGGCGGCGTCCTGGGTGATGCGGAGGGTCGGCACGTCCGGGCATCATGCCCGATCCGCCGGGCCCGGGGACGTGCCGGGACGGTGCCGGCGACGCCGTGCCAGCGTGCCGCTGCGGCTCCCGGCATCACCCGCCGGAGGTGAGGCGACCTCCCGGGCCGCTCCCTACCGTCGGCGTCCCACGACGCCGTTCGACCCCGGAGGCCCGATGACCGCGGAGGACGGGGGGTCCGGGGACCCGGACCGGCGCGACCGACCGCTGTGGCTGACCGTCGTCCTCGGCGTGGCCGGTACGGCCGTCGCGCTCTGGGGCGTCCACGCCCTCCGGGGCATCCTGGGACCCGTCGCCCTGGCGTTCGTCCTCACCGTCGTGGCCCACCCGCTGACCGGTGCGCTGGTGCGCCGCGGGATGCGGCGGGGGCTCGCGGTCGCGGTGGCCGTGCTCGTCGTCGACGGGGGGCTCGTCGCCTTCGCGCTCGCCCTCGCGGTCTCCCTCGGCCAGCTGGTGACCGTGCTGCCGGAGTACTCCGCGGAGTGGCAGGAGCTCCTGGACGGGCTGCGCTCCACCCTGGCCGGGTGGGGCGTCGGCCCGGAGCAGGTGGAGCAGGCACTGCGCTCGATCGGGCCCGAGGCGGTCACCGCGGCCCTGGGCGACGTGCTGTCGGGCGTCGCCGGGTCCCTGGCCGCGCTGTTCCTGGTGATGGCGACGGTCGTGTTCATGACCGCCGAGGCGGCCGGGGTGACCGAGCGCCTGGCCGCGGTGCCCGGCACGGCGCGCCTGCACGAGGCCCTGGGCGGGTTCGCGCGGAACACCCGGCGCTACGTGGTCGTGACCACCGTCTTCGGTCTCGCCGTGGCCGTCGTCGACACGATCGCCCTCGTCGTCCTCGGCATCCCGCTCCCCCTGCTGTGGGGACTGCTGTCGTTCCTGACCAACTACGTCCCGAACATCGGGTTCTTCCTCGGCCTGGCACCGCCGACGATCCTCGCGCTCCTGGTCGGCGGACCCGGCACGGCACTGCTCGTGGTGGTCGTCTACACCGTGGCCAACTTCGTCCTGCAGTCGTTGGTCCAGCCGATGGTCGTCGGGGACGTGGTCAGGCTCTCGGTGACCCTGACCTTCCTGTCCGTGATCCTGTGGACCGTCGTCCTCGGCCCGCTCGGGGCGATCCTCGCCATCCCGCTCACGCTGTTCCTCCAGGCCGTGCTCGTGGGTCAGGACCCGGCGCGCCGGTGGGCCAGGACCCTGCTGGCCGGCGCGTCGGGAGCCGAGCACGCCGGACGGCGTCCGGCCAGGTCCGGGCGGCTCCGCGGACGGCGGGCGGGCGCCTCGCCGCGGGCGGGCGCGGCACCGGGGCGGGACGGCGCCGGGGAGGACGCGGGTGGCTAGGCGGCGCAGTTGCGTCTCCTCGCCTCTGCCGACGCCCGCGCCCACGGGCACCCGGCCGGACGGCCCGACCTGCCCTGCGTGCCGCACCTGCCCCGCGTAGCGTTCATCCGTGGGCGCTGTCGGGGAGGTCCCCGGCACCGGGTGCGGCGAGCACGTCCTGCAGCTGCACCGGACCGAGGACGAACAGCTGACCGGTCTGACCGCCTGGATCCGCCGCGGCCTGGACCTGGGCGACAAGGTCGTCTGCACCGGGCCGCCGCCGCGGCCCGAGCACTCGGTGGTCGCCGCGCTGGACGCCCGGGGCGTCGACGCGGCCGCGGCCGTGCGGGACGGGCGGCTCGTCGTGCTGCCGGCGGAGGACTTCTACGCCGCCGGGGGCCACGCCGCCGTGGTGGACCGCGCGCTGGCCGAGGGCTTCGCCGGGGTGTGGATGGCGGCGGAGGAGCGTGCCTGGCTGACCGTGCTCTCCCCGGCCGCGCACCGGGTCCGCGAGCAGCGGATGGACGAGCTGGTCTGCACCCGGCCGGTGCACACGCTGTGCCAGTACCCGCACGCGAGCACCGCCGGGGCGACGCTGGAGGACGTCCTCACCGTGCACCGGTCCGGGGTGCAGGAGGCGACCTTCGCCACGACCCGGGACCTGGACGGGCTGGCCCTGCACGGTGAGGTCGACCGGACGAACAACGCCGTCCTCGAGGCCGTGCTGGCCGCGGCGTGCCGGGGCGCGTCGCGGGTGCTGTGGCTGGACCTGGCCGAGGTGGCCCACCTGGACGCCGGTTCCTGCTGGCGGCTGGAGGACGCGACCCTCGCGTTCCGGCTGGACGGCGGCCACGTCCTGCTCGTCGCACCCCAGCCCCCGGTCGAGCTCGTCCTCCAGCTGATGGAGGTCGACGAGCTGCCCGGGGTGCACGTGCTGACGGGGCGGCCGTGACTGCCGGCACCGGCGCGGACCTGCTCCACGCCGTCCTGCTCCACGACTCCGCGGAGGACCTGGTCGCCGCGGCCGGGCCGTTCCTCGCCGACGGGCTGGCCGCCGGCGACGCGGTGGTGCTCGCCTGCGGGGAGGAGCGCGACGCGCTCCTGGCCCGGGCGGCCGGCGGCGAGGACCGCGTCCTCCGGCTGTCGCCCGGGGACGTCTGGACCGGCTGTGCGCGCGCGCTGGCCACCTGGCGCCGCCTCGTGCGCCGCCGCACCGCCGCCGGCGCCCCGCGGGTCCGGCTGGTCGCCGCCGTCCCCCCCGACCCGCCAGGGTGGTCGGAGTGGCACCGCTACGAGGCGGCCCTCACCGTGGCGCTGGCCCCGCTGCCGCTGACGGCCCTGTGCGTCTACGACCGGCACGCGGTCTCCGACGCGGTCCGGGACGGGGTGGAGGAGACCCATCCCCTGCGGCTGACGCCCGGCGGCCTCGTGCCCGGGGACCGCTACGTCGAGCCGGCGACCGTGCTGCGCCGGAGCCTCGCGGGCCCGCCGCCCGCGGCGCCGGACCGCCCGCCCGCCCTCGTCCTGGCCGACCTGACCGACGCGAGCCGGCTGCCGCAGCTGCGCGCGCGCGTGCGGGCCGCGCTGGGCGGCGCGGACGGGCAGGCCCAGCTGTACGGCCGGTTCGCCGCCGCGGTCACCGAGGTGCTGGGCAACGCCTTCCGGCACGGCACGTCGCCGGTCGCCGTCCGGGTGTGGACGACGCCGACCCGGCTGGAGTGCACCGTCACCGACAGCGGGGACGGCTTCGACGACCCGCTGGCCGGCTTCGTGCCCCCCGGGACCGGCGCGTCACCGGCCGGCGCGGGCCTGTGGATGGCCCGGCTGGCCTGCGACACCGTCGAGACCTTCCGCACCCCGACGGGGTTCGGCGTCCGCCTGGCCACCTCCCTGCCCGGGCCGGACGCACCTCCCGGCTCCGGCCCGGCGGCCGCGTCCCCCGGGACCGGGAGCGACCGGGCCGGCCGGGCCCGCGCCGAGGCCCGCGAGCTGGCCGCGCGGCTCCAGCCCTCCTGAGCGGAGCGGGCCGCGGGGTGTCCGCAGGGTCCGCGGGCGGGTGGACCGGCTGTCGACGCGGCCGGTCCTCACGACCGGCCGCGCGGGCCCGGGACGGACGCGCCGCGCGGGGACACGGGCCGCCGCGGCTCGGGGACCGCGGGCGGGGGCTGCCGCACCGCGCGGGGCCGCTCGGCCGGTCGCCGGCCGCGCGCCTCGACCCGCCGCGCGACGACCTTGCCCAGCTCCCAGACGACCAGCAGCACGAGGGCCGGCACCAGCGCCCACCCGAACTGGGCCAGCGTGACGGGCGTCGTGTCCAGCAGCCGGTTGAAGACCTCCATCTGGGTCACCAGCACGGCGAGGACGAACTCGCCCAGCAGCGTCCAGTTCAGCTGCTTGCTGTCGAAGGTCGCCGTGGTCAGCACCGTCTGCGTCTCGCTCCGGCACTCCAGGGCGGCCACGATCAGGCACAGCGCGAACGACGTGAACGCCACCGACTGGGCGACCTCGACACCGCCGAACGGCGTCGTCCCGGCCCAGATCAGCAGCAGCAGTCCGGTGGTGACCACCACGCCGGTGAGCGCCACGGTCGCCACCAGCCGCCGGGTGAGCAGGGAGTCTCCACGGGAGCGCGGACGGGCCTCCATCAGGCCCGGGGTCTCCCGGTCGAAGCCGAGCGCCAGCCCGAACGCGGCGTTCACGAAGAAGTGGATCCACAGCGCCTGCGCCGGCGTGAACGGCTCCCCGCCGGCGATGTCGAACAGGCTGGCGCCGAGGAACGTCAGGACGAAGACGACGAGCAGGACGAGGACGAAGCGGATGTACTTGGTCAGGTTGTCGTAGATCTTCCGGCCCTGCTCCACCGCGAAGACGATGGTGGCGAAGTCGTCGTCGGACAGGATCATCCGGCCGGCGTTCTTGGCGACGTCGGTCCCGCTGCCCATCGCGATCCCGATGTCCGCCGCCTTGATCGCCGGGGCGTCGTTGACGCCGTCGCCGGTCATCGCGACGACGTCGCCCTTCTTCTTCAGCGTCTCGACGAGCAGCACCTTGTGCTCCGGCGCGACCCGGCCGACGACGCCGATGCGCTCGATGCGGAACAGCCGCTCGTCCTCCGGCAGGGCGGCGAAGTCCTCCCCGAGGACCGCCTCACCCGGGATGCCGAGCTGCTCGGCGATGGCCGCGCCGGTGACCACGTCGTCCCCGGTGACCATGCGCACCCGGATGTGCGCGGCCTGGGCGCGCTCGACGGCCGCCTTCGACTCCGGGCGGGGCGGGTCGACCATCCCGACCAGGCTGGTCAGCTGCAGGTCGGTGACGTACCGCGTCAGGTCGCCGCCCGGGTCGAAGCCGGCCGGGTCGAGGTCCCGGAAGGCCGCGGCCATGACCCGGCGTCCGGCCCGCCCCATCCGCTGCACGTGGGCGTCGGCCCGTTCCTGCACCGCCGCGTCCCAGGGGAGGGGGCCCGCGGGGGACAGGGCGCTGGTCGCGTGCGCCATGACCGCCGGCGCCGCGCCCTTGACGAAGCAGCGGACGACCGGCCGCCCGTCCGGTCCGGTGGTGGCGTGGAACGTCGCCATCAGCTTGATCGTCGGGTCGAAGGGCAGGGTGGCCAGCCGGGGCAGCCGCTCGCGGGTGGCGTCGACGTCGAGGCCGGCCTTGTGGGCCAGCACCAGCAGGGCGCCCTCGGTGGGGTCGCCGACGACGCGGCCGTCGACGAGCTCCGCGTCGTTGGCGACGACGTAGGCCAGGATCGCCGCCTCGATCGACGGCGACGTCCCCGCCGCGTGGTGCACGCGCCCCCCGAGGTCGTAGCCGCTGCCGGAGACCGTCCACCGGTCGCCGGCGTCGACGACCTCGACGACCGTCATCTGGTTCATGGTGAGCGTGCCGGTCTTGTCCGAGTTGACCGCCGACGTGAAGCCGAGCGTCTCGACGGACGGGAGCTCCTTGACGATGGCGTTCCGCTTGGCCAGGTCCACCCCGCCGAGCGACAGGATCATCTGCGTCACCGTCGGCAGCGCCTCCGGGACGGCGGCGATGGCCAGGGCCACGGCGCTGACGAACAGCACATCCCACGCCTCGCCGCGGGTGCGGCCGAGGGCGAACATCACGACCATCGTCAGCCCGGCGGCGGCCGCGATCCACAGGGTGAGCCGGTCCAGCTCCGCGGTCAGGGGCGTCTTCTCTCGGCCCGTGGCCGAGAGCATGGCCGAGATCTTCCCGAGCTCGGTGTCCGCACCCGTCGCGGTCACGACCATCGTGCCGCTGCCGTGCGTCACCGGGGTGTTCATGAACGCCATGTCGGTCTGGTCACCCGGACCGAGCCCCGCCCCATCGAGGGTCCGGGCGTCCTTGGCGGCGGGCACGCTCTCGCCGGTGAGGGCCGACTCGTCGACCTGCAGCGCGCTGGCCGCGACGATGCGGCCGTCGGCCGGCACCTGGTCCCCGGCGGCGAGCAGCACGACGTCGCCGACGACGAGCTGGTCGGCGGGGATCTCGGCGGTGTCGCCGTCGCGGCGGACCCGGGCGGTGGCCACGAGCATCGACCGGAGCGCGTCCATGGCGCTCTCGGCCTTCCCCTCCTGCCGGAGCCCGATGACCGCGTTCAGGACGGTGAGCACCAGGAGGAGGACGGCGGTGCCCCACTCCGCGACGAGCGCGGACACCACCGCGGCGGCCACCAGGATGACCTGCATGTAGCTGCGGTACTCCTCGAGGAACCGCAGCCACCCCGGCCGCGGCTCCTCCTCGGGGAGCGCGTTGGGGCCGTCCGCGCTCAGCCGCTGCGCGGCCTCGGCGGCGGTGAGCCCGGTGTCCGGCTCGACGCCGAGGGCCGCGGCGACGTCGGCCGGCGAGCGGGCGTACCAGGCACGGTCGCCGGTCGTGCCCGCGCGGCGGAGGCCCTCCACGGGCACGGTGTCCCCTCGTCCCGGTGCGGCCATGGCGCTACCGCCTGCCCTTCGTCGCCGGGGTCCCGGCCTCCGCGTCGTGCCGGTGCCCGTGCCCGTGTCCGTGGCCGTGGCCGTGTCCGTGGCCGTGGCCGTGGCCCCGGCGCCCGTCGCCGTGCCCGTCGTGCTTCGCGGCCCACGGATCGGGGGCGGCGCCGTCCGGGGCCTCGGCCTGCAGCTCGCGCCCGGCCGCGGCGAGGTCACGCAGCGCGTCGGGGCCGACGACCGGGTACCGCGGGTCGAGCGCGATCAGCGCGTGTGCCAGCACCGCCGCGGCGCAGATGCGGGCGAACCACTTGTGGTCGGCCGGGACGACGTACCAGGGGGCGTGCTCCGTGCTGGTCGCCGACAGCATCTGCGAGAACGCGCGCTGGTAGTCGTCCCAGTGCCGCCGCTCGCGGACGTCGGCGGCGGAGAACTTCCAGTTCCGCTCCGGGACGTCGATGCGCTTGAGGAAGCGGGTCCGCTGCTCCTCCTTCGAGAGGTTCAGGAACAGCTTCACCACCGCGATCCCGTTGTCGACGAGATAGCGCTCCCAGTCGTTGATCTCCCGGTAGCGGCGGTGCCAGATGCCGCCGTCCACCTCCGGCAGCCGCTGCCGTGCCAGGACCTCGGGGTGGACCCGGACGACGAGCACCTCCTCGTAGTGCGACCGGTTGAAGATCCCGATCTCGCCGCGTGCGGGCAGCCGGCGGGCGTAGCGCCACAGGTAGTCGTGGTCAAGCTCGTCCGGGGAGGGCACCTTGAAGGAGCTGACCCGCACCCCCTGGGGGTTCACCCCGCTCATGACGTGGCGGATCGTGCCGTCCTTGCCCCCCGCGTCGAGGGACTGCAGGCAGACGAGCACCCCGTGGGTGCGGTCGGCGGCGAGCCGGGCCTGGTACTCGGCCAGCAGGGCGATGCCGGACCGCAGCAGTTCCCGGCCGTCCTCCTTGTGCACCAGGTCCGACCGGTAGCCGGGATCGAAGTCCTCGCCCAGGTGCACGGTGCTCCCCGGCCGGACCCGCAGCGGCTCGATGAGGGCCGCGATCCGCTGCCTGCGCTCGCGGGACACCTCGACCACGGCGACCCCCTCCCCACCCGTGTGCACCGGAGGCACCGGGCGGTCCCGAGCGTGACCGGCTCCCGGCTCGGGCGGCCTCGTCCGGGCGGGGTGAGACCGGGCCCGCGCTCCGGCCGGGTCCCGGTCGCGGCGGCGGTGGCCGGCGGGTGCCGGGCCCGGTGCTGCTGGTGCCGCGCCCGTCCTCGGGAGCAGACTCGTGCCGGGCCCCTGGAGGGCTCCCCTTCCCGCGGCCGCCCCGCTCGAGAGGAGGACCCGATGACCACGACCACCACCGGTCACGTCACCGTCGGCGAGGTGATGCGGCCGCCGGTGACGACGGTCGAGCGCGACGCCCACGTGGCCGCGGCCGCCTGGCTGATGAAGAAGCACCACGACAACGCGCTGGTCGTCGTCACCGACGGCGCGACGCAGGAGCCGGTCACCCTGGTCTGCGACAGCGACGTCGCCCAGGTGGTCGCCGACGGGCGGGACCTCGAGCAGGTCCGGCTCACCGAGCTGCCGCTGCCGGAGATGGTGCTGGTCGCGCCGGACACCCCGGTCGCCGACGCCGCGGAGCGGATGCTCGCGGCGGGCGTCGTCTACGCGCCCGTGGTGCGGGACCGGCGCCTGGCCGGGCTGGTCGACATCTCGGCCGTGTGCCGGGGCCTGCTCGCCGAGCGGCGGGCCGGCGGGACCTGATCCCGGGCGCGCTCAGGCCGAGACGGCGAACAGCGGCCAGCTCCCGGGCACGCCGCGCAGGGCGTGGACGCCGCGGTCGCCGAAGACGAGCCCCGAGCCGACGACGAGGTCCCGCACCGTGCCGGAGACGAGCACCTCCCCCGGTGCCGCCTCCGCCAGCACGCGCGCCCCGATGTGCACCGCCAGGCCGCTGACCCCGCTGCCGTCGGCCCGCTGCACCTCGCCGGCGTGCACCCCCGCCCGCACCCGCAGCCCGACGGTCGCGGCCGCCTCGCGAACCGCGACCGCGCACCGGATGGCCCGCGCCGGGCCGGCGAACGTGGCGAGCAGCCCGTCCCCGGCGACGTCGACCTCCTGCCCGCCGTAGCGGGCCAGCTCCTCCCGGGCCAGGGCGAGGAACCGGTCGCGGATCGAGGCCCAGGCGGCGTCCCCGACCCGCGCGACCAGCTCGGTCGACCCGACGAGGTCGAGGAACAGCACCGTCGCGAGGACGGTGGTGGCGGGCTGCCCCGCCGGGCGGGTGCCGGTGAGGAACTGCTGGATCTCGGCCAGCGGGGTCTCGGTGTCCCCGAGGAAGAAGAGGTGGTCGTCGCCCTGCAGCTCGACCAGCCGGGCGCCGGGGATGTGCTCGGCGAGGTACCGGCCGATGCCGATCGGGATCATCAGGTCGCCGCGGCGGTGCAGCACCAGGGTCGGCACCCGGATCGTGGGGAGCACCTCGCGCAGGTCGATGTGCGGGTAGAGCTCGAACACCCGGCGGGCCATCCCGGGGCTGGCACCGAGCCGCTGCAGCGTCCCCCACCAGGCGCGCAGCGCCGTGTCGCCCCGCCGTCCCGGCGCCCAGGCGCCCAGGCCGGCCCCCTCCCCCCAGTGGTCGACCAGCCCGGACAGCATCGCCGTCATGACCGGCTCCTCCACCCCGCAGGGGAAGTCCGGTGCCCGGGTGATCCGCGGGTACGCGCCGTAGAGCACCAGCGCGCGGGTGCGCTCGGGGTGCTGGGCGGCGAACAGCAGGGCCATGGCCCCGCCCTCGGAGACGCCGAAGAGGGCCGCCCGCTCGGAGCCGGCGGCGTCCATCACCGCGGTGAGGTCGTCGACCCGCTCCTCGAGGCCGGCCGGGCCGGGCACCGGGTCGGACAGGCCGGTGCCCCGCTTGTCGAACAGGATCAGCCGGCTGAACCCGGCGAGGCGCTCGAGGAACCGGCGCAGCGAGGGCTCCTGCCAGTTCCAGTCGAGGTGCGAGATGAACCCGGGGGCGGCCACCAGGTCGAAGGGCCCCTCCCCGACCACCTGGTAGGCGATGGCGAGGTCCCCGCTCCGGGCGTACCGCGTCCTCGGCGCCACGGGGCAGTCTGGCACGGGGCCCGCCGGCCCAGGCACCCGTCGACGACCGGCCGGGAGGCGCCCGGCCACCGATGTCGCCGGGCGCCGGTGTCGTCGGGCCACCCGTGTCACAGCGTCCGGGTCAGGACCTCCTGCCCGGTCCGGGGGAACCCGCGGGCTCCGTACCACTCCGCCAGTCCGTGCGCCCGCTGTCCGGCGGGCGTGACCACGACGTCGAGGCCGGCGCAGCCACGCGCGCGGCACCGGTCGGCGGCGGCCTCGACGAGGCGCGCCGCCCAGCCCTGCCGGCGGCGCTCCGGGAGCACGTACAGGTCCTCGAGCTCGGCGAGGAACGGGCGGACGCGCGCCCGGACGTCGGCCTCCGGCGTGGTGACCCCCCCGGGAGGAAGCGCGCCAGCAGGTCGGCCACCGCGTCGGCGTCCTCGGGACCAGCGGCCGGACGCCGCGCCCGGGGTTCACGGCACGGCCGAGAGGAAGCGGCGCACCTCGGCGTCGAACGCCGCGGGGGCCTCCAGGTTGACGACGTGGCCGACGCCGGGCAGGAGCACCAGCCGGGATCCGGGGATCGCCGCGTGCAGCGCCTCCGCCACCGGTCGCGGCGCCCGCACGTCCTCGGCGCCGCAGAGCAGCAGCGTCGGGACGGCGACGGTCGGCAGCACGTCCCGCAGGTCGGCGTCGGCGAAGGCGGTGAGCATGGAGCGCGTCCCGGCCGGGCGGACGTCGAGCATCACGCTGCGGACGAGGTCCAGGGTCTCCTGCGGCACCGGCCCGGCGAAGAAGCCGGGCAGGTAGCCGTCGACCCACTCCGCCGGTGGACGGTCGACCTCGGCGAGCACCCGCTGCAGGCGGGCCTCCACCTCCTCCGGTGGCAGTGACCCCTTCCACCCGGCGTAGGCGGAGACGAGGACCAGGGAGCGGACCACCTCCGGGTGGCGCTGCCACACCGCGAGGGCCAGCCCGCCACCGAAGGACAGCCCGCACAGGTGCACCCGGCCCAGGTCGAGCCCCTCGACGAGCGCGGCCACCGCGTCGGCATACCCGGTCAGGGGCAGGCCGGCCGGCGGGTCGGGGGACGCGCCGCAGCCGGGTGCGTCCCACGCGACCACGTCGAAGGCGTCCGACAACCCCTCCAGCTGCGGCCGCCACTCCCGGCCGTCGCTCCACCCGCCGTGCAGGAGCAGCAGCGGCGCCCCGGCACCCGCGCGGGAGTAGGCGACGGTCCACCCGCCGGCCTCGACGACGTCCACGGCGGCCCCTCGACGCTGCTGCTGGCCGTGGTGCGGGGGCGGCTGCCGCCCCGCGCGGCCGAGCCTCCCACCCGGGCCGCCGGGCGTCGAGACGCCGGTCGACGGTGACCGAACGCCCCTGGCGCCACCGCCACCGCACGCGGGATGCTGCCTGGCCGACCCAGGGACCGGGTCGACCGGCCGGCCGGGCACCGAGCCCGACCGGCGCGGGACGAGGAGGCGGCCGTGCCGCAGACGCTGACGGTGTCCCAGCTGGGGACGGTCATGGGGGTCTGGGCTCATCCGGACGACGAGGCGTACCTGTCGGCCGCGCTGATGGCCGAGGCCCGGGACGCGGGGCAGACCGTCGTCGTGGTCACCGCCACCGACGGTGAGCTCGGGGGCGACGGCCCGGTCGGCGACCTGCGGCGGATGGAGGTGGTGGCCAGCCTGGCCGCGGTCGGCGTCACCGACCACCGGTGGCTCGGCTTCCGGGACGGGCGGTGCGCCGCCGTCCCCCCGGACGACGGCGTCCGGGTGGTGCGCGCCCTGCTCGAGGAGGTGCGGCCGGACACCGTGGTCACCTTCGGCCGCGACGGCCTGACCGGGCACCCCGACCACGTGGTCGTGTCGGGCTGGGTCGAGCGGGCCTGGCGGGCGGACGGGTGCCGCGCTCTGCTGCTGCAGGCCACGCTCACGGAGAGCTTCCACCGCCGCTGGGGAGGGCTCACGGAGCGCTCCGCGGTGTGGATGCCGGGGGCCCACCCGCCGTCCGTGCCCGACACGGGAGTGACCCTGCGGGTCCACGCGCACGGGCGGACCGCGCGTCGCAAGCTGGAGGCCCTGCGGGCACACGCGTCGCAGACCACCGCCCTCCGGGAGTCCGTCGGGGAGGACACCTACCTCCGCTGGTGGTCGGAGGAGAGCTTCGTCCGGGTCCCCCCTCCGCCGGCAGCCCTCGTCCCCACGCCCCGGGCCCCCGGCGATGCGGTCGTGCGGGTGACGTCCCGCGGGGAGGACCGCTGACCCGTTCCGCCGGAGCGGGTCCGGCCGCCGTGCACCGCTCGCGCAGGATGGGCCGGTGCGCGCGGTGGTGAGCAGGGTGTCCTCGGCCTCGGTGACCGTCGACGGGGCCGTCGTCGGCGAGATCGGGGCGGGCCTGCTCGCGCTGGTCGGCGTCGGCCGGGACGACGACGCCGACCGGGCCCGGACCCTGGCGCGGAAGGTCCACGAGCTGCGTGTGTTCCCCACCGCGGACGGCGCCCGCTCGGCCGGCGACCTCGGCCTGCCGGTGCTGGTGGTGAGCCAGTTCACCCTCTACGCGGACACACGCAAGGGCCGCCGCCCGTCGTGGGACGCCGCCGCGCCCGGGGACGTCGCCGAGCCGCTGGTGGACGAGGTGGTCGCGGAGCTGCGGCGGCGCGGGACCGGCGTCGCGACCGGCGTGTTCGGCGCGCGGATGGCGGTGGCGTCGGTCAACGAGGGACCGATGACCTTGCTGCTGGAGGTCTGACCCGGCGACGGAGCGGGTACGGGTGGTGACCGAACACACGGTCTGTGCGTTCCCTGTGAACCCGGGCCGCGTGGAACACCTGGCCCCGTCGGGACCGTTGTACGGGGCGAAACACAACGGACCACAACGGACGAACGAACCGTGGGGGCCCCGCCGGACAACGGAGCCCCACCCCCGACGCGGGTGCGCCACCGTCACCGGACAGCCGGCGGTGCATCCGAACTCCGAGCAAGGACGAAGACATCCCGTGACGCTCCTCCAGTCTTCCCCCAGCGACGCCCTCGAGGTCCGCTCGCCCCGCCGCGAGCCGGACACCAGTGGCCTGGTGTCGACCGACCTGGTGCGCGTGTACCTCAACACCATCGGCAAGACCGCCCTGCTGACCGCCGAGCAGGAGGTGGAGCTGGCCAAGCGCATCGAGGCCGGCCTCTACGCCGAGCGGCTGCTCACCGAGCGGCAGCTCACCCCCGCCCTGCAGCGCGACTACAAGGCCCTCGCGGTCGACGGCAAGGCCGCCAAGCGGCACCTGCTCGAGGCCAACCTGCGCCTGGTCGTCTCGGTGGCCAAGCGCTACACCGGCCACGGCATGACGTTCCTGGACCTCATCCAGGAGGGCAACGTCGGCCTCATCCGCGCCGTCGAGAAGTTCGACTACACCAAGGGCTTCAAGTTCTCGACCTACGCGACGTGGTGGATCCGCCAGGCGATCACCCGCGCGATGGCCGACTCCGGCCGCACCATCCGGCTCCCCGTGCACCTGGCCGAGCAGGTCAACAAGGTCGTGCGGACCCGCCGGCGGGTGCACCAGGAGCTCGAGCGCGAGCCCACCGCCGAGGAGCTCGGCCTCGAGCTCGACATGACGCCCGAGCGGGTCACCGAGCTGCTCGAGTACAGCCGCGACCTGGTCAGCCTCGACCAGACCGTCGGCGCCGACGAGGAGTCCCGCCTCGGTGACTTCATCGAGGACGCCGACGCCGCGGTCGCCGAGGACGCGGTGGCCTTCCAGATGATGAAGGGCGACGTGCGCAACGTCCTCTCCACGCTGGAGGAGCGCGAGCGCGACGTGGTCGTGCTGCGCTTCGGCCTCGACGGCGGCCAGCCGCGCACGCTCGAGCAGATCGGCAAGCAGTTCGGCCTGTCCCGCGAGCGTGTCCGCCAGATCGAGCGGGAGACGATGGCCAAGCTGCGCGACCCGCAGCGCGCCGACGCCCTGCGCGACTACCTGGCCTGAGCACCGCCCTCCCGAGAGCCGGCCCCCCGCGGGGGGCCGGCTCTCGGCGTTGACAGGGGCCGCGCCCCGGGCCAGGCTCGTGCTCAACCGATTGGTTGAGGAGGAGCGATGGCGGACACGGCGGAGCGGTGGGCGAGGCTCGCGGACGACCTCGGCCGCAGGGTCGACGGCGTCCCGCCCGGCCGCTGGGACGACCCTGCGCCGTGCGAGGGATGGGTGGCCCGCGACGTCGTCCGGCACCTGGTGGAGTGGATGCCGGCGCTCTACTTCCCCGCCGTCGACCGGCCGGTGCCCGCGCTCCCGTCGGTCGACGAGGACCCCGCGGGTGCCTGGCGGGCCGCCGACGCCGCGATCCGCGACCTGCTCGCCGACCCGGACCTCGCCCGCCGGCCGACCAGCACCCGCGCCGGGGACATGCCGCTCGAGGACCTCGTCGCCATGACCGGCCTCATGGACCTGCTCGTGCACGCCTGGGACCTCGCCCGCGCCACCGGACAGGACGAGACGCTGGACCGGGAGGAGGCGTCGGCGTTCCTCGCCGGCATCGAGCCGTGGGACGCCGCCCTGCGCGGCAGCGGGCACTACGGCCCGCGGGTGCCGGTGCCCGACGACGCCGACGACCAGACCAAGCTGCTCGCCTTCACCGGCCGCCGTCCCTGAGCCGGACGCGTCGACGCCGGTGCCGATGAGTTCCGGCGCCGCCGGCGGTCACCCCCTCGTCGACACCGAGGAGGAACCGTGGGCCAGCTGGTGAGGGTGCAGGACTTCACCGTCTCGAGCGACGGGTACGGCGCCGGCGAGGGGCAGAGCCTGGAGCGGCCGTTCGGGCACGCCGACCCCCGGGAGCTGATGGCCTGGGCCCTCGCCACCGCGAGCTTCCCCGGCCGCACCGAGCCGGGCGGCAGCCGCGGCCTGGACGACTACTTCACCCGCGACTTCGCGCACGGCATCGGCGCCGAGATCATGGGCCGGAACAAGTTCTCGCCCCACCGCGGTCCCTGGGAGGACCTCGAGTGGCAGGGCTGGTGGGGGGACGAGCCGCCGTTCCACACGCCGGTGTTCGTGATGACCCACCACGTGCGGCCCTCGTTCACGCTGGCGGACACCACGTTCCACTTCCGTGACGCCGCCCCGGCCGCGGTGCTGGAGGAGGCGCGCGCGGCGGCCGGCGGCGCCGACGTCCGGCTGGGGGGCGGCGCCTCCGTGATCCGGCAGTTCCTCGACGCCGACCTCGTCGACACGCTGCACGTCGCCGTCGTGCCGGTCGAGCTGGGCGGCGGCTCCCGGCTGTGGACCTCGCCCGACGAGCTGCTCGACCGCTTCCACCGCGACGTCGTGCCCAGCCCGAGCGGGGTCACGCACCACCTGTTCTGGCGGAGATAGTCCGCTCTGCGGTGTCGTGCCCGAGTGGGGGCCCGGAGGGCTCCGCGATGGGTACGACGGCGGGGCTCCACGCTCGATCGGCCTCGGTGCAGGGGCCCGCGCCGAGCGTGCGAGGCGTGGGGGGGCACCGAGGTCCTTCCGGGCACCTGGCCGCGGTGTCGGCCGGAGGCCGACGGTGTGATCAGTCGCGCATGCGGCGGGGGCCGGGCTCGACGCGGGCGGTCGGCGGGCCGACGCGCACGGTGCCGCCGGCGACGACGAGCGAGCGGCCGCCGTGCCAGGGGTTCGCCGGGCCGGCGATCACCGGCGACAGCGTCAGGCCGAGCACCTCGGGCAGGTCCTCGGCGAGCCGGGCCACCCGCAGCAGCAGGTCCTCCAGCGCCGCGACGTCGACCGGCTCGGCCCCACGCCAGCCGTCGAGCAGCGGCCACGCGCGGGGCGCGCGGACCAGCTCGGCGGCGTCGAGGTCGGTGAGGGGCAGCGTGCGGTAGGCGCGGTCGCCGAGCAGCTCGGTGGCCACTCCCCCGAGGCCGAAGCTGACCAGGGCGCCGAACGAGGGGTCGTCGACGACCTCGATGACGGTGGCCACGCCGGGCGCGGCCATCTCCTGCACGATCACCGGGTCGCCGGCCGGGATGGCCTCGAACGCGGCGCGGACGGCGCCGGCGTCGGGCAGGTCCAGCCGCACGCCGCCGAGGTCGGTGCGGTGCCGCAGCCACGGCGCCGTCGACTTGAGCACCACCGGGTAGCCGACCGCGTCGGCCGCGGCGACGGCCTCGTCCGCGGTGGTCGCCGTCCGCGTGCCGAGCAGCGGCACCCCGTAGGCGCCCAGCAGGTCGATGACCTCGCCGTCGGTGAGCTGCCGCCCCCCGGGCGACCCCGCCATCGCGCGGAGCACCACCGACCGCGCGCGGCCGGCGTCGACGCCGGGCAGCTCGGGCACCGTCCCCGCCGGCCGGCGGCGCCAGCGGGCGTACTCGGCGACCCGCGCCAGGGCGATGACCGCCCGCTCCGGCGTCGAGTACGACGGGACCGAGCCGCGGGCCGGCATCCCGTCGGTGTCGGGCACGGTCAGCTCCGGCGGGATGCCCTCCGCCGAGAGGAACGTCGCGAGCACCGGCTTGACCGAGGCCTGCGACACCTCGCGCAGCGCCCGGCCGTACGCGTCGGGCGAGGTGCGCACCAGCGGCGGGAGGAACACCGCGACGACGGCGTCCACCCCGTCGTCGTCGACCGCCTCCTGCAGCGCCGCGCGGAAGGCCTCCGGGGTGCCGGCGGTGCCGATGTCGACCGGCGCCTCGCGCGCCAGGGTCAGGCCCTGGTCGAGGACGGCGTCGGCGACCAGCACGCCCAGCGCCGTGGAGTTCCCGACGACGGCGACCCGGTCGCCCGCCGGCAGCGGCTGGTGGGCCAGCAGCATGCCGACCTCGAACAGCTGGGCGACGGTCTCCACCCGGATGACGCCGGCGGAGGCGAACAGCGCCGCCACCGACTGCTCGGGCACCGCGACCGACGTGCCGGCCAGGCCGGGGGTGAGCCCGCCGTGCCGGCCGCTCTTCACCGCGACCACCGGCTTGGTGCGGGCGACGCTGCGGGCGAGCCGGGCGAACTTGCGGGGGTTGCCGAAGCTCTCCAGGTGCAGCAGCACGACCTCGGTGCCGGGGTCGGTGGCCCAGTACTGCAGCAGGTCGTTGCCGCTGACGTCGGCGCGGTTGCCGGCCGAGACGAAGCTGGACAGGCCGATGTTGCGGCTGCCCGCCCGCTCCAGCAGGGCCACGCCGAGCGCGCCGGACTGGGCGAAGAAGCCCACCCGCCCGCGGCCGGGGACCCGCGGGGCGAGGCTGGCGTCGAGCCGGATCGCCGGGTCGGTGTTGACGATGCCCAGGCAGTTGGGGCCGACCACCCGCATGCCCGAGGCCCGCGCCGCGGCGACCAGCCGCCGCTCGGCCTCCCGGCCCTCGGGCCCGGTCTCGCCGAAGCCGCCGGAGATGACCACCAGGCCGCGGACCCGCTTGCGCCGGCAGGCCTCCACCACGCCCGCGACCTCGTCGGCGGGGACGGCGACGACGGCGAGGTCGACGTCGCCGGGGACGTCCTCGATGGAGGCGTAGGCGGGGACGCCGCGCACGTGCCGGGTGCCGGGGTTGACCGGGTAGACCGGCCCGTCGAAGCGGTAGTCGAGCAGGTTGCGCAGGACCAGGTTGCCGATCTTGCTCTCGTCGTTGCTGGCGCCGACCACGGCGACCGACGACGGGGTGAGCAGCCGCGCGATCGACCGGGACTCGCTGCGCTGCTCGCGCTCGTAGGCGACCGCCAGCGAGGTCTCGGTGGGGGCGATCGGGAAGGTCAGGTGGACGACACCTTCCTCGTAGGAGCGCCGGGCCTGGTAGCCGGCGTCGAGGAAGACCCGGACCATCCGGCCGTTCTGCGAGAGCACCTCGGCGACGAAGGTGGTGATGCCGCGCTCGCGGGCGGCGGCGGCGAGGTGCTCGAGCAGCACCGAGCCGAGCCCGCGGCCCTGGTGGGCGTCCTCGATGAGGAAGGCGACCTCGGCCTCGGTGGTGCCCGGGAGGCGGTCGTAGCGGCCGACGCCGATCAGCTGGTCGCCGAGCAGCAGCACGAACGCGACGCGGGCGTCGTGGTCGACGTGGGTGAAGCGGTGCAGGTCCCGGTCCGACAGCCGCTTCATCGGCCCGAAGAACCGGTAGTAGCGGGTCTGGTCGGAGCTGCGGTCCATGAGCCCGGTCAGCCCCTCGGCGTCCTCCGGGCAGATCGGCCGCAGGTGCACCGTGCCGCCGTCGGCGGCGACGATGTCGGCCTCCCAGTGGGCGGGCGGCTGCGGTGCCGGCCCGGTGGGGGCCGGCTCGACGGTCTGCTGTTCAGTCACGGGGGTCGTCCGGGTCGAGGCCGAAGTAGGGGAAGGACGCCTTGCGGGTGCGGCTGATGGCCCGGTCGACGCGGGACTCGGTGAACGGGTCCCACGCCGAGAAGCCGGTGTAGCCGCCCTCGGTCATGTGCGTGGGCGGCCGGGCCCGCAGCCCGCGGGCGACGACGTCGTCGCGCCAGGACTGCGGGATCGCCGTCACCGGGTCCAGCCGCTCCCCTGACGCCTCGGCGAGCAGGTGCGTCCAGGCGCGCGGCACGCAGCGCACCAGCCCGTACCCGCCGCCGCCGAGGGCGATCCAGCGGCCGTCGCAGACCTCGTGCGCGAGCTCGTGCACCGCCCGGTAGCTCGCCCGCTGGCCGTCGACGGTGAGCGCGAGGTCGGCCAGCGGGTCCTCGTGGTGGGCGTCGCAGCCGCACTGGGTGACCAGGACCTGGGGTGCGAATCCGCGCACGACGCTGGGGACGACGGCGGTGAAGGCGCGCAGCCAGCCGGAGTCGTCGGTGCCGTTGGGCAGGGCGAGGTTCACCGCGGTGCCCAGCGCCTTCTCGGGGTCGCCGGTCTCCTCGGGGAAGCCGGTGCCGGGGAACAGCGTCAGCGGGGTCTGGTGGACGCTCACGGTGAGCACCCGCGGGTCGTCGTAGAACGCGGCCTGCACGCCGTCGCCGTGGTGCACGTCGAGGTCGACGTAGGCGATCCGCTCGTAGCCCTGGCCGAGCAGCCAGGCGATGGCGATCGCGGCGTCGTTGAACACGCAGAAGCCCGAGGCGCGGTCGCGCATGGCGTGGTGCAGGCCGCCGGAGATGTTGACGGCGTGCTGCGCCCGGCCGGAGTGCACCAGCTCGGCGGCCTGCACGCTGCCGCCGGCGATGAGCGCGGCCGCGTCGTACATGCCCTCGAAGACCGGGTTGTCGGCGGTGCCCAGGCCGAACGCCTCGTCGGGGTGGGTGGGCGCGCGCCGCACCGCCTCCAGGTAGGCCGGGTCGTGCACCAGGGTGAGCAGGTCCTCGCCGGCCGGGGTGGGGCGGACCACCTCCACCCGGCCCGGCGCCAGCACGCCCAGCCCGTCGGCCAGCCGCATGGTGAGGTCCAGCCGCACCGGGTGCAGCGGGTGGTCACCGCCCATCGTGTAGCCGAGCAGGGCGTCGTCCCAGACGACGGCCACCGAGTCGCTCACGAGCCCTCCCCTGTCGCCGTTCCCGTCCGGGCGCGCCGTCCGGGCCGGTGCCCGCGCGGGTGGTGCCCGGCCCGGACGCTACCGCCGCGGCCTCCGGCCGTCCCCTCCACGGCGCCGTGCCCGTGACCCCGGTCGCCCGCCCGGGCACCCCGTTCGCGATCCCCGGACCGGGGCCCCGCGCACCGTACGATCGGGTCTGACACGGAGGAGTGCCAGTGAACGACCTCATCGACACCACCGAGATGTACCTCCGCACGATCTTCGAGCTGGAGGAGGAGGGCATCGTCCCGCTGCGGGCGCGCATCGCCGAGCGGCTGCACCAGAGCGGCCCGACGGTGTCCCAGACCGTGGCCCGCATGGAGCGCGACGGCCTGCTGACCGTCGAGGGCGACCGTCACCTGCAGCTGTCCGAGACCGGGCGCGCCCTCGCCACCGCGGTCATGCGCAAGCACCGGCTGGCCGAGTGCCTGCTCGTCGACGTCATCGGCCTGGACTACGCCGAGGTCCACGAGGAGGCCTGCCGCTGGGAGCACGTCATGAGCGAGGCGGTGGAGCGCCGGCTGCTGACCCTGCTCGGCAACCCGACGGTCTCGCCCTTCGGCAACCCGATCCCGGGCCTGGACGCGCTCGGCGGGGAGACCTCGGCCGTCCTCGACGCCCTGACGCTGCTGTCGAACACCGCGACCGCCGAGGGCCGGCAGGTGACCATCCGGCGGATCAGCGAGCAGCTCCAGGAGGATGCCGTGCTGCTGCGGCAGCTCGCCGACCAGGGCATCCGCCCCGGCGCCACGATGGTGGCGCAGTCGGTGAACGGCACGATCAGCCTCGACGGGCACCCGCTGCCGCAGGGCGTGGCCCAGCACCTGTTCGTCTCGGCGATGGACGAGGACCTGACCCCGGTCGAGGCCGCCGCCCAGCTCTGAGAGGACCTCGCTGCCCCCACGCCTCGCAGGCTCGGCGCGGGGCCCTGCAGCGGGGCCGTTCCAGCACGTCACCGAGCCCGGCGCCCGGTCCCCCGCTCCGGCGGGGGGCCGGGCGCTGCTGGTTACGGTGGGCGGCACCGTCCCGTCGTCCCCGCGAGGAGCCCCGGTGAGCCCGTCCGACGCCGTGCCCGAGACCGCTCCCGAGCCCGATCCGGCGCACCCGTTCGCCCGGCTGGCCGACTTCGTCGCGATCCCGCGGGTGACCGGCCTGGCGCTGGCCCGCGACGGCCGGCTGGCGGTGTCGGTGCAGACCCTCGACGCCGACCGGAAGAAGTGGGTCTCGGCGCTGTGGGACGTCGACCCGGAGGGACAGCGCCCGCCGCGCCGGCTGACCCGCAGCGCGCCCGGGGAGGCGGCGCCGGCGTTCGCCCCGGACGGCACGCTGCTGTTCCTCTCGGCCCGCCCCGACCCCGCCGCGGGCAAGGACGGCGGCGACCCGAGGCCGGCGCTGTGGGCGCTGCCGCCCGGCGGCGGGGAGGCCCGGCCGGTGGTGACCCGGCCCGGCGGCGTGGGCGGGTTCGCCGTGGCGGCCGACAGCGGCGAGGTCGTCGTCGTGTCCTCGACCATGCCCGGCGCCGCCGACGCGGACGAGGACGAGCAGCGCCGCAAGGCCCGCGCCGACGCCGGGGTGTCGGCGGTGCTGCACGAGGCCTACCCCGTCCGGTACTGGGACAGCGACCTCGGGCCGGCCGCCCCGCACCTGTTCTGGGCCGGCGCGCTGCCCGCGGAGGACCCCGCCGGCGAGCCGGCCGGGCCGGTGCCGCTGCGCGACCTGACGCCCGATGCCCTCCCGCCGCTGGGCGCCGGGGAGGCGGTGGCCCTCTCCCCCGACGGCCGGCTGCTGGTGCGCGTGGACTCCGTCGCCGACGGCCCGGCCGGCCGGCGCGACCGGCTGGTCCTCGTCGAGACCGCGACCGGCGACGCGCGGGTCCTGGTCGACGACCCGCTGGCCGACGTGTACTCCGCCGCGTTCTCCCCCGACGGCGCCTCGGTGGTCTGCGTGCGCGAGTCGATGACCACCTACGCCGAGCCGCCGGACTACACGCTGCTGCTGGTCGACGTCGCCTCCGGGGACGCACGCGACCTCACCCCGGACTTCGACCGCTGGCCCAGCGCCCCGCAGTTCAGCGCCGAGAGCGACGCCGTCTACTTCCTCGCCGACGACGACGGCCGGCACGCGCTGTTCCGGGTGGAGGTCGCCGGCGGCGCCCCGGTCCGGCTGACCGGCGACGGCGCCTACAGCGACCTGCGGGTGGCCCGTGACGGCAGCGCCCTGTTCGCGCTGCGCTCGGCCTACGACGAGCCGCCGGCGCCGGTGCGCCTGGACCCGCGCGCCACCGGCCAGCACCCCGAGCCGCTGCCCGCCCCCGGCGCGCTCGGTCCGCTGCCGGGCAGCCTGCGCGAGGTGCGCGCCACCGCCGCCGACGGCGCGGAGGTGCAGTCGTGGCTGGTGCTGCCCGAGGGCGCGAGCGCCGAGGACCCGGCGCCGCTGCTGCTGTGGATCCACGGCGGGCCGCTGATGAGCTGGAACTCGTGGTCGTGGCGCTGGTGCCCGTGGGTGATGGCCGCCCGCGGCTACGCCGTCCTGCTGCCCAACCCGGCGCTGTCGCAGGGGTTCGGGCAGGACTTCGTCCGCCGCGGCTGGGGCGAGTGGGGCGGCGCCCCGTACACCGACCTGGTGACCGCCGTGGACGCCGCCCTCGAGCGGCCCGAGGTGGACGCGGAGCGGACCGCGGCGATGGGCGGCTCCTTCGGCGGCTACATGGCCAACTGGGTGGCCACCCGGACCGACCGGTTCCGGGCGATCGTCACCCACGCGAGCCTGTGGGACCTCGACTCGTTCGTCGGCACCACGGACGCCGCCTACTACTGGGAGCGGGAGTGGGGCGCGCCGCTGGTCGAGCCCAAGCGCTACGAGCAGAACTCCCCGCACCGGTTCGCCGACGCCATCCGCACGCCGGTGCTGGTGATCCACGGCGACAAGGACTACCGCGTGCCGATCGGCGAGGGCCTGCGGCTCTGGTACGACCTGCAGAAGCGCGGCGTCCCGTCGCGGTTCCTGTACTTCCCTGACGAGAACCACTGGGTGCTCACGCCCGGCAACGCGACGGTCTGGTACGAGACGGTGATCGCCTTCCTCGCGGAGCACGTCCTCGGGCAGGGGTGGCAGCGCCCCGAGCTGGTCTGACCCGCTCACCCGGCCTCCCCGAGGGTGCTGCTGATCAGCACCCGGAGCTGGGCGGGCGGCAGGCACTGCGCCAGGCCGTCGGCGAGCAGCCGGGGCAGCCGGGCGCCGGGGTCGGCGGCCAGGGCGCGGTCCAGGGCCACGTTGGCCATGGCGCCGTCGCCGCGCAGCCAGGCGCTGACCGCGAGCAGCGTGGCCGGCGGTCCGTCGAGCGGCACCGGCGCGCGGCGGGTGCACTCGGTCCACAGCACCTCGGCGGCCGCGGCGTCCTCTCCCAGCGCGAGGCCGAGCGCGCGGTCGCGGACGTCGGGGATCGTGAGCCCCCACAGCACCCGGGCCACCCGGGCGTCGGCGAGCCGGGTGGCCGCGGTGGCCGGTCCCGGCCGGCAGTCGGCCACGGCCGCGGCGATCGCCGCGCCGGCCTCCGCGGCGACCGCGTCCAGGCCGAGCGCCCGGAGCCGGGCGGCGTGCTCGCGGCCCTCCGTCAGGCAGGCCGCCGCCGTCGCGGGTGCCCCCGGGTCGCCGTCGGGTCGGGTGAACCGCGCGGCGAGCGCGGCGCGGTCGGAGGCCAGGACCGCGCCGCGGGCCACCGCCGCGGCGGCCAGCGGGCTGGCCCCGCCGGGCAGCGGCGTCCCGGCGCCGGGCTCGCAGCACGGGTACGGGCAGTCGTAGTCCCACCAGCGGCCCGACCGGACCAGCAGCGCCTCCCGCACCGGCACGTCCCGGGCGTCCAGCGCGAGCACGAGCTCGTGCACCAGGTCGCGGTGCGGGAGCTCCGGGGCCGGCTCGCCCGGTCCGAACGCCAGGACGGGGGCCGACCGCACGTCAGGCACCTCGGACACGACGGCCAGCAGCACCGCGACCGGCTCGTCGGTGAGCACCTTGCCGGCCAGCGTGGCCGCCAGCGCGCGGACCGCGGCGGGCGGCGGGAGGTCGGCGCGCACGGTGAGGCCGACGCGGCTGCCGTTCGGCCCGCGCAGGCCGACCAGCACGATCGACTCGGCGGGGTGGAAGCCGAGCAGGTGGGGCAGGGCGGCGGCGACCTCGCCGGTGTCGCCGAGCCGGATGACGGGGATCGGGGGGTGGTCCACCCGGCCGACCCTGGAGCCGGACGGGGCCCCGATCGGCACGGCCGAACCGCTTGTGGAGGAGACCGGCCCTGTGGACGGCCACGCCCCGTCTCGTCCGGCCCCCTGCAGGGGCCCGCGGCGAGCGTGCGAGCGGTGAGGGGCCAGGGGTCCCTCCTCAGTCGAGGGCGTCGGCCTGCGTCTCGTAGGCCTGCTCCAGCAGGCCGGTGAACGCCGTGGGGTCGGGCTGCCCGCCGGAGGTGTCGGTGGTGAGCAGCACGACCACCCGCTCCCCGTCCTGCACGACGCCGACCAGTGCCGGCACGGTCAGCTGCTGCCCGTCGGGCCCGGTCACCGTCGTCGTGTAGGTGACCCCCGCGGAGCCGTCGCCGAGGTCGGGGACGTCGAGCTCGGCGAAGGCGATGGTGACGGTGCCGATCTGCGGCGCGCTCACCTGCACCTCCCGGCACCGGTCGAGCTGCTGACCGAAGCCCGCCAGCGCGTCCCCGGCCGGGCCGCCGGAGGCCAGCGCCTGCACGGTGGTGACCGTCCCGGTGACGGCGACCTGCGCGGCGACGTCGTCGTACTCGTCGAAGGACGGCTGGCTGCCTGCACCGCGGGCTCGCACTCGGGCGGGGTCACCTGCAGGTCCCCGGTCGTGCCGCCGGCCATCGCGGCGCCCTGCTCCAGCTGGGCCTCGGTCAGCGGGGTGACCTGCGCACCGGCGCCGAACGCCTCGGGAGGGAGCAGGCCGGGCGCGAGGTCGGTCCCGGGGGACGGCGACGCCGAGGAGGACGGGCTCGGCGACGAGGACGGGGAGGCGGGCGAGGCCGTGCCCCGGACGTCCTCCCCGCCGCAGGCCGCGATCAGCGGGACGGCGAGCAGGCCCGCGGTGGCGGCGAGGACGGGGCGGCGGCGTCCGGTCATGCGCCGGACGCTATCCAGCGACGGTGGAACCGCAGGTCAGCCGCCCGTCCGGGTCACAGCTCGTACTGGACGGCGCTGCGGGCGGCCAGGTACGGGCGCACGTGCTCGGCGATGACCGCGAGGTGCACCGGGTCGGTGGCGTAGCGCCGGAAGGCCTCGGCGTCGGGGAAGTCGGCGACCAGGACCGTGTGCGCGTTGCCCTCGACCAGGCCGGCGTCGGGCGCGACGGTGAAGGCCAGCGACCCGGGCACCTGCTCGGGCAGCCGGCGCAGCGCGGCCACCGTCTCGGCCCGCCGGGCGTCGTCGGCGGCGTCGGACCAGGTGAAGTGCACGACGTGTCGGATCACGCCGGTCACCCTGTCAGGCGGGCTCCGAAAGTGGACCGGACGGGGTCGGTAGGGTCCGGCGCATGGGACGACGGCTGCGGATCGCACTGCTGTCGTACCGCAGCAAGCCGCACGGTGGCGGCCAGGGCGTCTACGTCCGGGCCCTCTCGCGCGAGCTGACCGCCCTCGGCCACCACGTCGAGGTCCTCTCCGGCCAGCCCTATCCCGAGCTGGACGACGGCGTCCCGCTCACCCGGGTGCCGAGCCTGGACCTCTACCGCGAGCCCGACCCGTTCCGGACGCCGCGCCCCTCGGAGTTCCGCGACTGGATCGACGTCGCCGAGTGGGCCGCGATGTGCACCGCCGCGTTCCCCGAGCCGCTGACCTTCACGCTGCGCGCGGCCCGGCTGCTGCTCCCCCGCGCGCACGAGTTCGACGTCGTGCACGACAACCAGAGCCTGGGCTACGGGCTGCTGCGGCTGGTCCGCGCGGGCGTCCCGACCGTGGCGACCGTGCACCACCCGGTCGCCATCGACCGGCAGCTCGAGCTCGGCGCCGCCCCCTCGCTGCGCCGCCGGCTGACCCTGCGCCGCTGGTACGCCTTCACCGCCATGCAGGCCCGCGTGGCGCCCCGGCTGGACGCGGTCACCACCGTCTCGGAGAGCTCGCGGCGCGACATCGAGGCCCACCTGCACGTGCCCGCCGCGGGCGTCGAGGTCATCCCGGTCGGCATCGACCCGGACGTCTTCACCCCGCCGCCGGCCGGCCGGCCGCGCGAGGCCGACTCGATCGTCGTCACCACCAGCGCGGACGTCCCGCTCAAGGGCCTGGTGCACCTGCTCGAGGCGGTGGCCAAGCTGCGCACCGAGCGGCCGGTGCGGCTGACCGTCGTCGGCACCGCGCGGCCCGGCGGTCCGGCCGAGTCGGCGCTGGACCGCCTCGGCCTGCGCGACGCCGTCCGCTTCACCGGGCCGGTCTCCGAGGCCGACCTGGTGCGGCTGCTGCAGACGGCCACCGTCGCCGCCATCCCCTCCCTCTACGAGGGCTTCTCGCTGCCCGCGGTCGAGGCGATGGCCTGCGGGACGCCGCTGGTCACCACCGACGCCGGCGCGCTGCCCGAGGTCGTCGGCTCCCAGGCCGGCCTGCGGGTGCGGGCCGGGGACGTCGACGAGCTGACGGCGGCGCTGAAGCTCCTGCTGGAGAAGCCGTCGCTGCAGGAACAGCTGGGCCGCGCCGGGCGCCGCCGGGTGCTGGCCGCCTACACGTGGCGCTCGACCGCGGAGCGGACCGCGGACTGGTACGCCGAGGTGCTGGAACGAAGGGGTCGTCCGTGCTGACCGTCGACTACGACCTGCTCGACCTGCGCCCCGGCATGACCGTGCTGGACCTCGGCTGCGGCGAGGGCCGGCACGCGTTCGAGGCCTACCGCCGCGGCGCGTCCGTGGTCGCCGTCGACTGGGGCGTGCCCGAGGTGGAGACCACCAAGCGGTGGCTGGGCGCGATCGCCGAGGCCGGCGAGGCGCCGGCCGGGGCCCACCACGAGGTGGTCCGCGGCGACCTGCGTCACCTGCCGTTCCCCGACGGCAGCATCGACCGGGTCATCGCCTCGGAGGTGCTCGAGCACATCCCCGACGACGGCACCGCGATGGCCGAGATCGCCCGGGTGCTCAAGCCCGGCGGGCGGGCCGCCGTCACCGTGCCGCGGTACGGCCCCGAGCGGGTGTGCTGGGCGCTGTCGGACGCCTACCACGCCAACGAGGGCGGGCACATCCGCATCTACCGCGGCGACGTGCTGCGCGCCCGGCTGTCGGTGGCGGGCCTGGTGCCCGGGCGCAGCCACCACGCGCACGCGCTGCACGCGCCCTACTGGTGGCTCAAGTGCGCCGTCGGGGTGGACCGGGACGCCGCCGTCGTCCGCGCCTACCACCGGCTGCTGGTGTGGGACCTGACCAGGCGGCCGTGGGTGACCCGGCTGGCCGAGAAGGTGCTCGACCCGCTGATCGGCAAGAGCCTCGTGGTCTACGCGGACAAGCCGCGGGTGCCGGCGGCGGGGACCCGCCCGGAGCGGGAGAAGACCGCTGCGCTCCGCTGAGCTGCCCGAGCTGCCCGGCGTCCTGGACGGCGGCGCCGTGCGGCGCACCGTGGCCGCCATCGCCGCCGAGCAGGGCCGCGACGGGTCCCTGCCGTGGTTCCGCGGCGGGCAGCTGGACCCCTGGGACTCGGTCGAGGCGGCGATGGCCCTCGACGTCGGCGGGGAGCACGCGCGGGCGGCGGCGGCCTACCGCTGGCTCGCCGCCCGGCAGCGCGCCGACGGCTCCTGGGCCGCGGAGTACCGCGACGGCGCCGAGACCCAGCCCGCCGTCGAGAGCAACCACGCCGGCTACCTCGCCGTCGGCGCGTGGCACACGTGGCTGGCCAGCGGTGACGAGCGGCTGGTCCGGGAGCTGTGGCCGACGGTGCGCCGCGGCCTGGACCTCGTCGTGGACATGCAGCTGGCCTCCGGAACGATCGGCTGGGCGCTGCGGCCCGACGGGACCCCGGACGACGTCGCGCTGCTCACCGGCAACGCCAGCCTGTTCCAGGCGCTGCGCTGCGGCATCGCGCTGGCGGAGCTGAACGGGCAGTCGCAGCCGGACTGGGAGCTGGCGGTCACCGGCCTCGGCACGGCGCTGCGCACCGACCCCGCGGCCTTCGCCGACCGCTCGCGCTGGTCGATGGACTGGTACTACCCGGTGCTGGCCGGCGCGGTCACCGGCGGGCCCGCGCGCGCCCGGCTGGCCGCCGACTGGGACCGCTTCGTCGTCCCGGGCCTGGGCGCCCGCTGCGTGGCCGACCGCCCGTGGGTGACCGGCGCGGAGACCTGCGAGCTGGCGCTGGCGCTCGTCGTCGCCGGGCAGCCGGAGGCCGCGCTGGAGCAGGTCGCGGCGATGCAGCACCTGCGGCACGACGACGGCTCGTACTGGACCGGGTTCGTCTACCCCGACGACGCCCGCTGGCCGGTCGAGCGGACGACGTGGACCGCGGCGGCGGTGGTGCTCGCCGCGGACGCGCTGGCCGGCGCGACGCCCGCCTGCGGGCTGTTCGCCGACCCCGCGGCGCTGCCCGCGCCGGGCACCGAGGACGCCGGTTCGGCAGCGCCGCTGCCGGGCAGTGCCTCTGCGTGACGCGCACGTCGGCACGGCCCCGCTCCCCCCGCACCCCCACCCCCGACGGCGTCAGCGTCGTCGTGATGAGCCGTGACCGGCGCGCGGACCTGCTGGCCACGCTCCCCCGCCACGAGGCGCCGGTCGTGCTGGTGGACAACGGCTCCACCGACGGCACCGTCGACGCCGTCCGCGCCGCGCTGCCGCAGGTGACCGTGCTGCCGCTGGCGGAGAACGCCGGCGCGCACGCCCGCACGATCGGCGCCGGGCACGCGGGCAGCGAGTTCGTGGCCTTCGCCGACGACGACTCGTGGTGGGCGCCCGGCGACCTGGCCCGCGCCGCGGAGGTCATGCGCGGGCACCCCCGGCTGGCGGTGCTCAACGCGCGGGTCCTCGTCGGCCCGGAGGAGCGGCTGGACCCGCTGTGCGAGGAACTCGCCGTCAGCCCCCTCGGCACCCCGGCGCACCTGCCCGGGCCGCGGCTGCTCGGCTTCATCGCGTGCGCGGCGATGGTGCGCACCGAGGCGTTCCTGTCCGTCGGCGGCTTCGACCCGGTGGTGCGCTTCCCCGGCGAGGAGGAGCGGCTGTCCCTGGACCTCGCCGCCGCCGGCTGGGACATCGCCTACGTCGACTCGGTGACCGTGCACCACCACCCGTCGGCCCGGCGGTCCGACCCGGACGCGCGGCGCGCGGCGATCTGGCGGTCGAAGGCGCTCACCGCGGTGATGCGGCTGCCGCCGCGCGACGTCGTCCGCACCGTGGTCGCCGCGCTGCGGGCCGGGGCGCCCGAGCGGCGGGGGCTGCGGCGGGGGCTGCCGGACCTGCCCGCCGCTTTGCGCCGCCGCCGCCGGCTGCCCGCGCACGTCCTGGCCGACCTCAGCCTGCTCGCGGGGGACGCGACATGACAGCCACCCATGGCCTCCCTGCAGGGGCCCGACGCGAGCGTGCGAGCGTTGGGGAGCAGGGAGGTCCTTCTGCCGATGCGCGGGTCGCCGTCGTCGTGATCACCCACCAGCGCCGCGACGAGGTGCTCGGGGCGCTGTCCCGGCTGCTGGCGCTGCCCGAGCGGCCGCACGTGGTGGTCGTCGACAACGGCTCCACCGACGGGACCGCGGAGGCGATCACCCAGCGGTTCCCCGCCGTGGAGCTGGTGGCCAGCGCGGAGAACCTGGGCGCGACCGGCCGCAACGTCGGCGTCGGCCGGCTGGGCACCCCGTACGTGGCCTTCTGCGACGACGACACGTGGTGGGAGCCGGGGTCGCTGCGGCGGGCGGCCGACGTCCTCGACGCGCACCCGCGGCTGGCCGTGGTGACCGCCCGGATCCTCGTCGAGCCCGGCGGCCGGGAGGACCCGATCGTGCCGGAGCTGCGCGACTCCCCCGTCCGCGGCGCCGGCTGGCTGCCCGGCCCGGCGCTCGGCTCCTTCCTCGCCGGCGCGAGCGTCGTCCGGCGGGAGGCGTTCCTCGAGGTCGGCGGCTTCTGCGAGCGGCTGTGGCTGGGCGGGGAGGAGGAGCTCATGGCCGGTGACCTCGCCGCCGCCGGCTGGGAGCTGTGCTACCTGCCCGAGCTGACCGTGCACCACCAGGCGTCGAGGGCCCGCGACGGGCACCGCCGCCGGCGCGACGGCATCCGCAACACCCTCTGGACGACGTGGCTGCGGCGCCCGCTGCGCCCCGCGCTGCGGCGCACTCTGCACCTGCTGGCCACGCTGCCGCGGGACCGGGTGACCGCGCAGGGGCTGTGGGCCGCCGTCCGCGGGATCCCGTGGCTGGTGCGCGAGCGGCGGGTGCTGCCCCCGCACGCCGAGGCCCGGTTCGCCGCGCTCGACGCCGCCCAGCGCCGCTCCACCGCCCGCCGCTACGTGAGCTGAGGCCGCGGCGCCGCGGGCGGCAGAAATGGCCGTTTCTGCCGCCCTGAACGGGCCCGCCCCGCATGACTCCCCATCAATGGTGTGCATTGAGGCCGCGTTCCGCGGCGTCGGATGCGGCCTCAGCGCACCCGCTCGGGGTCCACGTGCCGCCCTGAGCAGGCCAATCCGGCCGATTGGCCCGTAGGAGGCGGGCCGGGCGGGCGGCAGGGTGGCGGTCGTGGTGCAGCACCGTCCGGTTCCCGTGCCCGCCCGACTCCCGCGCCGCCTCGTCCAGCTCTACGCCGGCCTCGCGCTCTACGGGGCCTCGATGGCCCTGCTGGTGCGGTCCTCGCTGGGGGTCACGCCGTGGGACGTGCTGCACCAGGGGCTCGCGCAGCGGCTGGGCTGGTCGCTCGGGCTGGTCACCGTGGTGGTGGGCGCGCTGGTGCTGCTCGCGTGGGTCCCGCTGCGGGAGCGGCCGGGGATCGGCACGGTGAGCAACGTCGTCGTCATCGGGGTCGCCGTCGACGGCACGCTCGCCGTCCTGCCCGCACCGTCGCACCTGGCGGTGCAGGCGGCGTTCGCGGCGTCGGGCATCGTGCTCAACGCCGTCGCCACGGCCGCCTACGTCGGGGTGCACCTCGGGCCGGGCCCGCGGGACGGGCTGATGACCGGGCTCGTCCGGCGCACCGGCGGGTCGGTGCGGCTCGTGCGGACCACGATCGAGGTCGCCGTCGTCGCGACCGGGTGGCTGCTCGGCGGCACCCTCGGCGTGGCGACCGTCGCCTACGCCCTGGCCATCGGCCCCCTCACCCAGGTGCTGCTGCCCCGCCTGTCGGTGCGGTGGGAGGTCAGCGCGCGCAGCTGATGCAGGTGCGGGCGGTGGGCCGGGCGGCCAGGCGCTCGGGTGCGATCGGGCCGCCGCAGGACTCGCAGCGGCCGTAGGTGCCGGCCTCGACCGCGGTGACCGCGGCGTCGACGTCGGCCAGCCGGCGGCGCGCCTGCCCCAGCAGCGCCGCCACCTGCTGCCGCTCGAAGGCGATCGTCGCGCCCTCCGGGTCGTGCTCGTCGTCGGCGTTGGACGCCTGCGACGCGGCGACGATCTCGTCGAACTGGCGGGTCAGCGCCTCGATCTGCGCCTGGGCGGCCGCCCGCTCGGCCCCCAGCGCGTCAGCGGACACGGCGCAGCAGCCGCAGCGAGCCGGTGCCCGGCAGCTCCTCGAAGTCCCCGGACCCGAGCACCCGCCGGTACACGCCGAACGGGGCCTGGCCGCCGTCGGCGGGGTCGGGGAAGACGTCGTGGATGGCCAGCGTGCCGCCCACGGCGAGCTTCCCGACCCAGGCGTCCTGGTCGCGGCGCGCGGACTCCTCGGTGTGGCTGCCGTCGAGGAACAGCAGCGCCGGCGGGGTCGCCCACAGCGGCGCGAGCACCTCCGACCGCGCGACGACGGCGACGACGACGTCCTCGGCGCCGGCGTCGGCGATCGTGCGGCGGAACCGCGGCAGGGTGTCGATCCGCCCGACGGCGGGGTCGACCAGCGACGGGTCGTGGTACTCCCAGCCGGGCTGGTGCTCCTCCGAGCCGCGGTGGTGGTCGACGGTGACCACCTGCCGGCCGGTCTCCCGCGCGGCGGCGGCGAGGTAGAGCGCCGACTTGCCCATCCACGAGCCGATCTCCAGCAGCGGGCCGGGCACCGCCACCGTGCGGGCGGCCTCGTAGAGGGCACGACCCTCGTCGGCCGGCATGAACCCGGGCGCGGCCTCGGCGGCCGCCAGCAAGTCACTCACCGGGCAAACCTCGCACGCAGCCCCGACAGACGTCGCTCGGGGGCCGCGCCGGCCGCGGTCCCGGCCGCGGTGGCGAAGAACGCGCCGACCGCCGTCGTCACCGGGACCGCGAGCACCAGCGCGATCGCCCCGACCAGGGTGCGGATGACCTCCTCGGCCACCGCGGCGCTGGTCAGCGTCACGCCGGCGGGCTGGGTGTAGACCTCGAACAGCAGCAGCAGCGGCAGCGCGGCCCCCGCGTAGGCGAAGACGATCGTGTACACGGTGGAGGCGATGTGGTCGCGGCCGACGGCCATGCCGCGGCGGTACAGCTGCCGCCAGCCCATCGCCGGGTCCACCTCGTTGAGCTGCCAGACCGCCGAGGCCTGGGTGATCGTGACGTCGTTGAGCACGCCGAGCCCGGCGACGACGACCCCGGCGATCACCAGGCCGGAGAAGTCCAGCGTCGGGTCGAAGGTCAGCAGCTGGATGGTCTCCTCGCTGGTGAGTCCGGTCAGCCGCGCGACGCCGACGGCCACGGAGCCCAGCACGGTCACCAGCGCCAGGCCGAACAGGGTGCCCACGAGCGCCGTCGTCGTCCGCGCGGAGAAGCCGTGCGCGAGGTACAGGACGACGAACATGATCGCCGACGAGCCGACCAGGCTGACCAGCGTCGGCGAGGACCCCTCGAGCAGCGCCGGCAGCACGAACTGCAGCAGCACGAAGAACGCGAAGGCGAGGCCGACCAGCGCGGCGAGCCCGCGCAGCCGGGCGACCGCCCCGACGACGAGGGCGAACGCCACCGCGAGGACGACGACCGGCGTGGTCCGCTCGAAGTCCGCGAACTGGTAGTCCGGGCCGCCCTCGGCGCCGGGGTCGCGGGTGAGCACGAGGACGTCGCCCTCCCCCACCCCGTTGGCGACCACCTCGGCCGAGAGGTCCACCTGCTGGTAGTCCCCCGCGCCGTCGCCCTCGAGGACCTCGACGACGGCGGTGGCGCAGGTGGCCTGCCCGGTCCCGGCCTCGCCGCACGGCAGCGTCTGCAGGGAGACCACCCGCGCGTCGGCGTAGCTGGTCCCCGCCGGCAGGAACGTGGCCGCGACCTGCTCGGCGCGGGTCGGCTCGTCCCCGGGCCAGAGCACGACCAGGCCGACCACGGTGGCCAACCCCACCGGCACGAGCAGCAGGAGCATCAGCGTGACCGCGCGGCGTCGCCGGGTCAGCGTCTCCGGGCTCGGCGGGGGCGCGTCGGGGTCGGGCCCGTGGCTGTGGGTGGAGGGCGGCACCCGGCCAGGCTAGGAGCAGCCCCCGGACCGGGACCGACCGACACCGCGGTTCCGCCCCGCCGGTCAGGCGCTGCGGCCGTCCGGCCCGTCCGGGCGCCGCGACGGACCCCCCGACGGCGGTGCGCCGCCGGCGTCGGCCGGCCCGGCGCCCTCGCCGACCACCTCGAAGCGGCGCCACAGGCCGGTCAGCTGCAGCGGCCGGGCGACCGCGGCCGGCGGCTCGACCAGCGCGACGGTGACCGCACGGGGCTGGGTCATCCGCTGCAGCTGCACGAGGACGGCCATCCCGGCGGAGTTCATGTAGGTGACGCCGCTCAGCTCCAGCTCCACCCGCGAGAGCGTGGGCACCGACAGCAGCTGGTCGGTGACCACGCGGACCAGCGGCCGGCGGGCGGCCTCGGTGAGCTCGCCGGTCACGGCGATGCAGCTGACGTCGCCGTCGAGCCGGGCGTCGACCTCGGGCTCGCCCTCGTGGGGCGCGGCGCCGGGGTCCTCGGGCGCGGGTCCACCGGGTTCTCGGTGCTCGTCCATGCCCGGGGTCTGCCCCCGTTGCCCGCCGTCCATGCGCGACTGGGAACACCCGCCGACGACAGACGTTTACACGGATGCCCGATCGAGGTAATCTCCATTTGCCACTGGAGGTTCATCCTCGGGCAGCGAACTCCACACCGGATCTCCCAGGAGGTTCACCAGCCATGGTGCTGACCGCGTACGACCCCTTCCCGACCGCGTCCGCCGCCTTCCGCGCCCTGGACCAGCTCACCGGCCGCACCGGCACCGCCCGCGCCCTGTCGGGCATGCCGATGGACGCCTACCGCGTCGGTGACAAGTTCGTCGCCCACTTCGACCTGCCCGGCGTCGACCCGGGCTCGATCGACCTGTCGCTCGAGGGCACGACCCTCACCGTCAGCGCGGAGCGCTCGATCCCGCAGCTGGAGGGCGCGGAGTGGGCCGTCGCCGAGCGCCCCTACGGCGCCTACACCCGGCAGCTGGTCCTCGGACGCAGCCTCGACACCGACCGGCTCGAGGCCAGCTACCACGACGGCGTGCTCACCGTGAGCATCCCGGTCGCGGAGAAGGCCCGGTCCCGCAAGATCACCGTGACCCGCGCCGACGTGCCGGCCGCGGTCGAGAGCCGGACCATCGAGGGCGAGCAGGAGCCCGCCCAGGGCGAGACCCGGGCCGTCGAGGGCTGACCGGCGTCCCGTCCGCGGGGGCCGGGCCGGTGCGGCCCGGCCCCCGCGCCGCATCCGGGGCCCCCCGCGCCGCATCCGGGGCCCGCCGGGCCCCGGCACCGCAGGGAGGAGGAGGTCCCGTGCCCGGCCCCGCCGACCGCCAGCAGGGCGACCCGCAGCAGGCCGACCCGGCGGCCGACGCCGTGCGCCGGCTCGACGACCCCGACTTCCCGGCGCTGACCATGAGCCAGGCCGCCGCGCTGCTCGGCGTCCAGGCCGCCTTCCTGCGCAGCCTCGACGGCTCCGGGGTCCTGCAGCCGCACCGCTCCCCCGGCGGCCACCGGCGCTACTCACGCCACCAGCTCGTCCTGGCCGCGCGGCTGCGCGGCCTGCTCGACGACGGCCACACGCTCGCCTCCGCCGAGGTCATCCTCGGCCTGCAGGACGAGCTCGCCGACGCCCGCGCCGACACCGTCCGCCTGCGCGAGACCGTCGCCCGCCTGCGCGCCGGCCGACCGGAGGAGCCGGAGCAGGGCGGCCGTTGATACCCCCTGGGGGTAGGGGTACAATCGGCCGCGTGACCGACTCGGAGAGCGCCCCCGGCCACGTCCACGGCTACATCCACCGCAAGGACGACCACCTCAAGCGGCTGCGCCGCATCGAGGGCCAGGCCCGCGGGCTGCAGCGCATGGTCGAGGACGAGAAGTACTGCATCGACATCCTCACCCAGGTCTCGGCGATGACCTCCGCGCTGCAGTCGGTGGCGCTGAGCCTGCTCGAGGAGCACCTGTCGCACTGCGTCGCCGAGGCCGTCGCCACCGGCGGCCCGGAGGCCGACGCGAAGGTCCGCGAGGCCTCCGCCGCGATCGCCCGGCTCGTCCGCTCCTGATCCCCACCCGCACCCCCGGAGGACCCCGCCATGAGCACCGCCAGCTACACCGTCACCGGCATGACCTGCCAGCACTGCGTCGCCTCGGTCACCGAGGAGGTCAGCGAGATCCCCGGCGTCACCGACGTCGAGGTCGACCTGGCCAGCGGCGGCCTGACCGTCACCAGCGACACCCCCGTCGACGACGCCGCCGTGCGCGCCGCCGTCGCGGAGGCCGGCTACGAGGTCGCCGGCCGCTGACGCGGCCGGTCGGGAGGGAGCCGTCGTGCGCACCGCCACCCGGGTCGCCGCCGTCCTCGGCACCGCGGCCGCCGTCCTCGGCGCCGGCTGGGGCGTGGGCGCCCTCGCCGGACCGGTGGGCGCGCCCCCGGCCGGCGTCGAGGAGCACGCCGGCGACGGCGGCCACGCGCCGGCAGCTCCGGCCGGGGAGCACGACCTGCCCGCCGGGCTCGCCGTCTCCGCCGAGGGCCACACCCTCGACCTCGCGTCCGACGTCCTGCCCGCCGGCGACGCCGTCCCACTGTCCTTCCGGCTGCTGGGGCCCGACGGCGCCCCGGTGACCGCCTACGAGACCGTGCACGAGCAGGACCTGCACCTGGTCGTCGTCCGCCGGGACCTCACCGGCTACCAGCACGTGCACCCCGAGCTGGCCCCCGACGGCACCTGGACGACGACGGTCGCGCTCGAGCCGGGCGCCTGGCGGGTGCTGGCCGACGCCACGCCCACCGCGCTCGGCGAGGACCTCGTGCTCGGCGCCGACCTCGCCGTCGGCGGCACGTGGGAGCCCGCGCCGCTGCCCGCCCCCGCGGCGACCGCGGAGGTGGACGGCTACACCGTCACCCTCGACGGCGACCTGGTGGCCGGCCGGGAGTCCGAGGTGGTGCTCACCGTGAGCCGCGACGGCGTGCCGGTGACCGACCTGCAGCCCCACCTCGGCGCCCGCGGCCACCTGGTCGCGCTGCGCGCCGGCGACCTCGGCTACCTGCACGTCCACCCCACCGGGGAGTCCGGCGGGCAGGTCCGCTTCGCCGTCGAGGTGCCCGCGGCCGGCGAGCACCGGTTGTTCCTCGACTTCCGCCACGGCGACGTCGTCCGCACCGCCGCCTTCCCCGTCACCGCCCGGAGCGCCCCGTGACCACCCCCACGCAGATCGAGCTGTCGATCGGCGGCATGACCTGCGCCTCCTGCGCGGCCCGCATCGAGAAGAAGCTCAACCGGCTCGACGGCGTGACCGCCACCGTCAACTACGCGACGGAGAAGGCCCGGGTCACCTTCGGCGACGGCGTCGCGCCCGAGGACCTGGTCGCCACCGTGGAGAAGGCCGGCTACACCGCCGCCCTCCCCGCGCCGCCCGAGGAGGACGCCCCGGAGGCCGACCCGGACGCCGGGCTGCGGCAGCGGCTGCTGGTCTCCGCGGTGCTCAGCCTGCCGGTCGTGCTGCTGGGCATGGTCCCGGCGCTGCAGTTCGAGTACTGGCAGTGGGCGTCGCTGACGCTGGCCGCGCCGGTGGTCGTCTGGGGCGGCCGGCCGTTCCACCGCGCCGCCTGGACCAACCTGCGCCACGGCGCGGCCACCATGGACACCCTCGTCTCGCTGGGCACCCTCGCCGCGTTCGGCTGGTCGCTGTACGCGCTGTTCCTCGGCACCGCCGGCGAGCCGGGCATGACGCACCCCTTCTCGCTGGCCGTCACCCGCGGCGACGGCAGCGGCGACGTCTACCTCGAGGCGGCCGCGGGTGTGACCACCTTCCTGCTGGCCGGCCGCTACGCCGAGGCGCGCGCCAAGCGGCGGGCCGGGTCGGCGCTGCGCGCACTGCTGGAGATGGGCGCCAAGGAGGTGTCGGTCCTGCGCGGCGGGGCCGAGCAGCGGGTGCCGGTCGAGCGGCTGCAGCCCGGCGACCTGTTCGTCGTCCGGCCCGGCGAGCGGGTCGCCACCGACGGCGAGGTCGTCGAGGGCTCCTCCGCCGTGGACGACTCGATGCTCACCGGCGAGTCGGTACCGGTGGAGGTCGGCCCGGGCGACGCCGTCGTCGGCGCCACGGTCAACGCCGGCGGCCGGCTGGTCGTGCGGGCCACCCGGGTCGGCGCGGACACCCAGCTCGCGCAGATGGCGCGGCTGGTCGAGGAGGCGCAGAACGGCAAGGCGCAGGTGCAGCGGCTGGCCGACCGGGTGTCCGGGGTGTTCGTGCCGGTCGTGCTCGCCCTCGCGCTGGCCACCCTGGGCTTCTGGATCGGCACCGGCGCCGGCGTGGCCGGGGCGTTCCCCGCCGCCGTGGCCGTGCTGATCATCGCCTGCCCCTGCGCGCTCGGGCTGGCCACGCCGACCGCGCTCATGGTCGGCACCGGCCGCGGCGCGCAGCTCGGCATCCTGGTGCGCGGCCCGGAGGTGCTGGAGTCCACGCGGCGGGTCGACACCGTCGTGCTCGACAAGACCGGCACGGTCACCACCGGCCGGGTGGGCCTGGCCGGCGTCGTCGCCGCCGACGGCGAGGACGCGGACGAGGTGCTGCGCCGGGCCGGCGCGCTAGAGGACGCCTCCGAGCACCCCATCGCCGCGGCCGTGGCGTCCGCCGCCCGCGAGCGCACCGGCGCGCTGCCGGCCGTCACCGGGTTCCGCAGCGAGGCCGGGCTGGGCGTGCGCGGCACCGTCGACGGCGTGCCGGTCGTCGTCGGCCGGCCCGCACTGGTGGGCCCGCTGCCCCCGGAGCTGGCCGCGGCGGTCGCCGACGCGGACGCCGCCGGGCGCACCGCGGTCGCCGTCGGCTGGGACGGCGCCGCGCGCGGCGTGCTCGTCGTCGCAGACACCGTCAAGCCGACGTCGGCGGCCGCCGTCCGGCAGTTCCGCGCGCTCGGGCTGCGGCCGGTGCTGCTCACCGGCGACTCGGCCGCCGCGGCCCGCGCGGTCGCCGCCGAGGTCGGCATCGACGACGTCGTCGCCGAGGTGCTGCCCCAGGACAAGGTCGACGCCGTCCGCCGGCTGCAGGCCGAGGGCGCGACGGTGGCGATGGTCGGCGACGGCGTCAACGACGCGGCGGCGCTCGCCCAGGCCGACCTGGGGCTGGCGATGGGCACCGGCACCGACGTCGCCATCCAGGCCAGCGACCTCACCCTCGTGCGCGGCGACCTGCGCGCCGCCGCCGACGCCGTCCGGCTGGCCCGCCGCACGCTCGCGGTGATCAAGGGGAACCTGTTCTGGGCGTTCGCCTACAACGTCGCCGCGCTGCCGCTGGCGATGGCGGGGCTGCTCAACCCGATGATCGCCGGGGCCGCGATGGCGTTCAGCTCGGTCTTCGTCGTCACCAACAGCCTGCGGCTGCGCCGGTTCCGCCCGCTGCCGGGCAACGACACCTCCGTGGCGCCCGCCGGCACACCGGCGCCCGCGCCCGCGTTGGACCCGGCATGACGAGCCGCTGGACCACCGCCGACCTCCCCGACCGGACCGGGCGCACCGTCGTCGTCACCGGCGCCGCGAGCGGGCTGGGGCTGGCCACCGCGCGGGCGCTCGCGGAGCGGGGCGCGCGGGTGGTGCTCGCCGTCCGCGACACCACCCGCGGGGAGGCCGCGGCCGCCGGCCTGACCGGCGACGTCGAGGTGCGCGCGCTGGACCTGGCCGACCTCGCCTCGGTGCGCGCCTTCGCCGGCGCCTGGGACGGTCCGCTCGACGTCCTGGTGAACAACGCCGGGATCATGATGGTGCCCGAGGGGCGCACCGCCGACGGCTTCGAGCTGCAGCTCGGCACCAACCACCTCGGCCACTTCGCGCTGACCAACCTCCTGCTGCCGCACGTCACCGACCGGGTGGTGACCCTGTCGTCCGGAGCGCACCGGATGGGCGCGATCGACCTCGACGACCTGAACTGGGAGCGGCGGCGCTACTCCGCCGAGCGCGCCTACGGCCAGTCCAAGCTGGCCAACCTGCTGTTCACCCTCGAGCTGCAGCGCCGGCTGACCGCCGCGGGCTCACCGGTGCGGGCCCTGGCGGCGCACCCGGGCTGGTCGGCCACCAACCTGCAGGGCCGCACCGGGAACCGGCTGAAGGACGCGTTCGCGCTCCTGGGCAACCGGGTGGTCGCCCAGTCCGCCGAGCAGGGCGCGCTGCCGACGCTGTTCGCCGCGACCGCCGACCTGCCCGGCGGCAGCTACGCCGGGCCGGACGGGCTGGGCGAGCTGCGCGGGTACCCGACGCTGGTCGGCCGGACGGCCGCGGCCAGCGACCCCGACCTGGCGGCCCGGCTCTGGACGGCGTCCGCGCGGCTCACCGACGTCGACTTCCCGGCGGCCCTGCCCTCCCGCTGACCCCGTGGTCGCCTCTCGCGCGGGAGGCGGTCTACAGGGCCGGGAGGAGGAGCAGGACGGTCGGCACCAGCAGGAGCAGGCCGGCGCCGAGCAGGACGGCGGCCCGGACGGCGGCCGGCAGCGGCGCCGGCGGGCTCACCAGCCGCAGCACGCGGGCGGCGACCGCGCTGCCGGTCACCGACAGCGCGCCGCTCGGCACGCCCCCGCCCGCGCCCCCGGCCGTGACGACGATCGCCTGCGCCAGCGTGCGCCGCGGGTCGGGCCCGGCCAGCGAGCCGACCGCGCGGTCGTCGGCGCGCATCTCCACCAGCTCGCGGACGGCGGCGTGCGCGCGGGCGGCCGCGGGCAGCACCGGCAGCGCCGCCTCCCACGCGACGAACGGCAGCAGGTAGAGGTGGTGGTGCTCGGCGAGGTGCGCCCGCTCGTGCGCGACGACGGCGGCCAGCTGCCCGTCGTCGAGCTCGGCGACCATGCCCGAGGACAGCACCAGCAGCGGGCGGGCGCCGGGGATGCAGAACGCCACCGGCGCGGGGTGCTCGAGCAGCCGGGCGTCGGGGGCGGCCGACGACGGCTGCACGACCAGCTCCAGCAGCGCCCGGTGCCGCCGCCGGGTGCGCGCAGTGCGCGCCCACGACAGCGCCAGGACGCCGAGCAGCTCGGCGGCGAGGACGGCGGCCAGGGTGAGGGTGACCCAGTGGTCGCCGCGGACCGGGTCGCGGGCCGGGTGCCCGGTCAGCACCGCCCAGCCGGCCTCGGGCAGTGAGTGGCCCCACGGCGCCAGCCCGTGCACGAGCAGCGCGCCGATGATCGACAGGCCGCCGGCCAGCCCGATCGCCTGCCAGCAGACCAGCGCCACCAGCGGGTCGCGCCGGGGCCACCGGGCGCGGCCCAGCAGCGCCGGCACCGGCCAGGCGAGCAGGGCGGCGAGGACCGCGAGCGCCGCGGCGGTCGCGGGCAGCACGTCAGCGCGCGTCCGGCGCCGTCTCGCTGAGCAGCTGCCGCAGGAGGCGGGCCTCCTCGGGATCGACGCCGCCGACGAACCGGGCGAGCACCGCCTGCCGGTCACCGGCCTGGCCGAGGACCTCGTGCATGAGCTCGGCGGCGTGGTCGGCGCGGCTGGCGCGCGGGCGGAAACGGCGCGGCCGGGCCTCGTCGTGCTCGACGAAGCCCTTGGCCTCCAGCCGGGACAGCACGGTGTGCACGGTGGTGAGCGCCAGCTCGCGGTCGGCCAGCGCGTCGCGCAGCTCGGCCGCGGCCAGCGGCCCGTCGGCCGCCCACAGCACGTCCATGACGGTGCGCTCCAGGTCTCCCAGCGACGCCACGACGACTCCTCCCGGCTCGGCTTCTCTACCCAGCGTAGAACGCGCCCCACCGGGCCGTCGTGCCCCTGGTCCCTGCCCGGCGGGACGAAGGTCCCTGCCTGTCCGCGACCTCACACGCCGATCGTCTACGCGGCGTAGAAAACGACTTCTACAGAGCGTAGAAAGAGTGTGTCGGCTCGAGAGCGGCACAGACGAGGAGCAGCGCGCGTGGACGTGCTCGACATCGCCCGGTGGCAGTTCGGCATCACGACCGTCTACCACTTCCTGATGGTCCCCCTGACCATCGGACTGGGGATCCTGGTGGCGGTCATGCACACCTTCTGGGTGCGCACCGGCAAGCCCGAGTGGCTGCGGATGACCCGGTTCTGGGGCCGCGTCTACCTGGTCAACTTCGTGCTCGGCGTGGCCACCGGCCTGGTCCAGGAGTTCCAGTTCGGCCTGGCGTGGAGCGAGTACTCGCGCTTCGTCGGCGACGTGTTCGGCTCGCTGCTGGCGATGGAGGCGCTGCTCGCCTTCTTCCTCGAGTCGACCTTCCTCGGCCTGTGGATCTTCGGCTGGGGCCGCATCCCGAAGAAGCTGCACCTGGCGGCGCTGTGGGCCGCGGTGATCGGCTCCATCGTCAGCGCGTACTTCATCATCGCGGCCAACTCGTGGATGCAGCACCCGGTCGGCGTCACCGTCGGCGAGGACGGCCGCCCGCAGCAGGTCGACTTCCTCGCCGTCCTGACCAACAACACCGCCCTGGCCGCGTTCAGCCACGCGATCGTCGCCGCGCTCATGGTCGCCGGTGCCCTGCTCGTCGGCATCGGCCTGTACCAGCTGCGCAGGCGCAAGCTGGCCGGCGCCCCCACCACGGACGTCGACCACGCGGTCTGGCGCCGCTCGGTGCGGCTCGGCGGGTACGTGTCGCTGGCCGCGTTCGTCCTGGTCGCCGTCACCGGCGACTGGCAGGGCAAGCTCATGTACGCCCAGCAGCCGCTGAAGATGAGCTCGGCCGAGGCGCTGTGCGAGACCGAGGCGCCCGCGCCGTTCTCGGTCTTCGCCTGGGGCAAGCTCGGCTCCAACGAGTGCGACGACGTGCACAGCTGGACCGTCCCCGGCCTGCTCTCCTTCCTCGCCCACAGCGACTTCGAGACCGCCGTCCCGGGCGTGAACGAGCTGCAGGAGGAGTACGCCGCCGTCTACGGCGCCACCTACCCCGACGACCCGTCGTTCGGGGACCGCGCCGGCCAGGAGATCGACTACACGCCGGTGCTGGCGGTCACCTACTGGAGCTTCCGGCTCATGATCGGCATGGGCGCGGTCTCGGCCGGCGTCGCGGCGTACGCGCTGTGGGCCACCCGCCGCGGCCGCGTGCCGACGTCGCGGATCGGCGTCCACGGGTCGCTGCTGGCCGTCGGCGCGCCGTTCGTGGCCAACGCGGCCGGCTGGGTGTTCACCGAGATGGGCCGCCAGCCCTTCGTCGTCTACCCGAACCCGGACGTGCCCGTGGACGAGCAGGTGTGGTTCTTCACCGCCCAGGCCGTCTCCCCCGGCATCACCGCCGCCGAGGTCTGGACGTCGCTGATCAGCCTCGGCCTGCTCTACGGCGCCCTCGCGGTGGTCGAGCTGTTCCTCCTCGTCCGGCTGGCCCGCCGCGGCGTCACCACCGGGGACACGACGCCGACCCCGCCGGCGGTCGGGTCGTCCCGCCGGGACGACGACGACCCGCGCCCGGGCGACGACCGGGCCGACGACGACGTCCTCTCCTTCGCGTACTGACCGGAGTGCCTGACATGGACCTGCAGACCCTGTGGTTCGCCGCCGTCGCGGTGCTGTGGACCGGCTTCCTGCTGCTCGAGGGGTTCGACTTCGGCGTCGCCGCGCTGCTGCCGGTGCTCGGCCGCCGCGGTGCTGTCGACGGGCGTGCCGACCGCCACCTCATGCTCCGCACGATCGGCCCGGTGTGGGACGGCAACGAGGTCTGGCTGATCACCGCCGCCGGCGCGGTGTTCGCCGCCTTCCCCGGCTGGTACGCCACCTGGCTGCCGGCGCTGTACCTGCCCTTCGTCCTGGTGCTGCTCGGTCTGATCGTGCGGGCGGTGGCCTTCGAGTGGCGGCACAGCTCGCACGACCCGCGCTGGGACGCCGCCTGGACCCGCGTCATCACCGGCGGCTCGCTGGTGGCCGCGGCGGGCGTGGGCGCGGCGCTGGCCGCCACCACCCTCGGCCTGCCGATCGACGCCGACGGCACCCGGGTCGGCGGCGCGTTCGCCGGGCTCGGCTGGTCCGCCCTGCTCGGCGCGGCCGCGGTGGTCGGCTACTCGCTGGTGCACGGCGCGCTGTTCCTCGCGCTCAAGACCGACGGCCCGCTGCGGCTGCGGGCGCGGGCGTTCGCGCTGCGCTGGTCGCCGGTGGCCGCGCTGCCCCTGCTGGCGTGGGCCGGGCTGGTGCAGCTGCGCTCGGGCACGGCGCTCACCGGCGCGCTGTGGCTGGTGGCCGCGCTCGCCGTCGTCGTGACCTGGACCCGGGTGCGGCTGGACCGCGAGGGGCAGGCCTTCGCGGGCTGGGCGACCGTCCTGCTCGCCTCGGCGGCCACGCTGTTCGGCTCGGCCTACCCGGTGGTCGTGCCCTCGACGGTCGACCCGGCCTTCGACGTCACCATCGCCGAGGCCTCGGTCAGCGACTACACGCTCACCGTGATGACCTGGGTGGCCGCGGTCGGCCTGCCGGTGGTGCTCGCCTACCAGGCCTGGACCTACTGGGTGTTCCGGAAGCGCCTGACCGCCGAGCCGCAGTCCGAGCCGGTGGCCGCGTGACGGCAGAAACGGCCATCTCTGCCGCCCCGGCCCGGGGGCCGCTGGCCCCGCTGGCCGGCGTGCCGGGGCTGCCCGGCGCGCTGGCCCGGGCGGCGGCCGCCGCCCTCGGCTCGACGGCGGGGCTGGTGCTGCTCGCCGCCGGCCTGGCGCACGCCGTCGCCCGCGCCGCCGGGTACGCCGACGGAGCCCTGAGCGGCCCGCTCGCGCTGGCCGCCGCCGGGGCCGTGCTGCGGGCGGTCGCCGGGGCGCTGGGCGAGCGGGCCGCCGTCCGCGACGCCCGCCGCGCCGAGGACGCGCTGCGCCGCTCCCTGCTCGACCGGCTGGCCGCATCCCCCGCCGCGGTCGCCGCAGCGGGCGGCCCGGCGCCGGCCGCGGTGCTGGCCACCACCCGGCTGGCCGACCTCGCGCCCGCGCTGGCCACCTACCTGCCGGCGCTCGCGCAGACCGCCGTCGTCCCGCCGGTGCTGCTGGTCGCGCTGGCCGCCACCGACCTGCTCTCGGCCGGCCTGGTCGCGGCCACCCTGCCGCTGGTGCCGCTGTTCATGGTGCTGGTGGGGCTGGCCACCCGCGACGGCACCACCGGCGCCGCCCGCGCCCTGGACCGGCTGGCCGCGCACGTCGCCGAGCTGGTCCGCGGCCTGCCGGTGCTGGTCGGCCTGGGCCGCGCCGCCGACCAGGTGACCGCGCTCGCCGAGCTGGGCGAGGCCACCCGCCGCCGCACGCTGGCCACCCTGCGCCTGGCGTTCCTGTCCGCGCTGGTGCTCGAGCTGATCGCCACGCTGTCGGTGGCGCTGGTCGCGGTCACCGTGGGCCTGCGGCTGGTGCACGGCGACCTCGCGCTCGCCGTCGGGCTCACCGCGCTGCTGCTCGCCCCCGAGGCGTTCGCGCCGCTGCGCGCGCTCGGCACCGCCCACCACGCCGGCGAGGCCGCCACGCTGGCCGCCGCGGAGGCGCGCGCCGTGCTCGCCGCCCCGGTCGCCCCCGCTCCCCCGGCGGCGGACGACGACGACCCGCGCGGCGCCGACGTCGCCGTCTCCGGGCTGACCGTGCGCCACCCCGGCCGCGCGCTGCCCGCCCTCCCGCCGCTGGACCTCGCGCTGCGCCCGGGCGAGCTGGTCGTGCTCCGCGGCCCCAGCGGCTCCGGCAAGTCGACCCTGCTGGCCGCGCTCACCGGCGCGCTCGACCCGGCCGCGGACGTCGCCGGCAGCGTCACCGGCGTCCCCGCCGGCGCGGTCGCGCTGGTCCCGCAGCACCCCCGGACGACGGCGCGCACGGTGGCCGACGAGCTGCGCCGGCACGCCGCCGCCTCGCCGGGCGTGGACGCGGTGGTGGCCGAGGCGTTCGTCGTCGAGGCGCTGCAGCGGGTGGGCGCGCAGGCGCTGGCCGGGCGGGACTGCACCACCCTCTCCCCCGGCGAGCTGCAGCGGGTGGCGGTCGCGCGGGCGCTGGTCCGAGTGCGCCGCGGCGCCCGTCTCCTGCTGCTCGACGAGCCCACCGCGCACCTCGACGAGGCCTCGGCCGCCCGCGTCGCCGCCGTCCTGGCCGGCCTGCGCGGCACGGTCACGGTCCTGCTGGTCACCCACGACCCGGCGCTGGCGGCGCTCGCCGACCGCACGGTGACGCTGGCGGGGCCCGCGGTCCCGGCGTCCCCCGGCGCGAGATCGGCGGTCTCGTGGCGATCGGCGGCTGATGGCCACGAGACCACCGATCTCGCGGGACCGGAGCCGGCCGCCCCCGCCACCAGCACCCCGGCGACGGGGCTCGGCTGGCCGCGGCGGGCGCTGGTGCGGGCGGTCGCGGCCGGCACCGCCTCGGCCGGCGCGGGCGTCGCGCTCACCGCGGTGAGCGGCTGGCTGATCGTCCGGGCCGCGGAGATGCCGCCGATCCTCACGCTGATGGTCGCCATCGTCGGCGTGCGCGCCTTCGGTATCGGCCGCGCGGCGCTGCGCTGGGTGGAGCGGCTCACCGCGCACGACGCCGCCCTGCGGATGGCCGCCGACCTGCGGGTGCGCGTGTGGCGGGCACTGGCCGCGCAGGGCGTGGCCGCCGACCGGACGCCGGGCAGCGCGCTGGCCCGCGTGGTCGGCGACGTCGGCCTGGTGCAGGACCTGTCGGTGCGGGTGGTGCCGCCCGCGGCGGTTGCCGCCGCCGTCCCGGTGCTCACGCTGGCCGGCCTGGCGCTGCTCTCGCCGGCCGCCGCGGGCGCCGCGGCGCTCGTCCTCGGGCTCACCGCGGCCGGCGTGCTGCTGGTGCACCGGCGGGTCGACGCCGGCGCCGCCCGCACCGAGGGCGCGCTGCGGGTGGCCGCGCTGCGCGACGTCACCACCGCCCTCGACGGCGCGGCCGACCTGCGCGCGCACGGCCTCGCCGCCGCCACCGCCGCCGACCTCGCCGCGGTGGCCGGCCGCCGGTCCGCCGTCGCCGCGGCCGGCGCCCGGGCCGGCGCGCTCGGCACCGGCCTGGTCGTCCTCGGCACCGGGCTGGCCGCCGTGGCCGCCACCGCGGTCGGGGCGGCGTCGGGTCTGGGCGGCCCGGAGGTCGCGGTCCTCGGCCTGGCCCCGCTGGCGCTGGCCGAGCCGCTGGCCGGGCTGGTGTCCGCGCTGCAGCGCCGCGGCGCGCTGGCCGACGCCCGCGCCCGCCTCGACGCCGTCCTCACCGCCCCGGTGCCCGCCGATCCCGCCGAGCCGCTGCCCGCCCCCGCGCCGGTGCGCGACCTCGCCGTCACCGGTCTCGTCACCGGCTGGCCCGGCGGCCCGGACGTGCTGCGCGGCCTCACCGCACGGGCGGCCGCCGACGGCGGCTGGCTGGTGGTCCGCGGCCCGTCCGGCGCCGGCAAGTCGACCTTCCTCGCCGTGCTGCTCGCCGCGCTGCGCCCGCGGGCGGGGCGCTACGCGCTCGGCGGCGTCGACACCGCCCGGCTGACCGGCGCGGCCGTCCGGGCGCGCACCGCCTGGCTGCCGCAGGACGCCCACGTGTTCGCCTCGACGATCCGCGCCAACCTGGCCCTGGCCGCCCCGCGCGGCGAGCTGGCCGGCCCCGGCGGGGAGGCGCGGATGACCGCCGCGCTCACCGCCGCCGGCCTCGGCCCGCTGCTGGCCGGGCTGCCCGACGGCCTGGACACCCCGGTCGGCGCCGGCGGAACCGCGCTGTCCGGCGGCGAGCGGCGGCGGCTGGCCGCGGCCCGGGCGCTGCTGGCCGACCGCGACGTCGTCCTGCTCGACGAGCCGACCGCCCACCTGGACCCGCCGACGGCGGCCGCGCTGGTGCGGGACCTGCGCGCCGCGCTGGCCGGCCGGGTCGTCGTCTGCGTGACCCACGACGACGGCGTCGAGCAGCCCGGGGACACCGTGCTCGAGCTGGGCGACCGGCTGGCGCTCACCGCCTGAGGGCGGGACCCGGCAGCGCACGTCCCGGCGTCGCCGGCCCCCTCCCGGGGCCCGCCCCGGGCCTGCGAGGGGTGGGGAGGAGGGGGTCCTTCCTCAGGCGGCCGCGGCGCCGGACCAGCGGCGGACGACGGGCCGGACCCGGCGCACCTCGAAGCCGGGGCTGGCGGGCAGCCGCGGGTCGACGACGACCGGCACGCCGGCCGGCTCGCCGAGCGAGCGCGGACCGGTGCCGTGCCAGCCGAGCTGCACGCCCAGGCGCTCGTAGAGCTCCGGCCGGACGGCGATCTCGCGGGGCGGCGCCACGCCGGGCGCCCAGGCGACGGCCAGCAGGTCCCCGGCGGCGTCGGACGGGCCGGGGTGCGTGCTCGCGGGGAGGGGGACGACGGTGAGGGTCGTGGTGGCCATGACGAGCCTCCGTGGGCGGTTCCCCGTGCTCCGTACAACGCCGGGGGGAACGAGGTCATGCCTACCGCCGGGGTCTGACAGTTCTCCCGTGCTACCCGGTGGCAGCGCCGGGAACCGCGCCGGCGGGGTCAGTTCCCGGCGGGCACCTCGACCGGGACCTCCGGCCCCAGCGTGGCCCCCTGCAGCAGCGGCAGGTCGTCGCCCGACCAGAAGCTGCCCGGGTCGTACCAGTTGCGCGGGCGGTCGGCCGGCAGCAGTCCCATGGCCGCGTAGGTGGCGGCCACCAGCTCGGCGCAGAACACCGTCTCGGCCGCGGTGCCCCGGCGCAGCCGGCCGCTGAGCCAGCCGCGGACCAGCCCGCGGGTGGTCGGGAACGGCCGGCCGTCGAGGCGGGCGACCGTGCGCAGGACGGCGTCCTCCATCGCGCGGGTCACCCCGCCGTCGTCGGCCGGGCCGACCAGCTGGCGCAGCCACGCCCGCTGGCCGTACCGCCGCCGCCAGGTGACGACGGCGTCCCGCAGGTCGTGCAGCTGGACGCCGCGCTGGTGCTGCCCGGTCCAGGCGTCGGGCAGCGAGCGGCCGAGCTCGGCGTGCCACAGCAGCGGCGGGAGGTCGTCGAGGACCACCGCCATCCCGACGTGGTTGACCGGCGCGTTGGTCACCGCGCGGATCACCCGGTCGGCCGGCGAGCCGCCGCGGAACACCCAGACGTCGCCGGTGCGGGTCAGGTCGACCGCGTCGTCGAGAGGGAGCGTGCGCGGGCCGGTCACGCGGCTACGGTAGGCGACCGTGCGGTCACCGACGCGGCTCTGGAAGATCCTCGGCCTCGCCGGGCTGGCCGGCGTCGCGGCCACCGGCGCGGTGCTCGCCCGCGGCGAGCGGCAGCGCCGGGCGTACACGCCCGAGGACGTCCGCGCCCGGCTGCACGAGCGGCACGCGGCCGCCCTCGCCGCCGCGCCGGAGGCGCAGCCGCACGGGGCGGAGCCGCCCGGCCCGGTCGGGGTGCCGGCACCGCGCCGGTGGCTGCGCCTGCCGCGCCGCCGTCGGCGCTGACCCAGGTCACCCCCGCACGGACGGACGGCGACCGCCACACCGGGCGGCGCAGCACCCCCTCCTCCCTCTCCCGCGCCGGGTCGACACTGCTCGCGCCGTCCACGGGGGACCCGTCCTCGGGAGGGAGAGCACCGTGTCCGAGCACCCCAACCTCGTCCGCAGCCGCGAGGGCTACGAGGCGTTCGCCAAGGGCGACCTGGCCTTCCTGACCGAGCAGTGGCGCGAGGACGTCCGCTGGCACGAGCAGGGCACCACCGAGCTGGCCGGCGACTACGAGGGACCGCAGGCCGTCTTCGGGATGTTCGCCCGGCTCATGGAGCTGACCGAGAACAGCCTCCGCGTCGAGCCGGTGCAGATGTGCGCCGACGACGAGTACGGCATCGCCCTGGTCCGGTTCACGGCCCGCCGCGGGACCGCTCACCTGGACACGCTGAGCGCCCAGGTCGCCCGCTTCGACGGGGACGGGAAGCTGGCCGAGTTCTGGAACTGCCCCACCGAGCAGGGCGTCCTCGACGCCTTCTTCGGCGAGCCCCCGGCGTGACGGGTACGGCGCACCCCAACGTCGTCCGCCTGCACGAGGCGTTCGAGGCGTTCGGCAAGGGCGACCTCGACCGGCTGCAGGAGCTCTGGCGCCCGGACATCCGCTGGCACGAGCCCGGGCAGAACCGGCTCAGCGGCGACTACACCGGCATCGACGAGGTCTTCGAGCTCTTCGGCCGGGTGTTCGTGCTGAGCGGGGGCACCTTCCGCGTCGACCTGCAGGCGGCCTCCGCCGACGACACCGACGGCGTGGCGATCGTGCGGGTCACCGCCTCCCGCGGCGACCGGGAACTCGACGTGCTCGCCGCCGACCTCGTCCGGTTCGAGGACGGGCTGGTCGCCGAGTTCTGGCAGGCGCACACCGACCAGGGGGCGATGGACGCGTTCTTCAGCTGACCGGCCGACGACGAGGAGGCGACCGTGACCGGCTCCCCGCACCCCCACCTCACCGTGCTGCTGGCGGGCTACGAGGCCTTCGGCAAGGGCGACCTCGGCCGCCTCCCCGAGCTGTGGACCGACGACGTCCGGTGGCACGAGCCCGGAGCGCACCCGCTCGCCGGCGACTACACCGGTCCGCAGGAGGTCGTCGGCCTCTTCGGCCTGGTGTTCGAGGTCACCGAGGGCAGTTTCCGGGTCGAGGTGAGATCCGCCTTCGCCGACGACACCGACGGCGTGGCGGTCGTCCGGTTCACCGCCTCACGCGGGGACCGGCACCTCGACGTCCTCGCCGCTCAGCTGGTCCGCTTCCAGGACGGGCGGGTCGCCGAGTTCTGGGACGCGCACACCGACCAGGCCGCGATGGACGCGTTCTTCAGCTGACCCCGCCCGCGGGGAGCACCGGCCCCTCGTCCTTGAGCGCGACGCCGGAGGCGCCCAGCTCGCGGGCGGAGGAGAGCAGTGCGGCCACCGTGTCGGCGGCCTGCGCGTAGGACAGCCCGTGCGGCGGGCGGACGTTGGACACGCAGTTGCGCTCGGAGTCCACCCGTCCCGGCCGCGGGTCCCAGGTGAGGTAGACGCCGAGGGAGTCCGCCGACGACAGCCCCGGCCGCTCGCCGATCAGCACCACGACGGCGCGGACGCCGAGGGCCTCCCCCACCGCGTCGCCCAGCGCCACCCGCGCCTGGGTGGCCACGACGAGCGGCGCGACCGACCAGCCGGGCAGCCGCTCCAGCAGCGCGGCGGCCAGCCCCGGCCCGTGCGCCTGCACCGCCCGCGGGCTGAGGCCGTCGGCCAGCACGAGCGCGAGGTCGGCGCCGGTCCGCGGCAGCGCCGTCCCCTCCGCCGGCTGCCGGCCGAGGTCGGGGCGCTGCAGGTAGGTGGCGCGGTCGGGCGCGGCCGAGGCGACGGTCAGGACCTCCCCGGCCAGGGCCGCGCGCACCGCGTCGACGTCGAGCGGCGAGTGGACGGCGTCCCGGGCGGCCGCGTGCGCGGCGCGGAACTCCAGCTCGCGGTGCGTGGGCAGCGCGTCCCCGGCCCGCCCGAGCGCCACCCGCGCCCGGGTCGCGGACCGCAGCACCGCCCACGGGTCGTTCCCGGCGAGGTCCGGCGCGCTCACGAGGACGCCGCCGCGAGGAGGGCCCGCGCGGCCGGGGCGTCGGGGGCGAGCTCGCGCACCCGGCCGGCGTCGTCGAGCAGGTCCATCCGGGCCAGCCACGCCTCGAACTCCGGGGCCGGGCGCAGGCCGAGCACCTGCCGGGTGGTGAGGACGTCGGAGAACGACAGCGACTGGTAGTGCAGCATCACGTCGTCCGAGCCCGGGACGGCGATGACGAACGAGCAGCCGGCCGCGCCGAGCAGCAGCACGAGGGAGTCGGTGTCGTCGCCGTCGACCTCGGCGTGGTTCGTGTAGCAGACGTCCACGCCCATCGGCAGGCCGAGCAGCTTGCCGCAGAAGTGGTCCTCCAGCCCGGCGCGCAGCACCTGCTTGCCGTCGTAGAGGTACTCCGGGCCGATGAACCCGACGACGGTGTTCACCAGCAGCGGCCGGAAGTGCCGGGCGACGCCGTACGCGCGGGCCTCCAGCGTCTGCTGGTCCACCGGCCGCCCGCCGACGCCGAGGTGCGCGCCGGCCGACAGCGCGGACCCCTGCCCCGTCTCGAAGTAGGTCACGTTCTCCCCGACGGTGCCGCGGCCCAGCGCGAGCGCCCCGGCGCGGGCCTCGGCGAGCAGGTCGAGGGTGACGCCGAAGCCGCGGTTGGCCTCCTGGGTGCCGGCGACCGACTGGAACACCAGGTCCACCGGTGCGCCCTGCTCCAGCGCGCGCAGGGTCGTCGTCACGTGGGCGAGCACGCAGGACTGCGTCGGGATCCCGTAGCGGCCGATCACCGCGTCGACCAGCTCCAGCAGCGCCACCGTGCGGGCCGGGGAGTCGGTGGCCGGGTTGATGCCGATGACCGCGTCGCCGGAGCCGTGCAGCAGCCCGTCGACGATCGAGGCGGTGACGCCCACCGGGTCGTCGGTGGGGTGGTTGGGCTGCAGCCGGGAGGCGAGCGTGCCGGGCAGGCCGATGGTGCTGCGCAGCCCGGTCACCACCCGCGTCCGCCGGCCGACGGCGACCAGGTCGGCGTTGCGCATGAGCTTCGACGTCGCCGCGACCATCTCCGGGGTGAGGCCGGGCGCGAGGGCGCTGATCGACGCCTCGTCGCCGGCCGCCGCCCGGGCCAGCAGCCGGTCGCGGAACTCGCCCACCGTCAGCGACGCGACCGGCGCGAACGCCGCGGCGTCGTGGGTGTCGAGGACCAGCCGGGTGACGTCGTCCTCGTCGTAGCCGACCACCTGCTCGTCGAGGAAGGTGGCCAGCGGCAGGTCGGCGAGCACCGTCTGGGCGGCCACCCGCTCGGCGGCCGACCCGGCCGCGCACCCGGCGAGCACGTCCCCGGAGCGCAGCGGCGTCGCCTTCGCCAGCAGCTCGACGAGCGTGGGGAACTCGTACGTGTGGCCGCCGAGGGTCGTGCGGCGGACGGTCACGGCGGCTCCCCGGGTCGGCGGCCCGGTCAGCGTGGCCCGGCGGCGCCCGGCGGGTCAACGGGGTGGGACGGAACGGAACACGCCGTTCACGGGATGCCGTGCCAGCGCCCCTCCTCGGCGTTGCCGGCCGGCCGGGACTCGAAGACGTTGCCCTCGGTCGGCTCCGTCCGGTGGTCGTCGGCGAGGGCGAACACGCGCAGCAGCGGCCCGACGAGGGCGTCGTAGACCGCCGGGAACAACCGGAAGCCGAGGATGACGACCGGGTTGGCGAAGCCGGACTGGATCAGCCGGCGCGGCCGGTCCAGCCGGGCGACGACCGAGCGGGCGACCCGCTCCGGCGAGTAGATCGGGATCGGCGGGCGGCCCTTGAGGCCGATGTAGCTGCCGGCCTGCGAGTAGATCGGGGTGTTCACCCCGCCCGGCGCCACCGCCGACACGTGGATGCCCGCGGCGTCGCGCGTCTCCTGCTGCAGGACGCGGATCAGCCCGAGCTGGCCCCACTTGGCGGTGATGTAGCTGCCCATGAGCGGGGTGGTCACCGAGGCGAGCAGCGAGCTCACGACGACGAGGTGCCCCGCGCCCTGGCGGCGGAACTGCGGGAGGACGACGCGGGCCAGGTTGGCGGTGCCGTGCAGCGCCGTGTCGACGACCCGCTCGTACACCGCCTTCGGCACGTCCTCGATCCGCCCGTAGGCGATCACCTGCGCGGCGTGCACGACGACGTCGAGGCGGCCGGAGCGGACCACGGTGCCCTCGACGACGTCGCGCAGCGCGTCCTCGTCGAGCACGTCGGCCGGGCAGACGACGACGTCGGCCGCGCCCTCCGCGCGGACCTGGGCCGCGGTCTCCTCCAGCGCCTCGCGGCCGCGCGCCAGCAGGACCAGCGACGCGCCGCGCCGGGCGAACAGGCGGGCGGTGGCGCGGCCGATGCCGCTCGAGGCACCGGTGATGAGCACGGTCTGGGGCATGCGGGGACGACTCCTCGGCTCGGCGATCCTCCCCGGCTACCCCGGTCGGTTGCCCGCCATGCGATCGAGCACGCCGAGCAGCCAGCCGGGCCCGCGGACGTCGGTGCCCCCGGGCAGGCGGGCGCGCAGGCCGCGGTCGGCGGTCACCGCGAGCACCGCCCGGCCGGCGTCGGCCAGCGCGGCGGCCTCCGCGGCCAGGGCGTCGTCCCCGCTGCCGGCCGCGCGCACCAGGCGGACGCCGTCGGGGGCCGGCACGGCCCGCGCGGCGCCCTCGACGACGACCACCACCTCGTCGACGTCCTCCGGGAGGGACGCGCCGGCCAGCCGCCGCAGCAGCCGGGTGGTCGCGCCGGCGCGGTCGCGCCACCAGCCGTCGGGGCGGGCGCCGACGACGTTGGCGGCGTCGACGAGCAGGACGGTCACGTGTCCTCCCAGCGGGTGACACCGTTCGCGCAGGTCCGGAAGGGGGTAGCGGGCGGGCCAGCACTCCCCCACCACGAGGAGGTCCGATGGCGAGCACCGACCGTACCCACCACGACCACGACGCGACGGCGACCACCGAGGGCGCGCACGCGACCCGCGGCGCCGCCCGCGACGCGATCGACGCGCAGCGGGACCGCTTCGGCGGGATCAAGTGGGGAGCGGCGTTCTTCGGCTGGCTGTCGGCGAACGGGCTGGCCGTCGTCCTCGTCGCGCTGCTGGCCGCCGCCGGGGTGGGGCTCAGCCTCGCCGAGGTCGACGGCGTCGAGGACGTCCCGTCCGACCCGACCAGCGCCCTCGGCGTCGCCGGCGGGATCGCGCTGCTGGTCGTCCTGTTCCTGGCCTACCTCGCCGGTGGCTACGTGGCCGGGCGGATGGCCCGCTTCGACGGCGCCCGGCAGGGGCTGGCGGTGTGGCTGATCGGGCTGCTCGTCGTCGTGCTGCTGGCCGTGGCCGGGACGGCGCTGGGCGCGCAGTACAACGTGCTGCAGCAGCTGAACCTGCCACGAATCCCGATCGACGAGGGCACCGCGACCACCGCCGGGATCGTCACGCTGGCGGCGGTCCTGGTCGCCACGCTGGTCGGCGCCCTGCTCGGCGGCAAGCTCGGCACCCGCTACCACCGCCGGGTCGACCGGGCCGGCTTCGGCGTCTGACCGACCGCAGGGCCCCGTCGTCGGCGGGGCCCCGCGGTCGTACCCCGGTCCTACGCTGCGCCGCATGTGCCGCAACATCCGCCCCCTGTCGAACTTCGAGCCGCCGGCCACCGAGGACGAGGTCCGGGCCGCGGCGCTGCAGTACGTCCGCAAGATCAGCGGGTCCGCGCACCCGTCCCGGGCCAACACCGAGGCCTTCGAGCGCGCCGTCGAGGAGGTCACCGCCGCGTCCGCCCGGCTGCTGGAGTCCCTGGTGACGACGGCGCCGCCGAAGGACCGGGAGGTCGAGGCGGCCAAGGCGCGCGCCCGCGCCGCGGTCCGCTACGGGACCTGACGCCCCAGCGGGTCGTGCACGATCCGCTTGCCCTCCCCGGGCATGGCCTCCAGCGGAGCGGGTAGGGGGCGGTTCCCCGATCCCTACCCCTCCAGGAGAGTCCCGATGGCCCGCAACACCCTGTCCCGCGCCCTGCACGACCTCGGCCTGTCCGCCTGGTTCGGCGGCACGCTGGCCAACGCCGTGGCCCTGAACGCCGCCGCGGCGGACGCCGGCGGGGACGCCGGCCGGGTCGCCAACACCGGCTGGAACCGGTGGACGCCGGTCAACGCGCTGGCCATCGGCGCGCACCTGGTGGGCAGCGTCGGCCAGCTCATCGGCAACCGCCGCCGGGTGGCCCAGCAGGAGGGCGTGGCGGGCATGTCCGCCGTCAAGACCCTGCTCACCGCCGCCGCGCTGGGTGTCACCGCCTACAGCCGCTCGCTGGGCCAGGTCGTCAACAGCCAGGACAACCCCTCGGCGAAGTCCGGCACCAAGCCGACCAAGCGCACCAAGGCCGAGATCGCCCACGCGCAGCAGCAGCTGGACTCGCTGCAGTGGGTCATCCCGGCCCTGACCGGCGCGCTGGTCGCCGTCAGCTCCTACGCGGGCGAGCAGCAGCGGCCCGGCGAGGTCGCCAAGGGCGTCGCCCGCCGCTGACCGCGGTCCCGACCCGCCGCACCGCCCGCACCGACCCGGGAGGGACCCGTGTCCCGTACCGACACCCGCACGACGGCGTTCTCCGGCAACACCGTGGCCGACCGGTCCCCCGGCGGCCACGGCGCCACCGTCTGCCCCGACTGCACCGACGGCCTCGGCCGGCCCCGGGAGGTGCGCCCGGGCTCGTGGCGCGACCGCATCCGGCAGAACCCGCCGCTGCACGTGGCGTACCGGGTCGCGGTGTTCGCCGCCGGGTTGCTGTTCGTGCTGCTCGGCCTCGCGCTCACGGTGCTGCCCGGGCCGCTCACGATCCCGCCGATCCTGGTCGGGCTGTGGGTGTGGTCGACGGAGTTCGACTGGGCGCGGCGGTTCTTCGCCGCGTTCCGCCGCAAGGCGGTCGCGGCGTGGCAGCACGCGAGGCAGCACCCGGTCAGCTCGGCGGTGGTGACCGTCGGCGGGCTCGCGGCCGCGGCCCTGGTGTTCTGGGCGGCCGGGCACTTCTCCCTGGTCGACCGGGCCACGACCGCGCTCGGCCTCGGCTGACCCCGCCCGTCCCCGGCCGCCGTCCGCACCCCGCGGACGGCGGCCGGCGCGTGTCCGGGCCCGTTCCGCGGGCACACCGACCCCCGTGACGGGACCGCACGCCCTGCCCCGCCGGCTGCCCCGGCTGGTCCGGCGCGGGCGCACCCCGGGGCTGCGCACCGGCAAGACCGTGCTCGCCGCGGTGCTGGCGTTCCAGGTCGCGACCTGGCTGGACACCAGCAGCTCGCCGGTCCTCGCGCCGCTGACCGCGCTGCTCGTCGTCCAGCTGACCATGTACGAGACGCTGGCGACCGGCTGGGAGCGGATCGCCAGCGTCACCGCGGGCGTCCTGATCGCGGCGCTGTTCGCCTCCGTCGTCGGCCTGTCCTGGTGGAGCCTCGGGCTGGTGGTCGGGCTCTCGCTGGTCGTCGGCCGGCTGCTGCGGCTGGGGCCGCACCTGGCCGAGGTGCCCATCAGCGCGATGCTCGTGCTGGCCGTCGGCGGGGCGGAGAGCGCGGCGCTGGACCGCGTCTACGAGACGCTGGTCGGCGCGGCGGTCGGGGTGCTGGTGAACCTGGTCGTCGCGCCGCCGCTCTACGTCCAGCCCGCCGGCCAGGCGATCGCGGAGCTGGCCGAGCGCATGACCGGGTTCTGCGAGGACCTCGCCGCGGCGCTGCGCGGTCCGTGGTCGCGCCGCCTCACCGACGAGCTGCTGGCCCGCGCCCGCGCGGTGAGCACGGAGGTGGCCCGCGCCGACCGCCGGCTCGCCCGCACCGAGGAGAGCGCCCGCCTCAACCCGCGCGGGCGGGCGGCGCGGGAGGCCCAGCCGCGGCTGCGGAACACGCTGACCGCGCTCGAGCGGGTGCACGTCACCCTGCGCAACGTCGCCCGCGTCCTGCTGGACCGCACCTACTTCCTGCCCGAGGACGACGCCGACCGGGCGTGGTCGGGGCCGGCGCGGGAGGCGCTGGCCGACCTGCTGGTCGCCGTCGCGACCAGCCTGCGCGACGTCGCGGCCGTGGCGGTCGGCACCGGGCCGGCCGCCGGCATCGACCCCGCCCGCCTGGAGACGCTGCTCGCGCTGCGCGCCCGGCTGGCCGAGGCGCTGGTCGTCGACCCCCGGGCCGACCCCGCCGCCTGGTCGCAGCACGGCGCCCTGCTCGACGCCCTGGACCTGCTGCGCGTGGAGCTGGGCACCGCGCTGCAGCCGCCGACGGCGTCCTGGGCGCCGCCCCCGCTGGCCGCGGCGCAGCGGCGCGCGGTCCGCCGGGCGATGACCCGGCGCCGGCGCCGCTGACCTCAGGGCGCGGTGAGCACCACCGGGCCGTCGTCGGTCACCGCGACGGTGTGCTCGACGTGCGCGGCACGCCGGCCGTCGGCGGTGACCACCGCCCAGCCGTCCTTCTTGTGCTTGTAGCGGTCGCCCCCGGCCAGCAGCATCGGCTCGATCGCCAGGGTGCTGCCGGCGTGCAGGCGCACCCGGTCCAGGCCGGCGGAGGGCCGGTTGGGCACGAACGGCGGCTCGTGCATCGAGCGGCCGATGCCGTGCCCGCCGTGGTCGGGCAGGTGCGCGTAGCCGTACCGCCGGGCGACGTCGTCGACGGCGCGGGCGACGTCCTGCAGCGTCGCGCCGGGCACCGCGGCGGCGATGCCCGCGGCCAGCGCCTCCTCGGTCGCGGTGACCAGCCGCGCGTCGTCGTCGGAGGCCCGCTCCCCCACCAGCAGCGAGACCGCGGCGTCGCCGTTCCAGCCGTCGACGACCGTGCCGCAGTCGACGCTGAGCAGGTCGCCGTCCTTCAGCCGCTGGCCACTGGGGCGGCCGTGCACGACGACCTCGTTGGGCGACAGGCACAGCACGCCGTTGTAGGCCGTCGGCGCCCACGCCGGCTTGTAGCCGAGGAACGACGACGTCGCGCCCGCCTCGTACATCGTGGTCCTGGCGAGGTCGTCGAGCTCGCGCAGCCGCACGCCGGGGACCGCCGCCGCCCGCACCGCGGCCAGCGTCCGCGCCACCGCGCGCCCGGCCTCGCGCATGGCGTCGAGCTCGTCGGGGGTCCGCGGGGGCAGCACGGTCAGGTCCACGCCCTCGACGGTACGAGACGCCCGGCGCACGGCTGGCCGCGCCGCCCGGCCGGTGCCACGGTGACCGCCATGGACTTCCGGAGGGTCAGGCCCGGGCAGTGGCACCGGGCCGCGCGCGTCGAGATCACCGAGCCCGGCGGGCTCCCGACGGCGCGCGAGGTGCACGAGCGCTGCCACGTCCTGTTCACCGAGGGCTGGTGCTACGTGGAGACCTCCGAGGGCAGCATCGACGTCTACCCCGCCTACCGGGTGCGCGCCGCGCACGACCTGCGCGAGCCCGACCAGCCCGACGAGGCCCCCGGGACGGCGCCCAGCCCGCTGCTCTAGCCGGCGCCCGTCCCCCGCCGCACCTCGCCGGGGTCGGGCGTGCGGAAGACCGTGTCCCCGCCGTCGGCGTCAGCGGGCGACCCGCCGTCCTGCTCGGGGCGGTCGGGCTCCTCGCCGCCGACGCCGAACCCCTCGGCCGGCGGCGGTGCGCCGGCGCCCGGGTCGGCGGCGGCGACCTCGTCGTCCGGGCGGTACCGGTTCGGTGTCATCGGCTCCCACATCGACATGGCCCTCCCCTACCCGGCCGGGGTGTTCGCCCCACCCACCGGGTGAGCAGCAGGTGATCACCGGACGTCCGGCGGGTACACGGCCCGTGAACGGCCGGGATCACGGGATCCACGGGGCGGCCGGTCACGGAGGGAGCACGCGACGATGACGACGACGGGCTCTGGTCAGCGGGCACGACGGGAGGCCCGGCCGGTCCCCGCCCAGTACGGGGCCGACGGCGCGGACGACGGTCGGCGGGAGAGCCGTCCCGAGCGGATCGACCGCGAGCTGATGGAGCTGCTCAACGAGCTGCGCGTGGCGCTGCCCGGGGTGCAGTTCCTCTTCGCCTTCCTGTTGATCGTGCCGTTCCAGCAGGCGACGTCGCGCGCGACCGACTTCCAGCGCGACGTCTACTTCGTGACGCTGGTGGCCGCCGTGGTGGCCACCGCACTGCTCATCGCCCCGGCCGCGCAGCACCGGGCGCTGTTCCGCCAGCACGACAAGGAGGACCTGCTGCGGCGCAGCAACCGCAACGCCTTCCTCGGGCTGTGCGTGCTCGCCGTCGCGATCGTCTCCGCGGTGGTGCTGGTGGTCGACTTCCTCTTCGCGCTCCCGCAGGCGCTGCTCACCGGCGGCGTGGTGGCGCTGCTGCTCGGCTGGCTGTGGATCGGCAGCCCGGCCGTCCAGCGGGCACGCGGGGGCCGCGCCCACGACTGACCCGCCGGGGGCTCAGCGGCCGAGGGCTGCGCAGACGGCGTCGGCGACGGCGGTAAGGACCACCGTGCCCCCCACCACTCGCACGCTCGCGGCGGGCCCCTGCACGGTGGCCGAAGTGCAGCGGTCGCGCGCCACGTTGCCCGCGAGCTTCGCCGCCCACCAGTCGCGGTTGGCCCTCGGCAGGTGCCCGCACTCCGGGCAGCCGTGCCAGAGGCACCCGGTAAGGACCCCGTCCTCCTCACCCCTCGCAAGCTCGCGGCGAGCCTCTGGACGGGGCCGGGGCCGGACGTCGACGCGGTAGCGGACGCCGCGGGCGTGCAGCCGCCGCCGCACCGCCAGCTCCGGGGCGGTGTCGCGGCGCCCCTGCCGCCGGAAGCGCGCCGCCACCACCTCCGACGACGGTGGCGGGGCGGGCCCGGGTCCCTGCACGGCCGCGCACGCTGGGCCCGGGGTCCGACACCGATGAGTCGCCGCCCCCTCCCCGGTCAGAAGCGTCAGACCCGCGCGGCACCGTGCGGGCACCCGACTCGGGGAGCAGGGGGTGGGGCACGTGACGGCGTACGTCGGTGATGCGGCGCCGGCCGGTGGGCAGGCGCGCGGGAGCGACGGGGTCCCGGCGATCGAGGCCGTGGGCCTGGTCAAGCGCTTCGGCACCACGACGGCGGTCGCCGGGGTCGACCTGCTGATCCCGCAGGGCGGCGTGCACGGCTTCCTCGGCCCCAACGGAGCCGGCAAGACGACGACGATCCGGATGCTGGCCACCCTGCTCCCACCTGACGGCGGCACCGCCCGGGTGTTCGGCCACGACGTCGTCACCGACGCCGACGCCGTCCGCGCGCGGGTGAGCCTGACCGGCCAGTTCGCCTCCCTGGACGAGGTGCTCAGCGGCGCGGAGAACCTGCTGCTGCTCGCCCGGCTGCTCGGCTACTCGCGGGCCGCCGCCCGCCAGCGCACCGACCAGCTGCTGTCGGCGTTCGGCCTCACCGAGGCCGCGGGCAAGCAGGTGAAGAACTACTCCGGCGGCATGCGGCGGCGGATCGACATCGCCGCGAGCATCGTCGTCCGGCCCAACCTGATCTTCCTCGACGAGCCGACCACCGGCCTGGACCCGCGCAGCCGCAACCAGGTGTGGGACGTCGTGCGGGCACTGGTCCGCGGCGGGACGACGGTGCTGCTGACCACCCAGTACCTCGACGAGGCCGACCAGCTCGCCGACCGCATCTCCGTCATCGACGCCGGCCGCGTCATCGCCGAGGGCACGCCGGGTGCGCTGAAAGCGTCGGTGGGGTCGGGCACGCTGCACGTGCGGGTCGGGGACCCGGCCCGCCGGGGCGCGGCCCGCGAGCTGCTCGAGCGGGTGCTGGCCGTGCCGGTGACCGAGGACGGCGACCCGGCGGCCCTCACCGCCTCCGTGCCCGACGCCGGGCCGGCCGTCCGGGCGCTCACCGAGCTGGAGGCCGCCGGCATCCCGCTGGCCCAGTTCGCCCTCGGGCAGCCGAGCCTCGACGAGGTCTTCCTCGCCCTGACCGGCCGGCCCGCCGAGACCGCCGCTCCGTCCGCCCCCGACCCGGAGGACCCGCGATGACCACCCTCGACAGCCCGCCGGCCGCGACCGCCTCCGCCGAGGTCGCGGCCCCGGACACCGACGCGGTCCTCGCCGCCCTCGGCTCGGGGGAACGCCCGCGGCCGCAGCGGCCGCTGGCGGCGTCGGCGACCTTCGGCCGGCGCACCCTGCTGCGGATCAAGTACGTCCCGGAGCAGCTGTTCGACGTCACCGTCTTCCCGGTCATGCTCACGCTGATCTTCACGTACCTGTTCGGCGGCGCCCTGGCCGGCTCGGTCGACCGCTACCTGCAGTTCTTCCTGCCCGGCATCCTCGTGCAGAGCATCCTCATGATCACGATGTACACCGGGGTGGCGCTCAACACCGACATCGAGAAGGGCGTCTTCGACCGCATCCGCTCGCTGCCGGTCTGGCGGCCCAGCGCGCTGGTCGGCGCGCTGCTCGGCGACGTCGTCCGGTTCACCCTCGCCTCGGCGGTGGTCATCGGCCTGGGCCTCGCGCTCGGGTTCCGGCCGCAGGGCGGGCCGGGCGGGGTGCTCGCGGCCGTGGCGCTGCTGCTGGTCTTCGCCTTCGCGCTCGGCTGGATCTGGACCTACCTCGCGCTCGTCGTGCGCACGCCGAACGCGGTCATGGGCTGGAGCATGCTGGTCATCACGCCGCTGACGTTCGGCAGCAACATCTTCGTCGACCCCGCCACGATGCCGGGCTGGCTGGAGGCCGTCGTCGAGGTCAACCCGGTCAGCCACCTGGTCAGCGCGGTGCGCGGGCTGGTGCACGGCGCGGTCGCTGGCTCCGACGTCGTCCTCGTGCTGGTGTGGGCCGCCGCGCTGGTTGCCGTCCTCGGCCCGCTGACGATGCGCCGCTACCGCACCCGGAACTGACGTCGGCTACAACGGGAGGGTGCCCGCCTCGCAGCTGACCCTCCGCACCGCCCCCTTCGCCGAGCTCACCCCGTTCGAGGTCTACGCCCTCTGCCGGTTGCGGGTCGACGTCTTCGTCGTCGAGCAGGAGTGCGCCTACCCCGAGCTCGACGGCCGGGACACCGAGCCGGCCACGCGGCACCTGTGGTTCGAGGAGGACGGGCAGGTCCTGGCCACCATCCGCGTCCTCGACGACGGCGCGACCCGGGCGATCGGCCGGGTCGCCACCGCCGCCACCGCGCGCGGGCGGGGGCTGGCCGCGCGGCTGATCGAGGCCGGGATCGAGCTGTGCGACGGCGCCCCGATCACGCTGGGCGCGCAGGCGCACCTGCAGGGCTGGTACGAGCGCTTCGGCTTCCGGCTCAGCGGGCCCGGCTACGTGGAGGACGGGATCCCGCACGTGCCGATGCGCCGCGAGCCGGCCTGACCCGCGCTCAGGCCGCCGTCGCCGGGCCCAGGTCGGCGGCGCCGAACGCGGCGTCGAACCGGTCGCACCAGATGACGACGCTCGTCCAGCCGGTCGCGTCGACCCCCGCGGGCACGGCGTAGTTCTGGTCGCCCACATTGCCCTTGAGCGGCCCGAGGTCGACGAACTCCTCGTCGAACGCGGCCTCCTCGCCGGTGGCCGGGTTCTGCGACAGGTACACGTACAGCGCCGGGCCGTTGGAGGTCGCGAAGCCCTCCAGCCGGACGACGACCTGCCCGTCGGGGAGCCGCACCACCCGCGCGGTGCCGACGGTCTCGTGCTCGCGGGAGACGAACGTGCCGGTGGCCAGGTCGACCGGGCCGGGCGGCGCCACGGTGATCACCGCTCCCCCGCCGTCGCCGGTCCCCGGGGTCTCCTCCGCGGCCGCCGACGGCAGGCTCTCGTCCACCCGCTCGTCGTAGAAGAGCTTCTGCGGCTGGAACCAGACGAGCGTGACGGCGGCCAGCGCCACCACCACGACCGCCGCCGCCAGCCAGGGCCAGGTCCTCCGCCGCGTCGACACGGCGGCGGACCCTAGCCGTGGGTGTGCCGCCCGTGGGGTTCCGCGAGCGTGACCGCCCGGTGGGCGGGTACCGCGCGCCCCATGGCAGACGACGGGACCCCCGGCGGGTTCGCCGGACGACTCGGGGCGACGGTGCAGGACGCCGGCGACGGCGCCGCGACGGTGGCGTTCGAGGTCCGCGACGAGCACCTGAACCCGGCGGGCACGCTGCACGGCGGCGTCGTGGCGACGCTGGTCGACACGGTGATGGGCCAGGCGGTGCGCAGCACGACCGGCGACGGCCAGGTGCCCGCGACCAGCCAGCTCACCGTCACCTACCTGCGCCCCGGGAGGCCCGGCCCGCTCGAGGTGCGCGGGCGGGTGCGGACCCGCGGCGAGCACCTGACCATCTGCGAGGCCGACGTCGAGCAGGAGGGGAAGGCGCTGGCGCACGCCGTCGCGACGTTCGCGCTGCTCGAGCGCTGAGAACGCGCGAGCGCCCCGCCGGCCGGGCCGGCGGGGCGCTCGTACAACGGTGCTCGAGGGATCAGATGCCCTCGGCGCAGTAGACCGTGCCCTCCTCGCCGGTCCTCCCGTCCCACAGCACCTGCGTGGTGGTCGGGAAGTCGCCGCAGGGCTGGTAGCTGTCCTCGAAGAACTCGCTCTCGGTCACCTTCTCCTCGATGACACCGACGATGCGCGCCTCGGCCGACGAGTCGTCGCAGCCGACCGTCTCGTAGGAGGTGCCCTCGGACACGATGCAGTCGCCGACCTCGGGGGCGCCGAAGTCGACGAAGCGGAACGCGGCGATGCCGCCGGCGACCGCGACCGCGGCGACGACGCCGCCGATCTTCCTGCCCTTGCCGGGCGTGCCGGCCGGAGCCGGGCCGCCGAACGGCGCCGGCTGACCGGGCTGGCCGGGACCGAACTGCCCGGGCGCGCCAGGCTGGCCGAACGCGGGCTGACCGGGCTGCGGCTGCCCGGACACCGGCTGCCCGGGCTGGCCGTACGGCGGCTGGCCGGGCTGGGGCTGGCCCCACGCGCCGGGCTGCCCGGGCTGGCCACCGGCGGGCGGCTGCCAGCTCCCCGGCTGCGAGGCGCCCTGCGGCGGAACGGGCTGGCCGGGCTGCGGGCCCCCTGCCGGCGGCGGGGTGCCGGGCTGTCCCGGGTTCGTCATGACGTGCTCCTCGGTGCTCCGACCGGCGCCGGGGTGGCACGCGGTCCGACGGGCACCTTCACACACGACGAACGCGCTGGTCAGGAGGACGCGCCCCAGCGTCCCCCGCGCGGGTCAGGTCGGGACCGGGGCCGGGACGGGGTCGTCGAGCACCATGCTGACGCTCGCCGGGGCGCCGGCCGGGTCGTCCTCGTACACCTCGTCGTCGTCCCCCGTGCCGCACTGGCTGACCAGGAGGATGAAGGCGAACACCAGGACGATCAGGCCGAGGAAGGTCCCGAGGAGCACCGCCCGGCCGCGCTTGGGCCGCGGCTGCATGCCGCGCCGCGGATCGTCGGGGTCGGGCGGTCGGGCGGCCTGGGACATGGGCGGGCTCCTCGTGCAGGGACGGGCGGGGCGGCATGTGCTGCGCCCTCTCATCCCACACATGCCCAGCGCGCCCGCCGGTACGCCTGCGGGCCGAGGTGGTGGGCGGCACGATCGCCGCATGACCACAGCCACGTGGAACGGGACCGTCATCGCCGAGTCCGACGACGTCGTCACCGTCGAGGGCAACGCCTACTTCCCGCGCGAGTCGGTGCGCGCGGACGTGCTGCGCCCGTCGTCGACGCACACCACCTGCCCGTGGAAGGGCCGTGCCTCCTACTTCTCCCTCGAGGTCGACGGGCGGACCAACCCGGACGCGGCCTGGTACTACCCCGAGCCGAAGGACGCGGCGCGGGAGATCACCGGCAGGGTGGCCTTCTGGCGGGGCGTCGAGGTCCGCTGAACGACGAGGGCCCGGCCGCCGCGGCGGCCGGGCCCTCGCGTCGGTCCGTCACGAGCTGGGGCGGCCGCCGGCGAGCTCGCGCGCGGAGGCGGCCTCGTCGGGCGCGAGGGCGGCGCTGCGCTCCTGGCGCTCGATGGCCCGGTGGTAGGCCTCCCAGGCATCCTCCGGGGGAACGCCCAGCGCCGCGGCGATCTGCTCCCAGCTCGCCCCGCCGCGCAGCGCGGCGCGGAAGCCGGTCAGCTGGCTGTCGTGGGCCTTGCGGGCGATGACCTCGCACAGCGCGAGGATCTCCAGGGACTCCGGCACGTCGAGGGAGGTCTGCTGGCTCAGCAGCGAGGTCCAGTCGTCGTCGTCCCGGTCCCGGACGGTGTTCAGAGTCGTCGCCCCGGAGTCCCGCCGGCTCAGGAAGTCGAGGCGGGTGGCGGCCGTCTGGAGCGAGAACTCCTGCTCCAGGGCCTCGGGAGTGATCTGCATGTCCCCACCTTCCCCGAGGAACCGGACGGTCGCGACCCGCTGCGACGCGGATCTCCCCCGGTCAGCGGAGGGCCCGCACCCAGGGTGGGTGCGGGCCCTCCGGAGCGTGTCAGCCGGGCGTCACTCGTCGTCGACGCCCACGGCCTCCTTGGCCACCGCGGCCAGCGCCACCTGCGCGGCGCTGATCACGTCCGACCGGTTCTTGTGCGTCTCCTCGTACCGGATGATCACGTTGATCTGGCGCGGGTCGCGCAGGGCCTTGGCGGCCTCGGCGGCGTCCGGGGTGGACAGCGAGTCGAAGCCCTTGACGGGCAGCTCGTCGGCGGAGACGTCGCCGAGCTCCTCGCGGGCGGCCCGGGCGGCGTCGGCGGCCTCTCGGTTGCCCTCGCGGGCGGCGACCCGCTCGGCCCGGCGCAGCGTGGCGGCCCGGCCGGCGCCCAGGGTCTCGCGGACGGCGCCCGCGAGGCCGCTGGCCTTGTTCGCCGCCTGCCCGAGCCCCTCGCCGACCTGCTGCCGCCGCTGCTCGGCGGTGTCGACCGCCTCGTTGACCCGGTTGGCGACGAACCGGTACGGCGCGACGACGGCCCGGCTGGCGGCGCCGGCGACCTGCTGGAACGGGGTGGGCCGCAGCGCGGCGGGGCCGCCCAGCGCCTCCTCGGCCAGCACGACGCGCAGCCAGTCGACGGTCGCCTCGTGGGCGGTGACCAGCCCCTCGGCGAGCCGGACGACCTCCTCCAGGCCGGCCCGCTGGCCGAGCACCTTGAGGTACAGGGCGCGGTCGAGCAGCTGGTGCTCGAGGGTGAGATCCTGCAGCAGCGCCTCCTCGATGGGCGCGGCCTGCTCGAAGGTGGCCTTGAGGAGGGCGGCCAGCCGGCCGAGGGCCGGGGTGATGACGTCGGGCACGCCACCGAGGTCGCGCAGCACGGCGGTGGTGAGGCGGGTGCGCTCGGCGGCGTTGTCGGCGTTCTGGGTCAGCTCGCGGCGGACGGCGTCGGTCCGGGCCTGCAGCACCCGGGTGCGGGCGATCTGCTCCTCGGTCTGGCTGAGCAGGACGAGCGCGCGGAGCTGGTTGACGATCTTGGCGTTGTCGTTGTCGGTCACGGCAGGGACTCCAACGATCGGGGACGACCGGACGCCCTCTTCCTGCCCCGCCACCGGGCACTGCTAACAACAGCAAGCGGATTGCTAGCAGTGAGCCGGGTCACGTCCTCGGCGGCACCCAGTCGGCCGAGATGCCGAGCCGCTCCCCGATCGCCCGCATCTCCGCCTCGAACAGCGGCGCGGCGTCGACCAGGGCGAACTTCAGGTGCCCGAAGACCTCCATGCAGACCAGCCCGTACAGGCGCACCCAGCAGGAGAGGAAGACCGCCATCACGCCCAGCGGCAGCTCGACCGGGAGCTTCGCGCACCAGGCGCGCAGCTGCTCCTGGAAGTCGGGGGCGAGGTCGGCGTCGGCCGGGACCGGGAACGGCCGCTGGAGGTACACGGCCGCCAGGAGGGCGGCGAACACGCCGCCGAAGCGGCGGCCGGCGACCGCGGCCGGCCCCTCGCCGGTCTCGTCGGGGACGACGCCGTCAGCCGCAGAGCCGAAGAGCAGCCCGAACTCGGCCGGGTGGCCGACCGCCCACGTGCGGAAGGCGCGCGCGGTGACCAGGAGCTGCGCGCCGGGCCGGGGCGGGGCGACGGCGTCGCGGGCGGCCTCCAGGTGGTCGACCAGCTCGTCGTAGAGGTCGGCCACCACCTGCTCGACGAGCTCCTCACGGCTGGCGTAGTAGCGGTACAGCGCCGGCGCGGTCAGCCCCACCTCCCGCGCGATGGCCCGCAGCGCCAGCCCGTCCGGCCCGTGCTCGACCAGCACGCGGCGGGCCGCACTCCGGATGTCACGCAGCGTCTCGGCGCGCAGCCGCTCGCGCCTGCTCACCGGCTCCGCCACGGCCGACCACCTCCCGGGGTTGACGTCAGTGAACGGCGTATGCAGAGTTATCGCCGTTCGCTAACACTGTTCACCCAGTCTACCGGGAGAGGGAGGGGCTGCCGTGTTCGAGGCCCTCGGACGAGTGGTGTACCGACGGCGACGGTGGGTGCTGGCGATCGGCGCCGTCGCCGTCGTCGTCGCGGGCGTGTGGGGCACGGGCGTCTTCGGCCGGCTGACCAGCGGCGGCTTCGAGGACCCGGGCAGCGAGAGCGCCCGGGCCGCCGAGCTGGCGGTCCGCGAGCTGGGCCGCGACGCCTCCGACGTCGTCGTCCTGTACCGCAGCGACGACCTGACCGTCGACGACCCCGCCTACCGCGACGCGGTCACCGCGTCCCTGACCGGGCTCCCCGGCGGCGTGGTCGAGCGGGCCACGACCTGGTTCGACACCGGCGCCGCGCCGCTGGTGAGCGAGGACCGCCGGTCCACCTACGCCGTGCTGCAACTGGCCGGGGACGCCGACGCGCGCGCCGACGCCGTCGACGTCGTCGAGGAGGAGCTGTCCGCGCCGGGCCTGGAGACGTCGATCGGTGGTGCGGCCACGGTCGAGCGCGACATCAACGAGCGGGTCAGCGCCGACATCGCCCGCGCCGAGATGATCTCGCTGCCGGTGCTGGCGGTGCTGCTCGTCGTCGTGTTCGGCAGTCTGGCCGCCGCGAGCCTGCCGCTGGCCGTCGGCGTCACCGCGATCCTCGGGGCGTTCACCGCGCTGCGGGTGGTCAGCCTGTTCACCGAGGTGTCGGTGTTCGCGGTCAACATCGTGACGATCCTCGGGCTGGGGCTCGCGATCGACTACGGCCTGTTCGTGGTCAGCCGGTTCCGCGAGGAGGTGCGCCGGCAGGCGACGGTGGAGGACGCGCTGGCCCGCACGATGGCGACGGCGGGCCGCACGGTCGCCGTCTCCGGGATCACCGTGGCGCTGTCGCTGGCCGGGCTGGTGGTGTTCCCGCAGGTGTTCCTCCGCTCGATGGGCTTCGGCGGGGTGAGCGCGGTGCTGGTGGCGATGCTCGCTGCGCTGACCCTGCTGCCGGCGCTGCTGGCGGTGCTCGGGACGCGGGTGGACGCGCTGGCGGTGCCGTGGCGCCGGAGGGTGCGGGACGCGGAACCCGGCCGCGGCGTGTGGGAGCGGATCGCCCGCGGCGTCATGCGCCGGCCGGTGCTGGTGACCGTCGCCGTCGTCGGGCTGCTGCTGGTGCTGGCGCTGCCGTTCCTGCGGGTGCAGTTCGGCGCGATCGACGTCCGCGCGCTGCCGGCCGGCACCGAGAGCCGGGTGGTGGCCGAGACGATCGACCGGGACTTCCCGCCCGCGCCGTCGGGCCCGGTGACCGCCGTCGTCAGCCTGCCCGACCCGGTCGACTCCCCCGCCGGCGCCGCCGCACTCGAGGCCTACGTGGCCGACGTCGCCGCCCTGCCGGAGGTGGACGGCGCGACGGTCACCGGCGCGGCCGGCACGACCGCGCGGGTGGCGGTGGCCTACGACGGCGACCCGGTCGACGCCGACGCCCGCGCGCTGGTCGCCGACGTCCGCGACGTGCCCGCCCCGCCGGGCGGTGAGGTGCTCGTCGGCGGCGAGAGCGCGGTGATGACGGACCTGCTGGACAGCCTCGGCTCGCTGCTGCCGTGGATGGCGCTGATCGTCGTCTCGACGACGTTCGTGCTGCTGTTCCTGGCCTTCGGCTCGGTGGTGCTGCCGGTCAAGGCGGTGCTGGTGAACGTGCTGTCGCTGGGCGCCTCGTTCGGCGCGCTGGTGTGGATCTTCCAGGACGGCAACCTCTCCGGCGTCCTGGGCTTCACCCCGACCGGGTTCATCGAGGCGACCCAGCCGATCCTCGTGCTGGCCATCGTCTTCGGGCTGTCGATGGACTACGAGGTCTTCCTGATGTCCCGCATCCGCGAGCAGTACGACCTCACCGGCGACAACACCGCCGCGGTGGCCACCGGGCTGCAGCGCACCGGCGGGATCATCACCAGCGCGGCGCTGCTGCTGCTCGTGGTGATCGGGGCGTTCTCCACCTCCGGGATCACCTTCATCAAGATGATCGGCGTCGCGATGGCGATCGCGATCGTGGTGGACGCGACCGTCGTCCGGACGCTGCTGGTGCCGGCGACGATGCGGCTGCTCGGGCGGGCCAACTGGTGGGCGCCGGGACCGCTGGGCCGGCTCTACGCCCGGTACGGCATCCGCGAGTCCGACGGCGAGGTGCCGGTGGCGCCGCAGCCGCGGGTGCCCGAGCCGGCCGGCGTCGGCTGAGCCACGGGTCGCACCGGCTCCGCGGACCGCCGCGGAGCCGGTGCGGCGTCTCAGCGCGCCGGCGCCGGGGGGACCGGGGGCCGGCGGCGGGTCTCCAGCCGCAGCACCGGCTGGGTCAGCTGCGCCAGCGCGGCGCAGCGGGCGCAGACCGGGCCGGGGTGGGTCTCGGCGGCGCAGGTGTCACACAGCACGCGGGTCTCCTCGCTCGGGAGTCCGTCAGGACTCGGGAGCCAGAACATGCCACCCCCCTGCGACGTCGCGCCCGCCCGTGGGACGGGTGTGACGTCTCGTCAGCGATCCGTCACCGAAGCCGGCGACGACGGCGCGGCGGGACCGCTCCCCCACCCCGGGCGGCGGCGCAGGACGGCGGTCGCGACGGGGCGGGACGCGGGCGCGCAGGCCTGGTCAGGGCCACTGTGCGAGGTGCTCAACGGGACCTCCCGGGACGGTGGCCACCGACGATGACGCCACCCGGGCCGTGGCGCGAGGCCCGGCGCACCGGTGGGACGAGACGTCACACGATCGACCCACCCCGTTCCCCCGTCCGGCACCTCGCGGTCGCCGGCGACGGCCGGACGTGCCGTGCGCCGCCTGTCGACCTGACGTCGTCTCGGGGCGCGGGAGACAGCAGCAGGTCGACGAGCGGCGCGGGGTCAGCCGGCGAGCAGGGCCAGCAGCCGGTCGAGGTAGGGCACCTGGCCCTTCACCAGCTTGGCCCGCGCCTCGTCGACGCCGAACCAGGCGGCGCGGTCGATCTCCGGGAACTCCTGCACCCGCCCCGACCGCGGCGGCCACTCGATCGTGAACGTGTTGCTGACCGCGGCGTCCGCGTCGAGGTCACCCTCGCCGGCCCACACGGTGAGCACCTTGCCGCCGGCCCGCAGCTCGCCGAGCGGCACCAGCGACGCCGCCGGCACCGGACTGCCGAGCTCCTCCTCGAACTCGCGGTGCGCGACCGCGAGCGGGTCCTCGCCGTCGGCGTACTCGCCCTTCGGGAACGACCAGGCGCCGTCGTCCTTGCGCGCCCAGAACGGCCCGCCCATGTGGCCGAGCAGCACCTCCACCGACGGCGTGCGCCGGTACAGCATCACCCCCGCGCTGCGTCTCGGCACCGGCTCAGCCTGTCACGGGCAGCGCGGACCCCGGTCGCCGTTGCCCCGGTCGTTGCCGCGGCCGTCCTGGCCCCGGCCCGGCGGGTCGTCGCAGGGGACCTGCGGCTCGGCGGCCGGGACGGGCGCGGCCGTCGTCGTCGCGGCGGGCGCGGTCGACGGGACGGCGGGCGGCACCTCGGCGACCACCTCCGGGACGGCGGCCGCGGAGGTCGGGGACGGCGGAGGCGCGGCCGACGACGGGTGCGGCGACGCCGGGCGCGCGACCGGGTCGGTCGTCGGCGTGGCCGTCCGGACGACGGGCGGCGCGGCGTCCACCGCCGTCCCGCTCACCGCCGGAGCGACCAGCACCGCCAGGCCGCCGACGGCGAGCAGCACCGCGAGCGCCCCGAGCACCGCGAGCCACCGCCGGCGGGCGGCCGACCGCGCCGCCCGGTGCCGCGAGGAGGTGGGCAGCCGGTCGGTGTCGAGCCCGTCGGAGAGCCCGTCGAGGAGGTCCCCGGTGAGGCCGTCGGGCGGGCCGTCGGGCGGGGGCTCGGGAGCGGTGCGCACCCGGCCGAACGTACGGACGGGACGACCCCGTTCCGGCCACCGACCCGCTCCCCCGTGCCCGCCCGGCAACGTCTCGGCCCTCCCGTCACACCCGCCCCAGACGCTCCACGCGGATGACCGGACCGGTCCGTCCGGGCCGGTAGACAGGACGGCATGAGCACCACGGACACCCGCCCGCATCCGCACGACGGGGTCCGGGCTGCCGTGGCGATCTCGGCCACCAGCACGCCGGTGCTCTCCTACGCCCTCGCGCACAACCGCGTCCCGGTCGTGTCGCGGCTGGCGTTCACCAACCACGGCGCGGCGGTCCGCGGCGCCACCGTGCGCCTGGGCGTCCAGGACGCCGAGGGCCCCATCGGCAGCCCGGTCGAGCTGCTGGTCGACCTCGACGCCGGCACCACCACCGTGCTCAGCGACGTCGGCCTGGTCATGGACCCCGCCGCGATGCTGCAGATCGAGGAGCAGCGGCCCGGCTCGATCGAGATCGACGTCGCCGTCGACGGCGTGGACGTCGCCGGCACCGCCGTCCCGGTGCAGGTGCTCGCCGCCAGCCAGTGGCTGGCCACCCCGGTGCCGCTGGCGCTGGAGATGCTCGCCGCGCACGTGCTGCCCAACCACCCCGCGGTCACCGCGCTGCTGGCCGAGGCCGCCGCGGTGCTCGAGGAGCGCACCGCCGACCCGTCGGTGCAGGGCTACCAGGCCGGGCCCGAGCGGGTCGACGAGATCGTCGCCGCGATCGCCGCGGCCGTGCGCGCCCGCGGCATCCGCTACACCGAGCCCCCGGCCAGCTGGGCGGACATCGGCCAGAAGGTGCGCACCCCCGGCGACGTCCTCGACGGCCGGGTCGGCACCTGCCTGGACACCGTCGTCGTGCTGGCCGCCGCGCTCGAGGCCGCCGGCGTCCGGCCGCTGCTGTGGGTGGCCGAGGGGCACGCCTTCCTCGGCTACTGGCGGGAGGAGCGCACCGCGGAGAGCGCGGCCACCACCGACGTCGCGCCGCTGGTCAACCTGGTCGACCTCGGCCTGGTGCGGCTGGTGGAGACGACGCTGCTCACCGGCCGCAGTCCCGAGGAGCCCGACGCCGACCGGCTGCACCGCGCCGCCTACGACGCCTGGCTGCCCGGGGCGCTGGACCGCGTCGTCGGCGTCACCGACGTCCACCGCGCCCGCCGCGACGGCATCCTGCCGCTGCCCGCCCGCACCCGCGGCCCGGACGGCTCGGTGCAGGTCGTCGAGTACCGCGCCGCCGAGCACGACCCCGCCGCCCGCCCGGCCGGCCGGCACGCCGCGCCGGTCGCCGGCGGCCGCACGGGCGTGCCGCCGCGGGTGCAGCAGTGGAAGAACAGCCTCCTCGACCTCAGCCTGCGCAACCGGCTGATCAACTACACCGAGGGCGCCGGCGTGCCGCTGGTCGTTCCCGACGCCTACCTCGCGGGCCTGGCCGACCTGCTCACCGGCGACGACGCCGTCACCCTGCTGCCGGGCGACCGGCTGGCCGCCGTGCACGTCGAGCGCGGCGTGCGGTCGGCCCGCGAGCTGCCGGTCGGCCTGCTCGGCGAGGCGCTGGTCGAGCGGCGTGCTGTGCACGCCGACGTCACCGAGGGCGGCTACCTGCCCCGGCTGCGCGGGCTGGCGCACCGGGCGCGGACCGTCCGCGAGGAGACCGGCGCCAACAACCTCTACGTCGCGATCGGCAGCCTGGCCTGGGAGCTCGACGGCCGGGCGCTGCGCTCGCCGCTGGTGCTGCTGCCGGTGGTCCTCTCCCCCGCCGGCCGCACCGGCGCCTACCGGCTCACCGCCGACGAGTCCTCCGCCGCCAGCCCCAACTGGTGCCTGCTGGAGAAGCTGCGCCAGGTGCACGGCCTGACCGTCCCGGGGCTGGACGGCGAGGGCACCGACGTCGACACCGCGCTGACCGCCGTCCGCCAGGCGCTGGCCGACGCCGGGCTGCCGTTCCGCGTCGAGGCCACCGCCGACCTCGCCGTCCTGCAGTTCGCCAAGTACCGGCTGTGGCGCGACCTCGACGAGCACTGGGCCGAGCTCACCGCCAACCCGCTGGTGCACCACCTCGTGCACGCCCCGACCGAGGCGTTCACCGACCCGGTGCCGGCCGCGGCCGCCGACGTCGACCTCGACGAGCTGGCCGCCCGCTGCCCCGTCCCCGCCGACGCCTCGCAGCTGCGTGCGGTGGCCGAGGGCGTCGCCGGGCGCACGTTCGTGCTCGAGGGCCCGCCCGGCACCGGCAAGTCGCAGACGATCACCAACCTGCTCACCCGCGCGGTCGCCGACGGCAAGCGGGTGCTGTTCGTGGCCGAGAAGCGGGCCGCGCTCGACGTCGTCGCCCGGCGGCTCGAGGCGGTCGGCATGGGCCCGTTCGCCCTCGACCTGCACGACCGGGGCGCCCGCGCCGCGGAGGTCCGCGCCCGGGTGCGCGCGGCGCTGGACCACGCGGTCGCCGTCGACGAGCAGGGCCTGGCCGCCGACGGCGACGACCTGCGCGCCGCCCGCCGCACGCTGGCCCGCTACGCCGACCGGCTGCACGCGCCGAACGCCGCAGGGCTGTCCTACTACTCCGCGCGCACCGCACAGCTCGCGCTCGGCGGCGACGTCCCGCAGCTGCCGGTGCCGCAGACCTTCGCCGCCGCCGCGCCCGCCGCGACGCTGGCCGAGGTGCGCCGCGCGCTGGCGCTGCTGCCCGACGTCGCCGACCTGGTCCGCCCCTCGCCCCGGCACCCCTGGGCGTTCGTCGACACCGCGCGGGTCGACCTGCGCGCCGCCCAGTCCGCGGCCGCCGAGGTCGACGCCGCCATGCGCGCGCTGCCGGCCGAGGAGCACCTGGCGCGGGCGCTGCGCGAGGTGCGCACCCCCGGCGACCTCGACGACCTCGCCCACCTGCTGTCCGGCCCCACGGCGGGCTCCACGATCGGCATGGACGTCCTCGACGAGGTGCCGACCGAGCGCTGGACGACCGCGACGTCGACGGTGCTCGGCGAGGTCGCCGCCTTCGCCTCCGCCGTCCACCCCGGGCTGGAGCTGGCCACCCCCGAGGCGCTGGCGCTGCCGCTGGCCGACCTCTACGTCGCCGCCCAGACCGCGCAGGCCGCCCGCTGGTGGGCCCGCCGGCAGGGGCTGCGCGCGGTGCGCGCGCAGCTCGCGCCGGTGCTGCGCCCGGGCGTCACGGTGAAGCTGCGCGACGTCGCCGAGCTCACCGCCTCGCTGTGGCGGCTGCAGACCGCCGCCGCCGGCATCGCCGCCCGCGCCTCGGTGATCCCCGGGCTGTCGGTGCCGGCCGGCTGGAACCCGCTGCTGGAGCCCACGCTGCTCGACGGGCAGGTCGCCTGGCTGCGCCGCGCCGGCGCGGTCGTCGACAGCGCCCGCGAGTTCGCCGTCGCGCTGCGCCGGTACGTCGTCGCCGGGCCCGGTCCGGACGCCGCCGCGGCCACCGCCGTCCGCCGGCTGCGGGACGGGCTCGACGCCCTGCTGCGGGTCTGCTCCAGCACCCCGGCGGCGCTGGCCGCCTGGTGCGGCGACGACGGCGTGGTGCTGCGCTGGGCGATGACCCGCCCCGAGCGCGGCGTCGAGCACAGCGGCCTGATCTCGCTGCGCCGCTGGGCGGAGTTCCTCGACACCCTGGAGCCGCTGCGCGCCGCCGGGCTGACCGGGGCCCGCGCCGCGCTCGTGTCGGGCCGGCTGCCCGCCGAGGACGCCCCGCGGGCGTTCGAGCACGGCCTGGCCGCCGCGTCGACGGCCGAGCGCCGCGCCGCCACCGGGCTGGACGGCTTCGACGAGGCCGCGCACGGCAAGGCGATCGCCCGCTTCACCGCCGCCTCCCGCGCGGTGCGCCGGCACCTGACCGCCGCGCTGCCGGCCGAGGTGCTCGCCGGCCGGGACCTCGGCGACACCGACGACCGGCTCGGCGCCCTGCAGCGCGAGCTCGGCCGCTCCCGCCGCGGGCCGGGTGTGCGCGCGCTGCTGGCCGAGTACGGCGACCTGGTCACCGCGGTCATGCCGTGCGTTCTGGTCAGCCCCGACTCGGTGGCGCGGTTCTTCCCCGCGGAGGCCGGGCTGTTCGACCTCGTGGTCTTCGACGAGGCCTCGCAGATCCGCGTCGCCGACGCCGTCGGCGCGCTGGGCCGGGCCAGGGCCGCCGTGGTCGTCGGCGACAGCGAGCAGATGCCGCCGACGTCGTTCGCCGAGCCGGTGTCCGTCCTCGACGACGAGCTCGCCGAGCTGCTCGGCACCGCCGTCGAGGACGAGGAGTCGATCCTCTCCGAGTGCGTGCAGGCGCGGGTGCCCCGGCACTGGCTGTCCTGGCACTACCGCAGCCAGGACGAGTCGCTGATCGCGTTCAGCAACGCGCACTACTACGAGAACCGGCTGTCGTCCTTCCCGGCGCCCACCCACGGGCGGCCCTCGGCCGACGTCGACGGCCGCGGCATCTCGCTGGTCCGCGTGCAGGGCACCTTCCACCGCGCCGGCGCCGGCCGGCTGCTGCGCACCAACCCGATGGAGGCCAAGGCCGTCGTCGCCGAGATCCGCCGCCGCTTCGACGCCTCCCCGGACGCGGTGCCGTCGATCGGCGTGGTCACCTTCAACGCCCAGCAGCGGGCCTACATCGAGTCGCTGCTGCGCGACGCCGGCGACGAGCGGCTGGCCGAGGCGCTCGACCGCACCGACGGCGAGGGCCTGTTCGTCAAGAACCTGGAGAACGTGCAGGGCGACGAGCGCGACGTCGTGCTGTTCTCCACCGGCTTCAGCCCCGACGACCGTGGCGTGCTGCCGCTGAACTTCGGCCCGCTCAACCGGGTCGGCGGAGAGCGCCGGCTCAACGTGGCGATCACCCGCGCCCGGCGGCAGGTCGTCGTCTTCTCCTCCTTCGACCCGTCGGCGCTGCGCGCGGAGCAGACCTCGTCGCTGGGCATCAAGCACCTGCGCGCCTACCTCGACCTGGCCGCGCTCGGCACCGACGCGCTGCCCCGCGAGGCCCGGCGGCCGTCGGTGCCCGACCGGCACCGCGAGGAGATCGCCGCGGCGCTGCGCGAGCGGGGGCTGGCGGTGCGCACCGACGTCGGCCTGTCGGAGTTCCGCGTCGACCTGTCCGTGGCCCGGCCCTCCGCGCCGGACAGCCCGGTCGTGGCGGTGCTGCTCGACGGCCCCGAGTGGGCGCGCCGGCGCACCGTCGGCGACCGCGACGGCCTCCCCGTCGAGGTGCTGTCCGGGATGCTCGGCTGGCCCGCCGTCGAGCGGGTGTGGCTGCCCTCGTGGCTGCGCGACCGCGACGCCGTCCTCGACCGCCTGGTCGCCGCGGTGGCCGCGGTCCCCGAGCCGGCGCCCGCTCCCCCGGCCGCCGCGCCGGTCGTGGTGGAGGAGGCCCCGGCCCCCGTCGTCGAGCTCCCCGTCAGCGTGGAGCCCGGGCCCACCGACGACCCGGAGCCCGAGCCGGAGCCGCGCGGGCTGCCGACCCTGCGCTCGATGGTGTCGGCCGCGGTCGCCGCGCTGCCGGTGCCGCGGCACGCGCCGGTCGAGGCCCCGGTGGTCACGACGCCGGTGACCCCGGTGCCGCTGACCGTCGTCCCCGACCCCGTCGAGGAGCCCACGCAGGAGCTGCGCTTCCGCGCGTGGGCGCCCAAGCCCGCGGGCGACCGCAAGGTCCTGGACGGCCTGGCCGACCCGCGCAACGCCCGCCTGGTCAAGCGCGTCCTGACCGCCGGGGTCAGGGCCGAGGGGCCGGTGCACCGCGACCGCCTCGTCCGGCTGGCCGCCGGCGCGTTCGGGCTGACCCGGGTGAGCGAGGCGCGCCGCGACGCGCTGCTGGCCCTGCTGCCCGCGGGCTCGCTCGACGGCGACGTCGTCTGGCCCGAGACGCTGGACCGGGAGACCTGGACCGCGTTCCGCCGCCAGGCCACCAGCGCCGCGCGCCCGCTCGAGCAGGTGCCGGTGCAGGAGGTCGGCAACGCGATGGTCGCGCTGTGCCGCGCGTCCGGCGGGCTGACCCAGGACGAGCTGTTCCTCCGCACCGCCGAGGTGTTCGGCTACCGCCGCCGCACGCCGTCGCTGGCGCCGCTGCTGGCCGAGGCGCTGGCCCGCGTCACCGCCGCCGGCCGCGTCACCGCCGGCGACGACGGCCGCCTCACCGCCTGAGGGCGGCAGAAATGGCCATTCCTGCCGCCGGAGCAGGATGGAGCACCGTGAGCACCGCCGGGACGACCGAGGCAACCGCTGTCCGGGACTTCGCCGCCGACGTGCGCGACGCGGTCGGCCGGCTGGCCGGGGTCGCCGAGCGCACGCCGCTGCAGCGCAACGAACGGCTGTCCGCGCTCACCGGCGCCGACGTCTGGCTCAAGCGGGAGGACCTGCAGGTCGGCCGCTCGTACAAGGTCCGCGGCGCGTACAACACGATCAGCCGCCTCGACGACGCCGCCCGCGCCGCCGGGGTCGTCTGCGCGAGCGCCGGCAACCACGGCCAGGGCGTCGCGTACGCCTGCCGGGCGCTCGGCGTGCGCGGCGCGGTCGTCGTCCCGGGCACGACGCCGCGGCAGAAGCGCGCCCGCATCCAGGCCCTCGGCGGGGACACCGTCGAGCTGGTCGTCACCGGCGACACCTACGACGACGCCGCGGCCGCCGCCGCGGCGCACGCCCGCGCGACCGGCGCCACGCTGGTGCCGGCATTCGACGCCTGGCCGGTCGTCGTCGGGCAGGCGACCGTCGCCGTGGAGGTGCTCGACCAGCTCGGCGGCCGCGCGCCCGACGTCGTCGTCCTGCCGCTGGGCGGCGGCGGGCTGCTGGCCGGCTGCGGCACCTGGCTCGCGCAGGCCGCCCCCGGCACCCGGCTGGTCGGGGTGGAGCCGGCGGGCGCGGCGAGCATGGCCGCGGCGCTGGCCGCCGGGCGGCCGGTCGAGCTGGCCGAGATCGACACCTTCGTCGACGGCGCCGCGGTCCGGCGGGCCGGGGCGGTCACCCACCCGCTGGTGCGCGACTGCGGCGCCGAGCTGGTCACCGTCCCCGAGGGGCAGGTCTGCACCGAGATGCTCGACCTCTACCAGGTCGACGGGATCATCGCCGAGCCCGCGGGCGCGCTGGCGTCGGCCGCGCTCACCGGCGGCACCGTGCGGGTCGAGCCGGGGCAGACGGTGGTCTGCGTGCTGTCCGGCGGCAACAACGACGTCAGCCGGTACGCCGAGGTCATCGAGCGCTCCCTGGTGCACCGGGGGCTCAAGCACTACTTCCTCGTCGAGTTCCCCCAGGAGCCCGGCGCGCTGCGCCGCTTCCTCGACGACGTCCTCGGCCCCGAGGACGACATCGTGCTGTTCGAGTACGTCAAGCGGGACGACCGGGAGACCGGCGCCGCGCTCACCGGCATCGAGCTCGGCGCCGCCTCCGCGCTGCCCGGCCTGCTCGACCGGATCGCGGCCAGCCCGCTGCGCATCCAGCACCTGGCGCCGGACACCCCGGCCTACCGCTACCTCGTCCGCGGCGGCGCCCCGGGCTAGACCCGGGCCAGCCCCACCACGGTGACGTCGTCGGTGCCCGCCGGGTCCAGCGCCGCGACGACGCCGTCCACGACCTCCTGCGGCTCCCCGGCGAGCCGCGCCACCGCCGCGCGCACCGCCTCCATGCCCTCGGGCAGCGGGCGGTCGCGCCGCTCGACCAGCCCGTCGCTGTAGAGCAGCAGCCGGTCGCCGGCGTCCAGCCGCAGCCCCACCTCGGGGAAGTCGGCGTCGTCGAGCAGGCCCAGCGCCGGCCCGCGGCCGTCGGTGACCAGCCGCGCGGCGCCGTCGCGGGCGTGCACGGCGGGCAGGTGCCCGGCGTTGGCCAGCGCCAGCTCGCCGCCGGCCGGGTCGAGCTGGGCCACGAGGGCGGTGGCCATCTCCCCCGGCAGCAGCGCCGCGACCAGCCGGTTGAGCTCGGCCAGCGCCGCGGCCGGGCCCTCGTCGCGCAGCAGCGCGGCGCGCAGCGCGTGCCGCAGCTGGGCGGTCACCGAGGCGGCGGCCAGGCCGTGCCCGGCGACGTCGCCGAGCACCACGGCCAGCCGGCCGCTGGGCAGCGGCACCAGGTCGTACCAGTCGCCGCCGACGACGTCGGCCTCGCTCGGCCGGTAGCGGGCGCCGAGCGCGACGCCGGGCACCTTGGGCAGCTCCTCCAGCAGCAGGGTGCGCTGCAGCGCGGCCGAGAGCCGGTCGTCCTCGCCGGCGCGGGCGAGCACCGCCTCGCCGAGGTGGGTGGCCAGCGCCCGGGCGGCGTCGACCTCGTGCGCGTGCCACGGGCGGGCGGTGCCGCGCACGGTCTCGGTCCAGCGGGCGAACGAGCGGCGCGGGGACAGCCGCCCGTCGGTGACCTTCGACGTGCCCGGGTCGCCGCCCCAGCTGACCTCGCGCGGGGTCTCGGGGCGGAACCAGGCGAGGAAGTCGCCGCGCCCGCCGCCGACCTCGACGGCGAGCACGCCGCTGGCGTCGTCGGCGAGGTCGTCGAAGCCGGGCAGCGCGAGGGTGAGCCGGTCGGTGGCGCCGCCGGCCCGCAGCACCGCGGGGACGACGGCGGCGACCCGGTCGGCCGGCGGGGTGCGGCCGAGCAGGCGCAGCCGCCCGTCGAGGCGGACCGCGGCGCCGGCGGCGGGCAGCAGGTCCAGCGCGGTGAGGTCGCCGTCGACGAGCGCGGCCGCGGGGGTGCGCGGCGTGCGGCCGATCGCGGCCACCAGCTCCGCCTCCCGCTGCGCGACGGCGACCACCCGGTCGCGCTCGCCGGCCTCGACGGTGGTGTGCAGCAGCAGCGAGGCGGTGCGGCCGAGGAACTCCGCGGCGGTGCGGTCGGCGTAGGAGGGGCGGTGCGCGCCGCTGTAGCCGTGGCAGGAGATGAGCCCCCACAGCCTGCCGCGGTCGACGAGCGACACCGACATCGACGCGGTGACGCCCATGTTGGCCAGGTACTCCAGGTGCACCGGCGAGACGCTGCGCAGCATCGCGCCGGACAGGTCCAGCGGCCGCCCCGTCCCGGGCACCAGCGGCGGCTCGAGCGGCACCGGCGTGTACGTGGCGTCGGGGATCAGCCGCATCCAGTTGGTGGCGTACAGGGCGCGGGCCTGGGCGGGGATGTCACTGGCCGGGTAGTGCAGGCCGAGGAAGGGCTCGAGGTCCGGCCGCCGGTCCTCGGCGACCACCTCGCCGTTCCACTCGGCGTCGAAGCGGTAGACCATCACCCGGTCGAAGCCGGTCAGCGCCCGCACCTCGCGGGCCAGCACGGCGGTCAGCCCCTCCAGCGACGTCGGCGCGGACAGCCGCTGCAGCACGGTCGGCAGCCGCCGGTGCCAGGCCGCGCCGGCCTGCTCGGCGCCGGCGACCGGCTCCCACTCGGTGACCAGCAGGTCGCCGCTGCGGGAGAGGACCAGGTCCAGCTCGGTGCCGGCGGGCGCCACCCGCAGCGGGTCGGCCTCGGCGAGGTCCGCGGCCAGCGCCGCCCGCAGCCGGTCGAGCTCGGCGGGGGTCAGCAGGTCGGCCAGCGTGCGGCCGGTGGGGTCGGTGCCGAGGACGTCGGCGGCGTTGGCCGAGGCGACGACGACGGCCAGGTCGGGCTCGGTGACGGCGAGCAGCGCGCCGTGCGGCTGGATCGCGCCGGGGACGGCGATCGGTTCCTCGGCGCAGCGGGCGAGCGCCTCGTCGTCGACCCGGCTGCGGAGCGGGTCGGGAGCCGGGGACGGGAGGATCGGGGCGGCGCTCATCGCGGCCGACCCTACGACCCGACCTCCCCGTCGCTCAGGCTCGCCGTCTCGACCACCGGCACCAGGCGGGACAGGTCCAGCAGGTCGATGACCATGCGCACCGGCTGGTTGTCCCGCGGGCAGACGACCTGCAGCGCGGTTCCGGCCGCGGCGGCCTGCTTGGCGGCACGGACCAGCTGCCGGGCGCCGGAGGAGTCCATGAAGACGGTGGCGGTCAGGTCGATGACCAGGGACCGCGGGTGGGTGGCCAGTTCGTCGTCGACGTACGCGGCGAGGAGCGCCACCGTGGCGATGTCGAGTTCACCGCGTACCCTCAGCGCGGGCCGCCCGTTCACCGCCACGCGGTCGACGGCGAACAGCACGATCAGGCTCCCTCGGTACCCGGAACGGACCCGAGGAGCGTACGCGCCGTCACGGGAAGGGGCCCGGCATGGACATCGCGTTCACCGTCCGGCTGCCCGTCGACGTCGACAGCGTGCCCTTCGTCCGCGGCCTGTGCCGGCAGGCGCTCGAGCACCTGCGGATCGAGCAGGCCGTCGTCGAGGAGACGACGCTCGCGCTCACCGAGGCGTGCGCGAACGTCGTCCAGCACGCCGGGGACCACGCCGGGTACCAGGTGTCGGTGGAGATCGACCGGGCGCTGTGCCGGATCACCGTGGTCGACGACGGCACCGGCTTCGACCTCACGGAGGCGGCCACCCGGCCGGGCCTCGACGGCGAGCGCGGCGCGGGGCTCACGCTCATGCAGGCGCTGGTCGACCGGCTGGACTTCCGCCTCGACCCCGAGGGCCGGCACTGCGTCAGCCTGGAGAAGCGGCTGAACAGCCGCCCGTCGCTGCGCCTGCTCGACCGCGGCTGACGACGGACCCACCGCTCCTGCGGACGCTCGTGCTCTGCACACACCTGTGTGCAGAGCACGAGCTCGCGCGGGACTAGGTGTCCAGCAGGTTGGCGCGGGCGCGGGCGGCGAAGCCGTTCGCCGAGAACCGGCCGGCGAGCGAGTCCGGCTTGCGGCGGGCCTGGTCCTCGAAGCAGGCGACGAACTCGCCGATGAGGCCCAGTCGCGGGTACCCGGCGAGGACGGCGGCGCGCAGGTCGGCGGGCCAGGCGTGCGGGTCGCGGCCGGAGATGTCGAGACCGGTGGCCAGCTCCAGCAGGTGCCCCTCCGGGTCGGCGGCGACGTCGACCTCCGGCGCCATGTGCGCCACGACGATCTCGGCGACCCGGCGCCGTCGCGCGGCCGGCCAGCCCGCCCCCGCGGCGAACACCCAGCCGACCGCCCCGCCGGCCTGCTCGAACGGCACGGTCGCGCTGTCGAAGACCGGCTCCAGGCCGAGGTCGTGCACCATCGCCGCGACGAACAGCAGCTCGTCGTCGAACGCGATGCCGTGCCGGGCGGCGTGGTCGGCGGCCCACAGGTAGGAGCGCAGGCAGTGGTTCACCAGCGCCGGTGAGCTGAACTCCTGCACCACCTCCCGTGCGAGGCGGCAGGCGGTGGTGTCGGGAAGGGCGGGGAGGGAGGCGGTCACGGTCGGCGAGTGTGCCGCCGCCGGGACCGCCGTCGGGCCCTCCTCCCCGCCCGCCGCGCACCCTGGCAGGCCCCTTGCGGAACCCGGCAGGGACCGTGTCCTGACGAGGGCCGTCACGCCGAGGGCGTGAGCTCCTTGACCCGCTCGATGAGCCCGCCCGCGCAGGCGTCGATGAACCCGTCGGGGTCCGGGCCGACGTTCTGCAGGACGAGGTGGTCGAAGCCGGCGTCGACGTAGGGCTGCGCCTGCTGCACGTGCACGTCGAGGTCGGGGCCGACGGAGAACTGGCCACGGATGTCCTCGGCCTTCACCGTCCGGCTGGCGGCGTCGAAGTTGACCGGGTTGGGCAGCTCGCTCATGACCTTCCAGCCGGTGAGCGCCCAGCGGCTGGTCTTCAGCGCCTCCTCGACGGCGGACTCCTCGTCCTGCGCCCACGCCATCGGCACCTCGGCGTAGAGCGGGCCCTTGCCGCCGGCGTCGCGGAAGGCAGCGACGAGGTCCTCGCGTGGCTCGGTGGCGAACAGCCCGTCGCCGTACTCCGCGGCCAGCTCCGAGGCGTTGTGCCCGCCGCTGGCCACCGCGATGACCGGGAGCTCGTCGGGCAGGTCGAACACCCGGGCGTCCTCGAGCTGCAGGTACCTGCCCTCGAAGGTCTGGTAGCCGCCCTGCCAGAGCAGCCGGATGATCTGCAGCGCCTCGCGGAGCATCTCGTGCCGCACGTGCACCGCCGGCCAGCCGGTGCCGACGACGTGCTCGTTGAGCCGCTCCCCCGCGCCGATGCCGAGGGTGAACCGGCCCTCGGCGAGGATCTGCACCGTGGCCGCGGCCTGGGCGATGACCGCCGGGTGGTACCGGATGATCGGGCAGGTCACGCCGGTGACCAGGCCGATCCGCTCGGTCTTCGCGGCCATCGCGCCGAGCATCGACCAGGTGAAGCCGCTGTGCCCCTGGACGTCGAGCCACGGGTGGTAGTGGTCGCTCATCTCGACGAAGTCGAAGCCCGCCTCCTCGGCGCGCACCGTCTGGCGGACGATCTCCTCGGGCGGGAAGGCCTCGGTGGCGAGTTTCAGTCCGACCTGCATCGCGTGCGTCCTCACTGTCGGGTCCAGCGGTCGCACGAGGGCTGCCCGGGCCCGGCGGAACGAAAACGGCACGCCGGGGTCCCGGACCGCCGCTGCCGGCGGACCGGGACGCCCGTCCCCGCGGCTCAGACCGGGACGACGTCGACCCGCAGCCCGAGCTGCTGCAGGAGGGTGAGCTGGTCGAAGTAGCCGACCACGCGCGTGATGCCCTCCGGCCCGGCCTCGACCAGGTCGACCCCGGGCAGCTCGCAGCGGCGTTCGGTCGGCGCCTGCAGGCCCGGCAGCACGCCGCTGTTGGTGCCCTGGATGCGCCAGCGGACGTACGCCCGGGAGCCCTCGCCGACCAGGTCCTCGACGGTCAGCGTCAGGTCGGGGAAGGCCGCCAGAAAGCCGGACACGAACCCGGCGACCGCGCCCTTCGGCAGGGGCTCCGGCAACGAGGGGTCGGTGTAGACGCCGTCGTCGGCGAAGGTCGCGGCGACGGCGTCCCCGTCGTGGTCCTGCCAGCCGCGCAGGTACCGCTCGGCCAGCTCGGCGGCGCTGAGTGTCGTGGTCATCCCGGTCTCCCCTCGGACGGTGGGCGGGGCACCGCGGCGCGGACGGGGGCCGCCGCGCGCCACGGCGAGGTGGTCGCGCGAGGGCGCCGAGGCTAGTGCCGCGCCGCCCGGAAGCCGAGGGAGTTCCCCGCGGCGGGGTCCCCGGGTAATCCGCTCGCGCTGCGCGAGCCGAGCGCGTTGACTGCCCCGGCCCTCCGTTCGACCGCGGGGACCGGGCCCTGCACCCACAGAGAGAAAGGACGATGGAGAAGATCAGCGAGAGGCTGCTCAGCTGGGCGTCGATCCTCGAGGACGCCACCCGCGAGCAGGCCGAGCGCACCGCCTCGCTCCCGTTCATCCACCCGCACGTGGCGCTCATGCCCGACGCCCACCTGGGGCTCGGCGCGACCGTCGGCTCGGTCATCCCGACCGACGGCGCGATCATCCCGGCGGCGGTCGGCGTGGACATCGGCTGCGGGATGATGGCCGTGCGCACCCAGTTCACCGGCGACGACGTCCGCGGCCGCGACCTGGGTGTGCTGCACGAGCAGATCGCCCGCGCCGTGCCGCTGTCGGCCGGCCGCGCCAACCGGAAGGTGCGCGACACGGCCGCGCCGCGGGTCGAGGAGCTCCGCGGCCTGCCGGGCGCCGACCAGGCCGACGGCGTCGTGCGCGACTGGCCGCTGCAGCTGGGCTCGCTCGGCTCGGGCAACCACTTCATCGAGGTGTCCCTCGACGAGGCCGACCGGGTGTGGCTGTTCCTGCACTCGGGCTCGCGGGGCGTCGGCAACAAGCTGGCGTCCAAGCACATCCGGGTGGCGCAGGAGCGGACGCGGGCCCGCGGCGTCGTCGTCCCCGACCGCGACCTCGCCTACCTGGCGGAGGGCGAGCCGGAGTTCGACGCCTACATCGAGGCGCTGCGCTGGGCGCAGCGGTTCGCCGCGCTCAACCGCGAGGAGATGATGGACCGCGTCGCCGACCAGGTGTCCCGGTTCCTGACCGAGGAGGTGCGGCGCGAGCAGGTGGTCCAGTGCCACCACAACTACACCGAGCGGGAGACCCACTACGGGCGCGAGGTGTGGCTGTCCCGCAAGGGCGCGATCGCCGCGCGCCCCGGCCAGTGGGGGCTCATCCCGGGCTCGATGGGCGCGGCGTCCTACGTCGTCGTCGGCAAGGGCGACGCCGCGTCGCTCACCTCCGCGCCGCACGGCGCCGGGCGGGCGTTCTCCCGGTCGGCCGCGCGCAAGCGGTTCAGCCGGGCCGACCTCGACCGGCGGATGAGCGGCATCGCCTGGGGCCGCTCGGACGCCTTCCTCGACGAGCACCCCGAGGCGTACAAGAGCATTGACGTTGTGATGTCAGACGCTGCTGATCTAGTGGAGGTGAAGCACCAACTGCGGCAGATCGTGAACGTGAAGGGCGACTGATGTGGATGCTTTCCTGCCGTACTTCGCCGGGTTCTTCGACGGCGAGGGGAGCATCGGCATCTACGGGAACGGCAACAAGGTGCGTCCCGGCCGCACACTCCGTGTCCAGGTGACCCAGCGGGCTACGCCTCGGTCGACGGACCTGCTGAAGAAGTGTCAGACCCGTTGGGGTGGCTCGCTTTCCCTCATGAACCGGCAGCACGCGAACCAAGCCTGGAACTGGCAGGCAAGCGCGGGTAGTGGCGTGCGCGTACTCCAGGACATCCGGCCTTGGCTGTACATCAAGGCTGCTGAGGCGGACATCGCTCTGGCCTACTGGGAACAGCGGTCTGCAGTCACCCGCGGCGCGAATGGACGGTGGCTGGCCCTCGATGAAGCGGATCGACTTCTGGGCGAACACGCGGAGGCCGCGCTCAAGGCCGCCAAGCGTGAAAACGCGCGATCGGATGGTGAGCTGGAAACCGCCCTGCAGATCGTCGAGCAGCTCGAATCGGAGGACGGACCTCTGTGAGACATCTGTCCCGTCGGCAAGGTGCTGTCCCCGAGCACGAGCATGCTCCGCGACTTCCCCGCACAGCCGCGAACCCAGCACAGTGACCCGGTGACGACGTCGATCGAGGCCGCGGCGCTCGAGCAGGTGGCGCCCGGCGTCTTCGCCTACGTGCAGCCCGACGGCAGCTGGATGATCAACAACACCGGCGTGGTCACCGGCGACGACGGCACGGGGCTGATGGTGGACACCACCTCGACCGAGGCCCGCAACCGCGCGCTGCTGGCCGCCGTCGGGTCGGTGGCGCCGGGCCGGCTGCGGGCGCTGGTGAACACCCACCACCACGGCGACCACACCTTCGGCAACTGGCTGGTGCCCGCCGAGACCCCGGTGGTCGGGCACGTGCACGCGCGGGAGGACCAGCTCGCCGCCGGGCTGCTGGCCGCGCGGGTGCTCACCGGCCCCGACTACGGGCACCTGGAGGTGCGCCCGCCCGACCTGACGTTCACCGGCGCGCTGACGCTGCACCTCGGCGAGCGGGCGGTGGAGCTGCACGCGGTCGGGCCGGCGCACACGCGCGGCGACGTCGTCGTGTGGCTGCCCGAGCAGCGGGTGGCCTTCGCGGGCGACATCGCCTTCGCCGGCGGCCAGCCGTTCCTCGCCGAGGGCAGCGTGGCCGGCTACCCGCGGGCGATCGAGGCGCTGCGCGCGCTGCAGCCCGACGTGCTGGTGCCCGGGCACGGCCCGGTGTGCCGCGGCGAGGAGGTCCCCCGGCTGCTCGACGACCTCGCCGGCTACGCCACCTTCGTCGACGCGACCGCGCGCGAGGGGCACGCGGCCGGGTGGTCGCCGCTGGAGACCGCCCGCCGGCACGCGGACAACCCGTACGCCGGGTGGCAGGAGTCGGAGCGGCTGGTGGGCAACCTGCACCGCGCCTACGCCGAGCTCGACGGGCGCCCCCCGGGCGAGCGGCTGCCGCTGACCGCTATCTGGCCGGACATGGTGGCGTTCCACGGCGGCCCCATCGGCTGCCGGGCGTGAGGGAGGAGAGCTGATGCGCTGGGTCACCTACGTCTCGCCGTCCGACGGCGCGGAGCGGGCCGGGCTGCTGCGCGACGGGCGGGTGCACGGGTTCGACGCCGCGCTGGTCGACCTGCTCCCCGACCTCGCCGCGGCGGCCGGGCGCACCCCGGCCGAGGTGGTGCCGGAGGACGGGCTGGTGCTGCGGGCGCCGGTGCCGCGGCCGCCGTCGGTCCGCGACTTCCTGTCCTTCGAGCAGCACGCGCGCAACGCCGCCGCCGCGTTCGGCCGGGAGGTCTCGCCGGTCTGGTTCCGGCAGCCGGTCTTCTACTTCACCAACCCGGCGGCGGTGCGCGGGTCCGGCGAGCCGGTGCCGGTCTCCCCCGGCTCCGCGGCGTTCGACTACGAGGTGGAGGTCGCCGCGGTCGTCGGCCGGGGCGGGTCGGACCTCACGCCGGAGCAGGCCGAGGCCGCGATCGCCGGCTACACGGTGTTCGTCGACTGGAGCGCCCGCGACGTGCAGGGCGTGGAGTCCCAGGTCGGCCTGGGCCCCGCCAAGGGCAAGGACGGCGCGACGACGCTCGGCCCGGTCCTCGTCACGCCCGACGAGCTCGAGCCGTACCGCTCCGGCGCCGGCTACGCGCTGCGGATGGCGGCCGCGGTCGACGGTGTCAAGCAGGGCGGTGGCAGCTGGGCCGACGTGCGCTGGTCGTTCGGGCAGATGCTCGCCTACGCCTCGCGGGGCACCGAGCTGCGGCCGGGCGACGTCGTCGGCAGCGGCACGGTCGGCACCGGCTGCCTGCTGGAGCTGCGGTCGCTGCACGGCGAGGAGCGGCACCCGTGGCTGCGGCCGGGCGTGGAGGTCGCGGTGACGGTCGAGCGGGTCGGCACGGTGACCGCGCCGATCGTCGCGGGGCCGGATCCCGTGCCGCTGGGTCCCCCGGCGTCCTGACCTGACGCGCGGTGGGGGGGGGGGGGGGGGGGGGGGGGGGGGGGGGGGGGGGGGGGGGGGGGGGGGGGGGGGGGGGGGGGGGGGGGGGGGGGGGGGGGGGGGGGGGGGGGGGGGGGGGGGGGGGGGGGGGGGGGGGG